>NZ_BADK01000929.1 GCF_000333595.1 Azospirillum sp. B506
ACCTGCTTCTGCGCAGTTCCACGATTCCCTGGTCAACTCCTCGATTCGGTAAGAAGGTTTTCTCTTCCCGATGCAGTCGATGGATGGTGGCATCCAGCTNGTCCAGAGTCTTCCGCACGCCGCGGACGCGCTGGCGGGCCTGCGACACCCGTTGCTCCACGCCCAACAGGACATTGCCCAGCCACGCGCCGATGGAGACGATCGCGAGAATGATGATGAAGTTGATCATCATGGGACGGCACCGGCCTTGGACCGAGCGGTCGCCGGCGGCATGGGAGCACCCTTGCCACCGCCTTTGGCGCCTGTCTTCTCGGTGCCGCGCATAAAGGACTTCTGGAAGCCCATTTTGAACGGGAAGGCAACGTCGCACATCTGCTTGGCCTCGTCGAAGCTGGACGCCCAGACCTCCGCCACATTGGTACAGCGCCAGATGGGATTGACCTGCACCCGCTCGCCGGCGGCGCGGGCGGCGACAGATGCCTTTTCCTGCGTCACGGTGGCGACGAACTTCATCAACCCGGCCTGGGGATCTCCCACCTCATGCACGAACATCGGAGGCTGGTCGGCCAAGTCACGGATCTGCTTTTCCGCCTTGCGGATATCGGTTTCCAGCCGGTTGCGGTCGGCAGATTGGCTGTTGCGGCGCTGAACCAGATGGTTGACGCGGTTCTGAAGCTCCTGCGCTTCAGCGTGAAGCACATAGATGCGGTTCTCGATCTGCTCAAGACCGCTGCTCTTTTCCATGATGTTCGGCAGAAAATCCTTCAGCATCATGGCGACCGGTACGGCAGCCAGCATGATGATGACGGTGGCGATCAGGAACAGCGTCGTGTTCGACATCCGCTCGCCCATTCTCCCAGCCAAAGCCGGCGAATGCCGGCCGATAGGCTCCATCCCGAAAGCGGCACCGGTGCCTTGAAAAGAGGATCGACGAACAATCAGGACCCGTCAACGAATCGTCACAGCTTCGTTCCAAATTCATCGGAACTGTATCGGGTGGTTTGCAGCGGCCGGCAGTCGTCGTTCAGGACACCGCCATTTCCGCCACATGCCTGACCGCATCGCGGACCGGTCCCGGTCGCGGTTCATCGCCAATCGTGGTGAACCAGTGTTCCGGCGGGTTGCGGCCGGCAGCACGGTTCCAGGTCAGGGCGCGCAGCACGGCCTCCGCCTCCGCCGTCGGTCGGATGGCGGGATCTCTGCCATTCATCACCGCCCAGAGTCCGGCCCAGCACCGTCCGACCGACCAGGGATTATAGCCGCCACCGCCCACCACCAGCACCCGGGGCGCCAGAGGCAGCAGGGCCGCCACCGCATCCCACAATGCGCGGTTGGAGAGTTCCAGCCGGCTCAGCGGATCCTCGGCAAGTGCGTCGGCGCCGGTCTGGATCACCATCGCCTGCGGACGGAAGGCACGCGCGAGCGGCAGAACCGCCACCTCCATCACATGCTCCATCTCGCTGTCGTTGAAGCCCGGCGGCACCGGCAGGTTGCGGGCCATTCCCCCGGCACGGTCCTCCGCCTTGCCGGAATAGGGCCAGCGCCCATCCTCGTGAATGGAAACGGTCAGCACCCGGTCGTCGTCGGCGAAAGCTTCCTCCACCCCGTCGCCATGGTGGGCATCGAGATCGACATAGAGCACCCGCTCCAGCCCATGGTCCAACAGTTCAAGTATGCCCAGCACCGGCGCATTGAAGTAGCAGAAGCCGCTGGCCCGATCTCGCCGCGCATGGTGGGTGCCGGCCGCCGGGGCATAGACCAGTCCGGCCGGCCGGTCACCCAGGATCCGAGCCGCCTGCAATGCAGAGCCACTGCTGTGGGCCGGCCGCCGGTACATCTCGGCGAACACCGGGTTCTCCAGCTTGCCGAGATTGTGGCGGGCGGCGGTCGCCTCATCCACTCGCTGTTCGGCTTCCGCCCGCTTCAGCGCCGCGATGTAGTCGGGGGTGTGGAAGCGTGCCAGCTCGCGTTCGCTGGCCACATGGGTATCCAGATAAACCTCGTCGGGAAGCCAGCCCATGGCGCGGCTGAGGTCGATGGCGGTGAGACCCGCGGGATCGCCA
>NZ_BADK01000928.1 GCF_000333595.1 Azospirillum sp. B506
TCACCGTCGCCGGGCCCTTTTCCCATAGGGAAAATATGGCAACCCGCGCAACCGGCAGGCAGTTCCAAAAGCCGACGTCATGACACCATCTGCCGGAACGGCGGCGAAGTTGCCCCGTATCTCGGATGATTCCAGACCGGGCAATCATGTTTAGCGTCGTTGATGTCGTTTGGAAACCGTTTGCGCGTGATGGCCGCTTGTACTATTTTTTCCGCCCAAGGGGAATGGATTCCTTGTGATCCAACGTCCAGGCGCTTCCCCGCCGTCATTTCATCTTGCCGGAATCCCATACGGTGTCGATCGACCGCTCGGAACTTGAACGGCTCCTTGCCGATCGCCCGGCTGGCAACCGCAGCGCCATGCAGGCGGTGCGCGAAAGCTATGCCGATATCGGACTCATGCGCGAACGCGGCCTGTCCTGGGCCGAGATCTCCGATCTGCTGGCGAAGCTGGGCGTGACCGCCCGAGACAACCAGCCCATTTCGCCCGTCACCCTGCGTTCTGCCTTCTTCCTGGTCGGGAACGAGGGACGCAGCGACCCCGTCGGCGACTCTGGCGCCGTAACCGTCATGCCCGCGGAAATGCTGACCGCGGTTCATGAGGCTGCGCTGGCCGCCGGCCTGAAAGACGAGACGGAAATGGATGCGGGATCCGACTCCGGAACGGAGCCTGTCGGCGAGGCGGTGCGCCTCGACTCGCAGACGCCTGCTGAACTGTCAACGGACGCTGCTGACGACACCGCCAACGTCATCGCTACGGTTAGCTTGCCGGACGAAGAACCGGTTACCGGAGAAGCCGTCACCGAAGTGCAAACCTCCGCCGAAGCCGCACCGGCGCCACAATCGGACGCGGCCGGACCTGAATCCGCCCCCCCTGGCCCGGACCTGCTCGCCCCGGCGACCATGGTTGTCAACGACGAGTCCGCAGAGAAAGAGCGGCCAGAGGACGGCGCCAACGACGATCCCGAGACGCATGACGCGCTTCCTGAACCTGCGATGACCAGGCCGGCCCCCCTGCCGGTTTCCAACCAGACATCCACGGCGGTTGCGCCGGGCACCGGCCTTCCTGTATCCCAGCCGATGCCTGCCACGATGACCCAAGACGACTCAACAAACGCATACTTGAAAGGCGATCGCATGCTGGGCACGATCTTCGTCCTCAATGACCGCGGCGGCGTCGGCAAGACGCTGCTGTCCCATCACCTGATGGCGACCGCCATGCTGGAAGGCCTGCAATTGAAGGTCGTCGAGTACGAGGTGAACGAGCGTCTCGCCCGCCTGTTTGGCCCGGACGTGGTCGAACACCGCCGCATCACCCAGGACTTCATGAACATGATGGGGTCGGGTGACGGCTTCTACGAGTTTTGGGACCTGATCGGGCCGGAGCTGCAACGCGGTGGTCGCCTGTATGATTTCGGCGGCAACATCTCGCAGTGGTTCTTCAACTGGGCAGAGGTGTCGGGCTTCGATTATTACGTCGGCGACGGCGAGCGTCTGACCTTCATGGTCCCGGTGACGGTCGATCTCGCGTCGCTGTCCACCGGCATGACGACGCTGGAGCGCGTGGCGACCATCGCCCCCAAAGCCAAGCGCGTCCTGGTGGAAAACGGTTTCTCCGGCCCCTTCTCCCAGCTGGAGGACAGCCAGTATGCCCGCCGCAAGGCGGAGATGGTGGAGCGCGAAGGCCTGCAGGTCATCTCCATGCAGCCCTGCACCGCCC
>NZ_BADK01000927.1 GCF_000333595.1 Azospirillum sp. B506
CGATGTCGACCCGTGCGGCATAGAGATCCACCACCTCGTCTGTCATCGTGATATCCAGCGTGATGCCGGGATGAAGGCGCAGGAAATCGGGCAACAGAGGCAGCAGGCAGTGCTGGCCGAATGGGACCGAAGCGTTGGCGCGGATCAGGCCGCTCGGCGCGCGGGCTCCGCCGGCGATTTCGGCATCGAGCGCGTCCATTTCCCCCAACAGCACTTCCGCCCGTTCACGGTATAGGTCGCCCTCCGCGGTCAGGCGCAGCTTGCGGGTGGATCGTTCCACCAGTCGAACACCAAGCCGCTCCTCCAGGCGGCTGACCAGCTTGGCCGTGGAGGATGGTGTCATCCCGACATCGCGCCCGGCAGCGCTGAAGCTGCCTTGGGCGGCAACACGCAGGAAAACCCGCATTTCCCATGCACGCGGATCGCTCATGCCGGCTCCTTCACCCCACTTTTTCCTCGAATGACAAAATCATGGGAATTCGACCGGCATTCCCGTTCCTGACCTTATGGCGCACATCGTCTCTCCAGCACAGTCCTTTTCAGGGAATGGAGAGTTACGAAATGCCACTCGCACTGCTGGCGCTGGCGATCAGCGCCTACGCGATCGGGACGACCGAGTTCGTCGTCGTCGGTCTGCTTCCCACCGTGGCGGATGATCTGAATGTCAGCCTGCCGCTGGCGGGCATGGTGGTCAGCGTCTATGCGCTGGGCGTCACCTTCGGAGCCCCGGTGCTCACCGCGCTGACCGGGCGGCTCCCCCGCAAACAGTTGCTGCTGGGGCTGATGGGCGTGTTCGTCGCCGGCAACCTGCTGGCCGGTGTCAGTCCCAATTATGAGACGCTGCTGGTCGCACGGGTGCTGAGCGCCTTTGCCCATGGCGTCTTCTTTTCGGTCGGTTCGACAATCGCCGCCGATCTGGTGCCGGAGGACAGGCGCGCCTCGGCCATCGCCATGATGTTTTCCGGCCTGACCATCGCCATCGTCACCGGCGTGCCGCTGGGCACCTGGATCGGACAGAGTTTTGGCTGGCGCGCCACCTTCCTGGCGGTATCGGTGCTGGGCGTCGTTGGCGGGTTGGGAGTGGCAGCACTCGTGCCGGCGCGGTTGAGCCAGCCGCCTGCCGCCGGACTGGGCGCACAGATCGCCGTGCTGGCCAAGCCGCGGCTTCTGCTGGCTTTCGCGATCACGGCGCTGGGGTATGGCGGGACCTTCGTCGCCTTCACCTTCCTGGCGCCGATCCTTGAGACGATCACCGGATTTTCCAACGCCACCGTCAGCCTCGTGCTGGTGCTGTACGGTGCCGCCATCGCGGTCGGCAATGTCGTCGGCGGCCGGCTCGCCAACCGCCGGCCGGTCCGGGCGCTGGCCTGGCTGTTCGCCCTGCAGGCGCTGGTCCTGATCGTCTTCACCTTTACCGCGGGCGCGAAGGTCCCGGCTTTGATCACCCTGGCCGGCATGGGCGCGCTGGCTTTCGCCAATGTGCCGGGTCTTCAGCTCTATGTCGTTCAACTGGCACAGCGCCACGCGCCGGGGGCGGTCGATGTGGCGTCGGCACTCAACATCGCCGCCTTCAACCTCGGCATCGCGGCGGGCGCCTTCTTCGGTGGGCAGGTGGTATCTTCCCCCCTCGGTCTCGGCGCCACGCCTTGGGTCGGCGGACTGTTCGTGCTGGGCGGTCTGGTCCTGACGCTGGCGAGCGGTGCCCTCGACCGGCGGGAACGGTCGGTGCCGGCAGCCTGCTAGACCGGGTCAGTTTCCAGCGTCAGCGTGTCGAGCAGGAAGCTGCCGTCCTCGGTGATGTCGAAATGGATCCGGACCTCTTCCGCTGCGCTGCGCTGGAGCGACCGGATCGCCTGCGCGTGGAGGTCGGGGGTGTTGGTGCGGGCCGTCCAGACCGGGAATTCCATGCGTAGGCGCCGCGGCGTCAGCGACCGGACCGCGAAGCCCGCCCGTGCCAGGGCCGCCATCCATTCCGCCGCTGTGTGGTTGCGGACATGGGATGGATCGCGCAGCACCTCAACCACCTGCAAATGGGTATCGAGAATGGTGGTGGCCGGTGCGATGCAGTCGATGAAGACCGCCATGCCGCCGGGCGCCAGAACCCGCCGCGCCTCCCGCAGGCCCGCCTCGAAATCCCGCCAATGGTGGGCGGTGAAGCGGCACAGCACGACGTCGAACCGGCCATCCTCGAAAGGCAGTTGTTCGGCCGGAGCCTGTTGCGTGGCGATGTTGGCCAGGCCGCGTTCCGTCGCGGTGCGGGCGACCGCCTCCAGCATTTCGGGCGTCAGATCGACGGCCACCACCTCCGCAACATGGGGAGCGGCACGGTAAGCGACATGGCCGCCGCCACAGCCCAGATCCAGCACCCGCGCATCGGGGCGGCCACGCAGAGCCTGCTCGATCTGGTCCAGATCGGCACCGCCGGCATGGACGGCGCTGGACACATAGGCATTGGCGCGCGGGCCGTAGTTCTCGGCGACGACGCCGTGGTGGTTCTGAGTCATGACGTGGCTTCCTTTTAACCGGGCGAATGACAGGGCGAGCGTCGCGCCGTTCTTAACCGGGTACAAGAAGGGTGTTTATCCTGGTATAAGCAGTGCCACGATGACCTCTTCCACCCCCGCCCCACGGATCGCCCCACCCACGTCGGCAGCCGATCCATCAGCCGAGAGGCGGCGCCTGCTTGGCGCATTCCTGCGGCGCCATCGTGAGCGGATGACTCCGGTGGAAGCCGGTTTGCAAGGCGGCTCCACCCGGCGTCGCACCCCCGGTCTGCGGCGAGAGGAATTGGCCCAGCTCTGCGGCATCAGCCCCACCTGGTACAGCTGGCTGGAGCAGGGACGGGACGTATCGGTTTCCCCGTCCGCCTTGGCACGGCTGGCCGTTGCGCTGCATCTGACTGGAGCGGAGCGGGCCTATCTGTTTGAAATGACGCGCAAGCGCGACCCGGATGCACCGCCCGCCGGATCGACCGATCGGCCACCGCCATCGATTCTGGCGGCGTTGGACGCGATGATTGCGCCGGCCTATCTGCTCGACCGTCTATGGACAGCCGTTGGCTGGAACTTGGCCGCGGAAAGGCTGTTCGGCCGCTGGTTGGGAGGGGACGGCGATCCGGAGGGTGTGGAGCGCAACCTGCTGCGCTACGTCTTTCTCGATCCCACGGCGCGACGCTTCATCCTGGATTGGGAGAATCGCGCCCGTCGCCTGCTGGCGGAGTTCCGCGCCGAAACCGCCCGTCATCCTGAAGATCCGGCGGTGCAGGCATTGGTCGCCGGACTGCTGCGGGAAAGCCCGGTTTTCGTGCGGATGTGGGAGGATCACGGCGTGCTGGAGCGGGAGGGAGGCCTGCGCCGCTTCCATCATCCGCTGGACGGGCCGCTCACGCTGGAGCAGTTGACCCTGCGCCCCGGCGGCCGGTCTGCCTACACCCTGGTCATGCTGCTGGAACCGGGGGAAGACGCTCAATAGGCGAATGTCCAAGCATTGCCTGTGAGGGCCATGCTCAAAGCACCGTCCGTCTTTGTTTTTTAAGGAAGAAGAGTTGGCTGGGGCGGCAGGATTCGAACCTGCGGATGGCGGTACCAAAAACCGCTGCCTTACCGCTTGGCGACGCCCCAACCGGCGCGGCGATCAATCGTATCGCCGGAAGGAGCGGCACCATAATCGGAAGCCCGGCTGAACGCAACAGGCTGTTTCCAGAAAATTTTCGCCACCGAACAGCCATTCCGGAGGCCGTTCAGCGACCCTCCCGGCGCCATGCCATCAACAGCCCACCCAGCACCAGGGCCAGCACCGCACCCACCGGCAGAAGTGGCACGTCGGTCACTCCGGTCACCGTATAGTCGCCGTTGGCACGCAGGCCGATCCAACCGGCACCGGTCTGGCTGCGGTCAGGTTGGGTGCGCCTGACATCGATACCAGGATTGGGGCCGCTGTCGGTGTCGGTCACCCAATGGATTCCACCCCCGGTCGCCTCAGCCACCGGCTTCATGCGGTCGCCGGTGGAGCGCACGTCGGCCAGTTCCGGCGTGTTCACCGCCCCGACCACGGCAAGCGTCGTCCGCTCTCCATCGGAGATCCGGTAAATGCCGGGAGCCGCCGCGGTCACGGTGGCGACGGCCCGGCCGGTGCGATCGTCGGTCAGTTGCAAGGTGCTGGTCTGGTCGGACGGATCGGTGATGGTGACGGAGCGCGGATCGGGGGTGAGGGAGCGGCGTTCGACCGTGATGCGATTGCCGTCCACATGGGCACGCAGGTCGTTCTCCTCCAGCTCCGGTTCCTTCATCAGCCAGTGGGCGAGACGGCGCAGAAGCTCGGCCTGCGGGCCGCCGCCTTCGAAGCCGCGGCTCCACAGCCAGATCTGGTCGGAGGCAAGCTGGGCCACCCGGCCCTTGCCGACACGGTCCAGCACCAGAAGAGGCCGGTTCTCGGCACCCTGCATCACGACCGTGCCGCTGTTCGGCGCCACCTCGACCTGATGGAACCAGCGGCCCCAGGTCGGCGGAGCGTCCAGTCGGTCGCCGGGTAGGCCGGCGGTCACCGGATGGCGGCGGCCGACATCGGTGACGGTCGGCAGAAAGGGGCGGTCGACCGTCTGGCCGCCGGGGGCCGCCGGCAGGATAGAACCCAACGGCGTGCGGTAGAGCGACAATGGACCGGCATAGCCCTGGCCGGAGGTCTCAAGCAGGGCGCCGCCCTTGCGGACATAGTCGGCAATGTTCTCCAGATACATCTGCGGCAACACGCCACGGCGGCGGTAGCGGTCGAAGATAATCAGGTCGAACTCGTCCAGCTTCACCTCGAACAGTTCGCGGATCGGGAAGGCGATCAGCGACAGCTCGCGGATCGGCGTGCCGTCCTGCTTTTCCGGCGGGCGCAGGATGGTGAAATGCACAAGATCCACCGCCGGGTCGGCCTTCAACAGGTTGCGCCATGTGCGCTCGCCGGCATGGGGTTCGCCGGAGACGAGCAGCACGCGCAGGCGGTCGCGCACGCCGTTCACCACCACCGCGGCGCGGTTGTTGGCCAGCGTCAGCTCCTGCTTGGCCGGTTCGACCTCCAACTCCAGGACATTCTGGCCGCCATGGGTGATCGGCAGATCGATGCGCATGTCGCGGCCGACCGGCACACGGATGGTGCTGGGGGCGCCGCCATCCTGGCGCAGCGTCACCGCGGCATCGGCGGACTGGCGGCCGGGCATGTCGTCGACGCGGATGGTCAGTTCCACCGGCTTGCCGACGAGCCCGTAATTCGGCGCCTGCACGATGGCGATGCGGCGGTCGCCCTCGTCCCGGTCGCCGGTCAGCAGGGTGTGGATCGGGCCGATGTCGGCCAGCTTGCCCGGCGCCTGGGGAACGTCATGCACCTGGCCGTCGGTGATGAAGACGGCTCCGGCCATCCGTCGGCGCGGCACATCGGCCATGGCGCGGTTCAGCGCTTCGAACAGATGGGTCTCGTTGATGGTGCCGCCGGCTTCGCCGCCTTCGGTGCTGCGGACGACGCGCACTTCAAGGTCGTCGAAGCGCTTCAGGCGCTCTATCAGCTGTTCCGCCGCCCGTTCGGTGCGGGCGCGGCGGTCGCCGATGGCTTGGCTCGGTGAATTGTCGATCACCACCACGGCGACGTCCTTGATCGGGTCGCGCTTCTCCTGGACCAGGGACGGGTTGACGAGTGCAACCGCCAGGACGGTCACCGCCAGCAGGCGCAGCAGGGTGCCACGCGCCCGGCGCAGCGCCGCAATCAGCACCACCAGCAGGGCAAAGCCGACCAGCGCGCCCAGCACCGGCCAGGGCAGCAGGGGCGCCAGCGCCACGGACAGTCCGGAAAGCAGATCGTCGGGCATTTATTGGCCGAGCCTTTCGAGGATGGCGGGCACATGAACCTGATCGGCCTTGTAGTTGCCGGTCAGCGCGTACATCACGAGGTTGACGCCAAAGCGATAAGCCATTTCACGCTGGCGCTCGCCGCCGGGGATCACCGCGAACATCGGCTGGCCGTTGCGGCCGACCGCCCAGGCCGATGCCCAGTCGTTGCCGCCGATGACAACGGAGGACACGCCGTCGTTCGCCGCTCCCTCCCGCGCTTCGATCCACAACTGGCCGCCGGTGTAGCGGCCGGGGAAGTCGGTCAGCAGGTAGAAGGATTTGCGCAGCACATGGTCCTGCGGCACCGGGGCGAGCGGCGGGATGTCCAGCCCCTGCACCAGCCGTTGCAGCACGGCGGGGCCGCCGCCCGCCGCCTGATCGCGGGTGTCGAACAGGATGGTGCCGCCATTGCGCATATACTCGTTCACCCGCTGCCGCGCCTGATCGGACAAGGCTTTCTGGCGGTCGGACACCGGCCAGTAAAGCAGGGGGTAGAAGGCCAGCTCATCCTGCTCGGGATCGACGCCCACCGCACCCGCCGCCTCGACGGCCGTGCGCAGGCCGAGCACGCCGACCAGCCCCTCCAGCCCGGCGCGGGCGGTGTCGTCGACGCTGCTGTCCCCAGTCTGGACATAGGCGAGGTAGGTTTCGGCCGTCACCTTGACCGCCTTGTCCAGATCGAGAGCGCGGGCCGGCTGCGGTGTGGACGAAAGCGCGAGGGCGAGCAAAAGGCCAGCTGCCGCCCCGCCGGCACCGCGCCTCAGGCCGGGTGTACGCAGCAGGCCGCGCAGGGCGAGGGCGATCAGCAGGTCGATGGACAGCAGGGCCAGGGCTGCCGCCAACAGCGATGGCTTCAGCGGAACCTCGCCGCGGCCGCCATAGCCGTCGCGTCCAACCCCGGCGGGCATCGGCGGCAGCGGGTCGATGGAGGTGACTGCAGCGGAGAGGTTCAGCGCGCGCCGCGCATCGTCGGTGCCGTAGAAACCCGGCGGATGGCGTGGTCCGATGACGTCGGCGGCAGCATTGCCGGGGATCGGGAAGGCGGTCGGCGGCGGCGGAACCAGCCGCCCGGTGCCGTCCAGCACTTCGACCGGATCGAGCGACGCGGTCGCAGACGCTCCCGTCACGCCGCCGCTGAGCGCGACCAGACGGCGCAACATGTCGACGAACAGGCCGGACAGCGGCAGGTTCGACCAGTCCGGGCTGGCGGTGGTGTGGACCAGCACGATCCAGCCATCACCGCGCTTCTGCGAAGTAACCAGAGGCGTGCCGTCCGCCAGCCTTGCCCAGGTGCGGTCGGCCAGATCCAGGGCCGGTTCGGCGAGCACCTGACGATTCACCTGCACGTCGGGTGGGATGGTCAGCCCCTCGAACGGCGATTTGGGCGGGAAAGGCTGGAGCCGAGCCGGTTCCGACCAGGACAGCGCACCGCCCAGCGCGCGGTCGCCGATCCGCAGCCGCACCGGCACCAGCGTGTCGGCGTGCTGGGCGAGACGTGGACCGGCGAAGCGGACCAGCACGCCGCCTTTCTTCACCCAGTCCTCGATGTCCTGCACCTCGGTGCCGGTCAGGGCACCGATGTCGGACAGGATCATCACGGCAAGATCGCGCTTCAGCAGATCCAGGGTTCGCCACGCCGCACCTCGTGAGGCG
>NZ_BADK01000926.1 GCF_000333595.1 Azospirillum sp. B506
CTGACCGGATGCGATTTCCGGCGCTGCGCGGAAGATTTGGTTTTCCGGGGCGTGCTCCTCTGCTATATTTGTTCATGGAGTGTCCCGGTCGGGGCGGCAGGGCGAGTGCGCCGGTCCTGACATCCCCGGAGCATATCCGACGGCGGTTGACCGGCGTCGGTCCGGCGTGCTTCGTTGCGCGGGACTGGGGGGATGGTCGCCATTGAACAGCCGGCCCTGCGAATGGGAACCCTCGGCATCTGGGTGCCTCCGCCGGGCATCCTGACGGGTCGGCATGGATGCTGGGACACTCGCGCTTAGGAGCAACGAGCGATGAATGTTTGGACGTTTACGGGACGCCTGGGCGCGGACGGCGAATTGCGCACGACCCAGAGCGGCGAGAAGGTGCTGGGCTTCCGCGTCGCCAACGATGTCGGGTTCGGTGATCGCAAGACGACCCAGTGGGTCGACTGCTCGATCTGGGGCCGGCGCGCCGAGTCGCTTGCTCCGCACCTGACCAAGGGCAAGAGCGTCGTCGTTTCGGGCGAGGTCACCCTGCGCGAATATGAAAAGCGCGATGGCACCCGCGGCGCCGGTCTGTCGGTCCGCGTGGCCGAGATCGACTTCACCGGTGGCGCCCGTGAAGAGGGCGGCGGCAACTTCGGCGGTGGAGGCGGCGGCTACGAGTCGCGTGGTGGCAGCAGCGGCGGCGGCTATGGCGGTGGTGGCGGCAACTACGGTGGCGGCTCGTCGGGCGGCAATCGCAGCGGCGGTGGCGCCCCGCCCCGTCACGAGGATCTCGACGACGAGATCCCGTTCTGAACCAAGCCGCCCCGGCGGTGAGTTCCATCGGCCGGATGCCCGTCATCCGGCCGATGTCTTTTCTGACCAACCCCTCTATGGGCAACGCTTTGGTCGCCATGAGTCGCCGAGGCGGTCAGTCTGCCAGCATCGCCCTCAGGCGCGGGGTCATGTGGTCGAGGAAGGCACGGACACGCCGTGGCGCGCGGTCGCGGCCTGTGTAAACCGCGTGGATTTCCTCGGTATCGACCAGCGCGTCATCGAGCACCGCAACCAGTCGGCCCTCGCGCAGGTCGTCGCGGACATGATAGTCGGCCAACCGTGCCAGCCCGAGTCCGAGAAGGGCCATATGGCGCACCGTCTCGCCATTGTTCGCCAGGATTCGGGTCGGCACTTCCCGATCGACCAGGCGGCCGCCCGGACTTCATGGCCAGACCGCAGCCGCGCGACGGAAGTTGAGCCCAGGNCATCATGCGCCTCCAGATCCGCGGCGGTCGC
>NZ_BADK01000925.1 GCF_000333595.1 Azospirillum sp. B506
AACCTCTTTACGCACTTATTGGTGATTTATATTCCAATAATCATGATTATGGGGCCAGTCATTTCCGGGTTCCCGATTTCAGAGGCTTTCTGCCAATGGGCGCGGGATATGCGAAAGACCTCGACATCAATGCCGTTCACGGCGTACCGCTCGGCGAAAGGGGGGTCATTCTCCTGCCGTCCGAAATGCCTTTGCACACCCACTCGATCGTGGCTGTCAAGGAAGAGGCGATAACTGATGAGCCGACGGGAAACGGCTTTGCCGAACCGTCCCCTCCTTACCGGGCCTATTTCCCGGTCCGACAGGGAGGAACCGCGGTATCTCTCAATTCCGGCGCCTTGGCTCGGATGAAGGCCGGGCAACCACACAGCAACATCATGCCCGTTCTCAAGCTTCAGTACTTTATTTGCATGGAAGGAATATTTCCACAGCAGAAAGTGGGCGACAGACCCACGATCTCGGCTTTGGAACCGCCATACGGCCCGTCACCGGGTGCCAATAATGGGCAGCATTCCGTCAAAATCGTCGGATACGGCTTCGACGAAAACAGCACCGTTTCTTTCGGGAAAAATCTCGCCACGTCTCGAAGCTCGACTCCAACCGGGCTCGATGTCACCATCCCCGCAGGGAACGGCATCGTTTACGTCATGGTCACCGAAAGCGGCTATACGAGCCCGACGACCAATGCGGCACGCTTCACCTACACGCCCTCCATCTTCGACATGGAGCCGAAGTTCGGCTCCTCGCAAGGCGGGACGCCGGTCAAGATCGTTGGGATTGGATTCACGTTCGTCACGCAGGTTTCCGGGGTCTATTTCGGTAATTATTTCGTGCCGCAGCGTGAAATCACCGTTGTGGACGACCACACGATCACCCTCCTCGCGCCTCCGGGTCTCGGGGCCGTCGACGTTCAAGTGGTTCTGGGGAATGGCTGGGTCAGCGAAAAATTTTCGAAATTCGCCTATATCCCGTCGATCACCAGCATCACACCCGCCTTCGGCTCGCCGACAGGCGGCACGGAGGTCAACATCCTTGGCCATAATTTCACAAAAAGCACTCAAGTGAGCTTTTCGGGAACCCCGGTAAATGACGTTAAATTCCTGTCGAATACCATGCTGAAAGTGAAGGCACCGGGCGGAGCCGGGGAGGTTCTGGTCACGGCGACCACCGCGGATGGCACGAGCGAGGAAAACGCGACCTTTTTCTATCGCCCCATTCTGGACAAGGTGACGCCGGCCTTCGGCGCGGGCGGCAGCGGCGGAACGGTCGAAATCGTCGGGCGAA
>NZ_BADK01000924.1 GCF_000333595.1 Azospirillum sp. B506
TCTGGTCGGCCCGTCACTCTGCCGGAAGCATGGAAACGCCACTTCCTCGACTCCTCCCAGCTCCACCCGCTGCTGCCGGAAGGGACGCGGGTCCTGGTCGATCTCGGCAGCGGCGCCGGTTTTCCCGGTCTGGTGCTCGCCATCCTCGGTGTGCCGCAGGTCCATCTGATCGAGAGCGATGTGCGCAAATGTGCCTTCCTGCGCGAGGTCGCGCGGGTCTGCCAGGCGCCAGTCACCGTTCACACCAAGCGGATCGAGACCGTCACTGGCATCGAGGCCGATGTCGTTACCGCCCGTGCCCTGGCGCCGCTGACCGATCTCTTCGCCTGGGCTCACCCCTTCATCGGCTCGCGCGGCAAATGCCTGTTCCTGAAGGGCGCCGCGCTGGACGATGAATTGACCGCGACCACGCAGTGTTGGACACTGGATGCGGAGCGATTTGACAGCCGCACCGATCCGAGCGGAACCATCCTGCGTGTGAGTCACCTTGAGCGTGCGTGAAAACCGTGCCTGACACTGTTCCCCCGCCCTCTTCCCGCCAACCGGACTCCCGAGAGGCTGCCATGTCTGCCGTCACCCGTCCCCTTGCCCGTGTGGTTGCGATTGCCAACCAGAAGGGCGGCGTGGGCAAGACCACGACGACGATCAATCTCGCCACCGCTCTCGCCGTCATCGGCAAGCGGGTGCTGGTCATCGACCTCGACCCCCAGGGCAATGCCTCCACCGGTCTCGGCATCCCGCGGTCCGACCGTCGCGTCGGCATCTATGACGTGCTGTTCGACGACGTGTCGCTGGAGGACGCAGCCACCCCGTCCTCCGTGCCGAACCTGTCGATCATCACCTCGTCGGTCGATCTGTCGGGCGCGGAAATCGAGCTGGTCGGCGCCGAGCGCCGTGAATTCCGCCTGCGCGAGGCGGTCGCCAACAGCGCGCTGGAATATGATTATGTCCTGATCGACTGCCCGCCGGCACTGGGTCTGCTGACGCTGAACGCCCTGGTCGCCTCGCATGCCGTCATGGTCCCCCTGCAGTGCGAGTTCTACGCGCTGGAGGGTCTCAGCCACCTTGTCCGCACCATCGAACGGGTGAAGCGCGCCTTCAACCCGAACCTGGACATCCATGGTGTTGTGCTGACCATGTTCGACAAGCGCAACAATTTGTCGGACATGGTGGCGGCGGACGTCCGCGGCTTCTTCGGGGAGAAGGTGTACGACACCGTGATCCCGC
>NZ_BADK01000923.1 GCF_000333595.1 Azospirillum sp. B506
GTCATCACCGCGCGCACCGTCGCACCGCGTTCGCGCAGGCGGCGGATCAGATCCAGGCTCTTGTAGGCGGCAATGCCGCCGGCGATGACCAGCAGAATGCGCTTGCCGGCAAGAATGGCGTGATCGGCCATGGCGACCCCCTCTTCCTGGCGCTCTCTTCCGGCGCCCCGATGTCCGCTGCTGATAGTTCATCGCGCCGCCTCCGGCAAGCGGCGCCGCCGCGACAGATCCGAACCTGAGGAGAATTCGATATGGTCGGCCTCCCGCACATGCGCGTGGGGGTGGGATTTTCAGAATTATCTGTTAGACAATAGGAGCTGTCCCGTCCCTATCCTCGCGTGTCGCACACAGCATGCCGCCCGGCTCCATCCCCGTCCTGCTGATCGAAGACACGCCCTCGCTGGCCCGTGTCTATGCGGAATACCTGAAAAAGGAATCCCACGCCGTCATCTCGGTGGAGACCGGGGCCGACGCCCTGGCGCAGTTGAACGGCGGCGCCCCGATGGTGGTGCTGCTCGACCTGCAGCTGCCGGACATGAACGGGATGGAGGTGCTGAAGCGCATCGACTCCCAGGCGCTGCCCTGCGCCGTCATCGTCATCACCGCCCACGGCTCGGTGAAGGCGGCGGTGGAGGCGATGCGCTACGGCGCCTACGACTTCCTGGTGAAGCCCTTCTCCGCCGACCGGCTGGTGGTGACGGTCCGCAACGCCATGGAGCGGCTGCGGCTGGCCCAGCTGGTCGACACCTTCGAGAAGGACCTGAACCGCGCCCGCTACCATGGCTTCATCGGCTCGTCGCTGACGATGCAGGCGGTCTACCGCATCGTCGACAGCGCCGCCTCCTCGCGCGCCACCGTCTTCATCACCGGCGAATCCGGCACCGGCAAGGAGGTCTGCGCCGAGGCGATCCACCGCCAGAGCCAACGGGCGTCGAAGCCCTTCATCGCCATCAACTGCGGCGCCATCCCGAAGGATCTCATGGAAAGCGAGATCTTCGGCCACATGAAGGGCAGCTTCACCGGGGCGGTGTCCGACCGCGAAGGCGCGGCGGCCCGCGCCGACGGCGGCACCCTGTTCCTCGACGAGATCTGCGAACTGGCGCCCGACCTGCAGACCAAGCTGCTGCGCTTCATCCAGACCGGCACCTTCACGCCCGTGGGCGGGTCGAAGCTGGAGAAGGTCGACCTGCGCATCGTCTGCGCCACCAACCGCGACCCCCTGCGCGAGGTGGAGGAAGGGCGGTTCCGCGAGGATCTCTATTACCGCCTGCACGTCATCCCCATCCATCTGCCGCCGCTGCGCGAGCGCGAGGACGATGTGCTGGAGATCGCCCGCCATTATCTGGCGGAGTTCGCCCGCGAGGAGAAGAAGGGCTTCACCCGCTTCTCGCCCGAGGCCGAACAGGTCCTGCGCCACTATCATTGGCCGGGCAATGTCCGCCAGCTGCAGAATGTCGTGCGCATCGTCGCCGTCCTGCAGGACGGCGACACCGTGACGACGGAGATGCTGCCGCCGCCGCTCGGCACGCAGCCGCCGCTGCAGGTTCCGGCCGCCTCCGCCGCCATGCCGGCCGGTGCCCCGCCGGCCCCGCGCCCGCAGGCACCGCCCTCCCCGGACTCCATCAAGCCGCTGTGGGAGGTGGAGAAGGACGCCATCGAGGATGCCATCGCCGCCTGCGACGGCAACATCCCGCGCGCTGCCGCCCTGCTGCAGATCAGCGCCTCGACGATCTACCGCAAGCGCCTGGCCTGGCAGGCCGAAGGAAAGCTGTAGCCCTATCGCCGATCCGATGTGTGTTTCGGGTCGATTCCAATCCTGCGCGATCCGGCCTAACCCTTTCTTTCGGCAAGAAAATCCTACATTCGGGCGGAATTGTCCAAGAAACGGGCTAATACCCTTCGACAAAGCACCGCCGCCTTGGTCGTAATTCCACTTCGGACTTGGCCGTCGTTGGTCCTATGCCGTGAGATGGAATTGCCCGCAACCACAGCATGCGGCTAGCCTCCCCGCACAATGTCTTGGTTCCGCTTGCCCGGCAGACCTCATGGCGCGGCCGATGCCGGCGATTCCGGACCTATCCATTTGGCTAAAGACCAGTCTTGCAGTGACTAAGGGGGAGGCTCATGACCAACGGTACAGTAAAATGGTTCAACACCACCAAGGGGTACGGCTTCATCGCGCCGGAAGCCGGTTCGAAGGACGTGTTCGTTCACATCACCGCGGTCCAGCGCTCGGGCCTGCATGCCCTGTCGGAAGGCCAGCGCGTCCAGTTCGAGGTTGCCCGCGGCACCAATGGCAAGGATTCGGCGGTGAACATCAGCGTCGTCGAGTGACGGGGCTGCCCTGATCCGACGCTGCCCCTCAGACCGGATAGCCGGCGGCGCGGTAGGCCGCGATGGCATCCCCGGCCAGCCGGGGAATCTCGCTGCGCAGCCTCTCCACCGCGTCCGCCGCTCCGTCCCCTTCCGTTTCCGGGCCGCCGCTCCCCGCAAGGGATGCCCGGCAGGCCATTTCCAGGGCACGGGCGGCGCCGCACAGGGCGCGGGCGCCAAAAGTCCCGGCGGTGCTCTTGAGCGTGTGCGCTTCGCGCGTCAGCACGGCGCGGTCGGTCTCCGCCGCGATGCGCGCCACCCGCTCCCGCGTCTCCTCAACGAATTGCCGCAGCACGTCGGCCAGCAGGTCCGCATCCAGATCCTGGGCCAGCTGGGCCAGCACCTCGCAATCCAGCACCTCGCCCGCCGCAGCCGGCGCCGCTCCGGTGCAGGGGCCGAATCCGGCCGAGGCTTCGGGCGATGCCGCCGCGCGCAGCCATTTCTCCACCGTCTCCAGCAGCACCGCCCGGTCCACCGGCTTGGCGACATGGTCGTTCATGCCGGCATCCCGGCAGCGCGCCCGGTCGGTGGCGTCCGTGTCGGCGGTCATGGCGATCACCGGCACCCGGCCGGCCGGACCGGGCAGGTCGCGCAGCAGGCGGGTGGCGGTCAGCCCGTCCATCTCCGGCATCGACAGGTCCATCAGGACCAGGTCATAGCCGCCGTTCTGCGCCGCCATCACCGCCTCCAGGCCATTGCCGGCGGTGTCGGCACGGTGGCCGGCCTGGGCCAGGATGGCGGTGACCAGCATCTGGTTCAGCGGACTGTCCTCCACCACCAGAATCCGCCGGGGACGCGGCGGGAGATCCGTGGGGAGAAGCGACGGCGGTGTCCGCTCGGTCATCGCAACCATGCTCCGCAGTGAGGAAGGCGCCAGTGTAAGGGCGCGGCCTTGCCGCTGCAAAGCCCCGCTCCATGTATGCGGTAGCCCATCGGCTGGCGGGAATCACGGATTTCCGCGGTCCGGCGCTTCAAATCGGCGCGTCCCGCCGGTATGGTGTCGCGCTTGGCCGGTGTCCGGACCCGGTGCCACCATTTCGATCCCAGCTTCCCTTCGACTTCAGGCAGTGCCGCAGACGATGACCAAACTGAACACCTACCGCTCCGGTCCCGACGAGCGCGGGCATTTCGGAATCTTTGGCGGCCGCTTCGTCGCCGAAACGCTGATGCCCCTGATCCTGGAGGTCGAGAAGGCCTATCGCGAGGCGCGCGCCGATCCCGCCTTCGAAGGGGAGATGCGCCAGCAGCTGAAGCAGTATGTCGGCCGGCCCAACCCGCTCTATTACGCGGAACGCCTGACCGAACAGCTGGGCGGCGCCAAGATCTACTTCAAGCGCGAGGAGCTGAACCACACCGGCGCGCACAAGATCAACAACTGCATTGGCCAGATCCTGCTGGCCCGGCGCATGGGCAAGACCCGCATCATCGCCGAGACGGGCGCCGGCCAGCATGGCGTGGCGACCGCGACCGTGTGCGCGCTCTACGACATGCCCTGCGTCATCTACATGGGCGAGACCGACATCGCCCGCCAGCAGCCCAACGTCTTCCGCATGAAGCTGCTGGGGGCGGAGGTCCGCGCCGTGACCTCGGGCAGCGGCACGCTGAAGGACGCGATGAACGAGGCGCTGCGCGACTGGGTCACCAACGTCGCCGACACCTTCTACATCATCGGCACCGCCGCCGGGCCGCACCCCTATCCCGCCATGGTCCGCGACTTCCAGTCGGTGATCGGCGACGAGGTGCGCAGCCAGATGCAGGAGCTGGAAGGCCGCTTGCCCGACAGCCTGGTCGCCTGCGTCGGCGGCGGGTCCAACGCCATCGGCCTGTTCCATCCCTTCCTCGACGATCCGTCGGTGCAGATGGTCGGCGTCGAGGCCGCCGGCCGCGGCATCGAGAAGGGGCCGCTCGACCATGCCGCCTCGATCAACGGCGGCCGTCCGGGCGTGCTGCACGGCAACCGCACCTATCTGCTGCAGGACGAGGACGGCCAGATCCTCGAAGGCCACTCGATCTCCGCCGGCCTCGACTATCCCGGCATCGGGCCGGAGCACAGCTGGCTGCACGATGTCGGCCGCGTCGAGTATGCCTATGCCACCGACCGGGAGGCGCTGGACGCCTTCCAGCTCTGCGCCCGCACCGAGGGCATCATCCCGGCGCTGGAATCCGCCCACGGCCTTGCCGAGGTGATCAAGCGCGCACCGAAACTGCCCAAGGACCACCTGATGGTGCTGTGCCTGTCGGGCCGCGGCGACAAGGACATCTTCTCCGTCGCCAAGCATCTGGGAGTGGAACTGTGAGTGCCGACATCTTGGCCGATGGCCGCATCGCCCGCCGTTTTGCCGCGCTGAAGGCGCAGCGCCGCGCCGGTCTGGTCACCTTCATCACCGCCGGCGACCCCGATCCCGCCGTGTCGCAGGCGGTGCTGAACGGCCTGCCGGCCGCCGGCGCCGACCTGATCGAGCTGGGCATGCCCTTCACCGACCCGATGGCCGACGGCCCGGCGATCCAGGCGTCCTCGCTGCGCGCGCTGAAGGCCGGCATGACGGTGCGCAGGACGCTGGAGATGGTCCGCGTCTTCCGCCGGCAGGACGCCGACACCCCGATCATCCTGATGGGCTATTTCAACCCGATCCATGCCTATGGGGTGGAGCCCTTCCTGGCCGCCGCGCGCGAGGCCGGGGTCGACGGGCTGATCGTCGTCGACCTGCCGCCGGAAGAGGACGAGGAGCTGTGCATCCCGGCGCTGAAGGCGGGCGTCAGCTTCGTCCGCCTGACGACGCCGACCACCGACGAGGCGCGCATGCCGATGGTGATGCGCAACACCTCGGGCTTCGTCTATTACGTGTCGATCGCCGGCATCACCGGCACCGCCAGCGCGTCCAACACCGCCATCGACGCGGCGGTCGCCCGGCTGAAGCGCCACACCGACCTGCCGGTCGCCGTCGGCTTCGGCATCAAGACGCCGGACCAGGCCGCCGAGGTCGCCCGCGTCGCCGACGCCGCCGTGGTCGGCTCCGCCATCGTCACCCGTCTGGCCGATGGGATCGACGGGTCGGGTACGGTCAGGCCGGGCACGGTCGAGGACGTTCTGGGCTTCGTCGGCGAACTGGCCAAGGGCGTGCGCGCGGCGCGGGGCTGAGGGACGGACGGTTTACAACGACGGCAAACCGCTTTACGACACCTGCAACACGATCGCTCATGGCGACGAACGGCTGAAGAGCCCGGTGCGGCACGGACCCGATGTCCGGCCGGCGCCGGGCTTCGGCATACCGCCATGTCGTTGAAAGGCGTTCCATGAACTGGCTTACCAACTACGTCCGTCCCAAGATCCGCGCGCTCTATGCCCGCAAGGAAGTGCCCGACAACCTCTGGCACAAGTGCCCGAGCTGCGAGTCGATGTTGTTCCACCGCGAGCTGGAAGAGAACCTGCACGTCTGCCAGCATTGCGGCTTCCACATGCGGCTCGACCCGGTCAAGCGGCTGGAGTCGATGTTCGACGACGGCGCCTATGAGGCTGTCGAGCTGCCGAAGTCGGTCGCCGATCCGCTGAAGTTCCGCGATCAGAAGCGCTACACCGACCGGCTGAAGGAAGCGCAGACCAAGACCGGCCGCACCGACGCCATCGTCGTCGGCGAGGGCCGCATCGGCGGGCATGCCGCCGTGGTCGCCGCCTTCGACTTCGGCTTCATGGGCGGGTCGATGGGCATCGCCGTCGGCGAAGGGCTACTGACCGCCGCCCGTCTGGCGGTGGCGAAGAACGCCCCGCTGATCGTCGTTCCGGCCTCGGGCGGTGCCCGCATGCAGGAAGGCATCCTGTCGCTGATGCAGATGCCGCGCACCACCATCGCGGTGGAGATGGTCAAGGAAGCCGGCCTGCCCTACATCGTCGTGCTGACCGACCCGACCACCGGCGGCGTCACCGCCAGCTTCGCCATGCTGGGCGACATCCACATCGCCGAAAAGGGCGCGCAGATCGGCTTCGCCGGTGCCCGCGTGATCGAAAGCACGATCCGCGAGACCCTGCCGGAAGGCTTCCAGCGTTCCGAATATCTGCTGGAACACGGCATGGTCGACATGGTCGTCCACCGCCGCGACCTGCGCCCGACGCTGGTCCGCACCATCGGCCTGCTGATGACGCCGCGCATCGACGCGGTGGTCGAGGATCTCGACCTGACCGCCGCTCAACCGGCCGACGGCGAGCCGCTCCAACTGCCCCAGCCGGGCACTCCCCCGGCAGGCACGCCCCAAGCGGGCGCACCGACGGCGACGCAGGCGACTGCGGCCCAGCCGGCTTCCTCCCAACAGACCGCGGTCCAGGCCGGCGACGACTGACCGACGGCACCCTGCGATTCCCTGACCAGAGACGATCATGACCGATGCCCCCCGTTTGCCGGCCACTCCTCCCGCCAGGCCGGCTGCGACCCGTTCCGACCCGGTGCTGGATCGGTTGAAGGGGCTTCACCCCAAGGTCATCGACCTGTCTCTGGACCGGATGCACCGCCTTCTGGCGGCGCTGGACCATCCGGAGCGCAAGCTGCCGCCGGTGATCCATGTCGCCGGGACCAACGGCAAGGGATCGACGGTCGCCTTCCTGCGCGCGATGCTGGAAGCGGCCGGCCACCGTGTCCATGTCTACACCTCGCCGCATCTCGTCCGCTTCCATGAGCGCATCCGGCTGGGCGGGCATCCAGGTGGGCGGCTGATCGACGACGAGCATCTGGCCGCCCTGCTGGAGGAGTGCGAGGTCGCCAACGCCGGCAACCCGATCACCTTCTTCGAGGTGACGACGTTCGCCGCCTTCCTCGCCTTCTCCCGCGTGCCGGCCGACGTGGTCCTGCTGGAAACCGGGCTGGGCGGCCGGCTGGACGCCACCAATGTGGTGGACAGGCCGGCGGTGACGGCGATCACCCGCATCTCCTACGACCACCGCCAGTTCCTGGGGGAGTCGCTGCTGGAGATCGCCAGCGAGAAGGCCGGCATCTTCAAGCCCGGCGTCCCCGTGGTTCTCGCCCCGCAGCCGGAGGCCGACGCGCTGAAGGCCTTGACCCTGCGCGCCAACGCCATCGCCGCCCCGATCCAGAGCTGGTCGGTGGAGGGGCTGCCGAACGGCTTCCGCTTCGAGAGCGCCAGGCGCAGGCTCGACCTGCCGATGCCCGGACTGGCCGGCGCCCACCAGATCACCAATGCCGGCGTCGCCATCGCCTGCCTCGACCATCTGCCGCTGGCGGTGGACGACGAGGCGGTGCGCCGCGGCCTTGCCACCGTCGAATGGCCGGCCCGCCTGCAACGGCTGACCCGCGGTCCGCTGGCCGAGAGCCTGCCGGCGGGGTGGGAACTGTGGCTGGACGGCGGCCACAACGATTCGGCGGGCGAGGTTCTGGCCCGTCAGGCGGTTGACTGGTCGCGCGGCCAATCGGACGGCAACCCGGCCCTGCCGCTGCTGCTGATCTACGGCATGCTGTCCAGCAAGGACCCGTTCGAGTTCCTCGGCCCCCTCGCCCCCTTCACCCATTCGCTGCGCGCGGTGGCGATCCCCGGCGAGGAAGCCAGCTTCACCGCGGAGGAATCCTGCGAGACGGCCAAGCTCTGCGGCATCCGCGACCACGCTGCCGCCGACGGCGTGGACGCCGCCCTGGCCGATCTGGTGGCCGGCCGGCCCGGTCCGGCGCGCGTGCTGATCTGCGGCTCGCTCTATCTCGCGGGGGCGGTGCTGGCGGAGAACGGGTGATTACGCCTACACCGGGGATTGCTTCAGACAGAGCGCACACGATCTGGTATGTTGACCTGATCGTTGTGCACTTTTGAGGCGATCCTAGGATTGTAATGGCTATTCCTGATTTTCAAACCCTGATGCTGCCTGTGTTGAAAACCGCCGCCGACGGCGGCGAGATCCGCGTCGGCGATGTGGTGGACCAGCTTGCGGACACGTTCACGCTAACTGAGGAGGAGCGGGCCCACCTTCTGCCTTCCGGGCGGCAGACGACCTTTGCCAACCGGGTCCACTGGGCGAAGAGCTATCTTAGCAAAGCCGGGCTCGTGGAATTGACGCGACGGGCTCATTTCCGCATCACACCGGTGGGGCGGGATGTGTTGAAGGCGCCGCCGGATCGGATCACCATTCGATTTCTTGAGCAGTTTCCGAGCTTCAAAGGCTTCCGGGATGGTGAGGCCGAGATGACTGACACTGCGGACGTTGCTGAGGTCGTGCTGCCGGTCACCGAGAGTCCGCTAACTCCCGATGAGGTTATGCGGCAGGCATATTTGCGCATCGAAGCATCCTTGGCAGAGGAAATCCTTCAGCGTGTTCGCACTGGAACGCCTGCATTCTTTGAAAAAACGGTCGTCCGCTTGCTGATCACCATGGGCTACGGCGGGTCTGTGACGGATCTCGACAAGGCTCTGGTCGGCAAGTCAGGCGATGATGGGGTCGATGGAATCATCGATCAGGACCCGCTAGGGCTGGATCGCATCTATGTCCAGGCAAAGAGGTACGCTAACGGCAACACAGTCGGAGCCGGGGCGATTCGAGACTTCTTCGGCAGCCTGAACCTGTTCAAGGCAAACAAGGGACTGTTCGTCACCACTTCCGCCTTTACCGCGTCAGCTCGGGAAACGGCAGACCGGCTCGGCACCCGCATGGTGCTGATCGATGGCATCCAACTCGCCAAACTGATGATCCGCCATGGCGTTGGGTGCAGGATCGAGGAAACCATGCATATTAAGAGGGTTGATGAGGATTTCTTCGACTAGCAATGCCAGCGGAACCGCCGGCGGGCTATCAGGTCCGTCGGCAACGTCTGCTGGCTGCGAAGGCCCAAAATGAAAAAGCGGGCCAGATGCCGTTCCCGGCAACGCCCGCTGACCGTCTTCTGAGTTGTCCCACCCTTCCTTGGAAGGGGGAAATGGTGGAGCCGAGGAGGATCGAACTCCCGACCTACGCATTGCGAACGCGTCGCTCTCCCAGCTGAGCTACGGCCCCACACTCACACCGTTGCGTCTTCGTCGCCCCGGCGTGGCGCGGATATTGTCCATCACGGGGGGTGCTGTCAAGCGCTTGATTCAGAAAAAATGAAGTGTGCGTGCAATGGCTAGGATGGGGTGGGGGCATAGGACGGCCCATCCGCCGCAGGCCGCCCGGCAGATCGGCAGGCCGCCGTACTGGACAGGTCTCCGTGCTTATGCTTAGGGTGCCCGGAAAAGGCTGGCGCCCGTTGCGCAGTGCGCTGCGCGCGGCCGTCGCAAAAACCGCACTGGAGCTGGCCCGGCATGATCGCATTGTATCTGCTCATCAACACCGTCCTCGACCTGTTCTTCTGGGTCCTGATCCTGTCGGCGATTCTCAGCTGGCTGGTCGCCTTCAACGTTGTGAACACGCGCAACCGCGCGGTCTATCTGATCGGCGATTTCCTGTACCGCATCACCGAGCCGGTGCTGCGCCCGATCCGCCGCGTCCTGCCCAACATGGGTGGGCTGGACCTGTCGCCGATCGTCGTGCTGCTGGCGATCTCCTTCATCCAGAACCTGATGGCGCAATACTGGCCGCGCTTCTGACCGTGGCGTCCACCTCCCCCCTTGAGGCGGTGGCCGACGGCCTGCGCGTCGCGCTGCGGGTGACGCCCAAGGCGTCGCGCAACGCGGTCACCGGCATTGCGGACACCGCAGAGGGACGGCGGGTGTTGAAACTGGCGGTCACGGCGGTGCCGGAAAACGGCAAAGCCAACGAAGCCGTCATAAAACTGTTGTCGAAGGCATGGAAACTGCCCAAGACCAGCCTGACGGTGGTGGCCGGCGCCACCGACCGGAACAAGATTTTGCATGTGGCGGGCGACCCGGCGTCTTTGCTGGCGCGGTTGTCGCCCCTGATCGACGATGTGGGCAGCGAGGGTGGAGAATAGCATGGCGGACGCGAAGATCATCGACGGCAAGGCCTTTGCGGCCGGCCTGCGTGCGCGGGTGGCGGACGGTGTGGCGGCGCTGAAGGCCAGCCATGGCGTCACCCCCGGTCTGGCCGTCGTGCTGGTGGGCGAGGATCCGGCCAGCCAGGTCTATGTCCGCTCCAAGGAGCGGGCGCTGGTCGAGCTGGGCATGAACAGCTTCGACCATCATGAGCCGGCCGACATGGCCGAAGCCGACCTGCTGGCCCTGATCGACCGGCTGAACGCCGATCCGGCCGTGCATGGCATCCTGGTCCAGCTGCCGCTGCCCAGGCACATCGACAGCCAGAAGGTTCTGGCCCGCATCGTCCCGGAAAAGGACGCCGACGGCTTCCACGTCGTCAATGCCGGCCTGCTCGCCACCGGCCAGCCGGGCGCCATCGTGCCCTGCACCCCGCTGGGCAGCCTGCTGCTGATCCGCGACACGCTGGGCCGCGACCTGAAGGGCAAGCGCGCCCTGGTGCTCGGCCGCTCCAACATCGTCGGCAAGCCGATGGCCCAGCTCCTGCTGCAGGCCGACTGCACGGTCACCATGGCCCATTCCCGCACGGCGGATCTGCCGGAGGAATGCCGCCGTGCCGACATCCTGGTGGCGGCGGTCGGCCGGCCGGAGATGGTGCGCGGCGACTGGATCAAGCCGGGCGCCACGGTGATCGACGTCGGCATCAACCGTGTCGCCGCGGCCGAACCCGGCAAGACCCGTCTGGTCGGCGACGTCGCCTTCGACGAGGCGGTGAAGGTTGCCGGCGCCATCACGCCGGTGCCCGGCGGCGTCGGTCCGATGACCATCGCCTGCCTGATGCTGAACACGCTGGCCGCCGCCTGCCGCGCTGCCGGCGCGCCGGTGCCGGAAGAGGCTGCCCTTTGATCACCGTCCATGCCCGTGCCGAAGACGGGCGGGTGGTGCGCCAGCCGCTGGAACTCGGCGAGGAGTTGCCGGGCGGCGCGGTCTGGATCGACCTTCTGCGTCCGACCGAAGCGGAGCGCGCCCATGTCGGCGCGCTGACCGGCTGCGACCTGCCGACGCGCGAGGAGATGAAGGAGATCGAGGCCTCCAGCCAGCTCTATGTCGAGGGGGAGGGGATCTACATGACCTCTCCCATCATCTCGCGCGCCACCTCGCCCCATCCGGAACAGGGCGAGCTGACCTTCGTCCTGACCCCGCGCCACCTGATCACGCTGCGCTACACCGAACCGCTGCCGGTCATCACCTTCGCCGCCCGCTGCGTCCGCCAGCCGGAACTGCTGGCGACCGGGGACAGCGCGCTGTTCGGCCTGCTGGATGCGGTGATCGACCGGGTCGCCGACGTGCTGGAGCTGGTCGGCGGCCGCATCGACGAGCTGTCGGCCCGCGTCTTCGACGATTCGCTGGATGGCGGCGGCTTCGGCAAGGCGGCCAAGAAGCCGGACGAGCTGCAGGACGTGCTGCGCGGCATCGGCCGGGCCGGCGACCTGACCCACAAGGTGCGCGACAGCCTCGCCGGCCTCGACCGGCTGGTGGTGTTCATGACCTCGGTCAGCGGCGGGCGGCTGAACAAGGACCAGAAGACCGCGCTGAAGACGATGACGCGCGACTTGCGGTCCCTGACCGAACATGCCGGCTTCCTGGCGCACGAGGCGAATTTCCTGCTCGACGCCACGCTGGGCCTGATCAACATCGAACAGAACGCCATCATCAAGATCTTCTCGGTCGTCTCGGTGGCGCTGATGCCGCCGACGCTGATCGCGTCGGCCTATGGCATGAATTTCAAGCATATGCCGGAACTCGACTGGGAGTTCGGCTATCCCATGGCCATCCTGCTGATGGTGCTGTCGGCGGTGGTCCCCCTCTGGTACTTCCGCCGGCGCGGCTGGCTCTAAGGGAAGGAATTTCCGCCGATGACGACCATCCTGCCCGACGCCGCCCTCGACGCGCTTCTGGCGCAGGATGTTCCCTACGGCGACCTGACCACGAACTCGCTCGGCATCGCCGTCCGTCCGGCGCGGATGAGCTTCGCCGCCCGCGGCGCCATGGTGCTGGCCGGGACGGAGGAGGCGGCGCGGCTGGTGGAGAAGGCCGGCGGCCGCATCCTGCGCGTCGAGCCCAGCGGCACCGCCGTCGATGCCGGCGCGGTCTTCCTGGAGGCGGACGGCCCGGCCGGATCACTGCACCGGGCCTGGAAGGTGGCGCAGACGCTGGTCGAATACGCCTCGGGCATCGCCACCCGCGCCCGCCGCATCGTCGAGGCCGCGCCCGGTGTCACCGTCGCCTGCACCCGCAAGAACTTTCCAGGATCCAAGGATCTCAGCGTCAAGGCGGTGCAGGCGGGCGGGGCGGCGATGCACCGGCTGGGCCTGTCGGAAACGCTGTTGGTCTTCGCCGAACACCGCGCCTTCCTGAGCGACTCTCCGGAGACCTGGATCGCGGAGTTGCGCCGCAAGGCCCCGGAAAAGAAGATCGTGGTCGAGGTCGGATCGGTGGAGGAGGCGGTGGCCTTCGCCCGTGCCGGCGCCGACGTGATCCAGCTGGAAAAGCTGCCGCCCGACGCCGCCCGCGCGGTGATCGAGGCGACAAGGCACCTGACGCCGCCGCCGGTGGTGGCCCCGGCCGGCGGCGTAACCGAGGCGAACGCCGCCGCCTATGCCGCGGCCGGCTGCCGCCTGCTGATCACCTCGGCCCCCTTCTTCGGCCAGCCGGCCGACGTGAAGGTGGTGCTGGGGCCGGCGTAACGGCGACAACCGCGACGGCAGGCCGCAGTCGTTCAAAATTCTGATTTTGCGAGCAAAAGCGCTTCCGCAATACCTATGCGTGCGCCACAGTGTCGGCACGGACGGGATGGCGGACTGGCCGCCATCCCCGCCGCTTACGAGGAGTGAAGAGGATGATGCAAATCCTCAAGCTCCTGATCCTCGTGCTGGAGATCGTCAAGCGGCTGCTTGACCTCTTCCGGTAAGGATCGGGCCGGCGGGCAGGGGGATGAAGGCCCCTGCCCGCCAAGCCTGATATTGCCTCATCCAGACCTGTAGTCAACCGCCGGTATAAGAGTCTTACACCGCCAGTCCGCCGCCCAACTCGATGCGGACCTCGACCACGCCGGGCTCGTCCAGGTTCTCCTTGCGGACGAAACCCAGGGCGCGGCACATGTTCAGCATGTTGGTGTTCTCGCGCAGAACCTCGCCATAGACCTCCTTGATGCCGCGCGAACGGGCATAGTCGAGGATCTTGTTCATCAGGATATAGCCCAGCCCCTGGCCCTTCATGTCGGACCGCACCATCACCGCATATTCGGCGCGGCGGTTGTCGGGGTCGGCGGTGATGCGCACCACGCCATACATGATGGTGTCGCCGGTCTGCGGGTCGGGGCCGACGGCGATCAGCCCCATCTCGCGGTCATAGTCGATCTGGGTCAGCCGGGCCGCCGCCTGATGCGACAGCCGCTTCAGCGGGGCGAAGAAGCGCAGGCGCAGGTCTTCCGCCGTCTGGTTCTCCACCAGATGATGAACCAGCGGCTCGTCCTCCGGCAGGATCGGGCGGACGAGGAACTGGCGGCCATCCTTGATGGTGATGCGGTCTTCCAGCGACTTGGGATAGGGGCGGATCGCCAGCCGTGCCGCCCCGGCCAGTGCCGGCACCCCGACCTTGATGCGGGCGTCCAGCGCCATCACCCCGTCGGCATCGGCCAGCAGCGGGTTGATGTCCAGTTCCGCGATCTCGGGGAAGTCGACCACCAGCTGGCTGACCTTGTTCAGCGTCAGCGCCACCGCGTCCAGATCGACCGCCGCGCGGGAGCGGAAGCCCTGGAGCTGACGGTGGATGCGGGTGCGGCTCATCTGCTCGGCCGCCAGCTTCATGTTCAGCGGCGGCAGGGCCAGCGCGTAATCCTCCACCACCTCGACACCGATGCCGCCCTCGCCGAACAGCAGGACCGGGCCGAACATCTCGTTCTCGGTCATGCCGACGATCAGCTCATAGGCGTCGGGGCGGACGGCCATCTCCTGCACGGTGAAGCCTTCGATCCGCGCCTCGGGCGCCAGCTCGGCGACGCGGGCCAGCATCGCCTCGGCTTCCGCCTTCACGTCCTCCGGGCTGGTCAGGCCCAGCGCGACGCCGCCGACGTCGGATTTGTGGGTGATGTCGTGCGACAGGATCTTCAGCGCGATCGGGCCGCCGATGACGCGGGCGGCGGCGGCGGCCTCCTCCGGCGTCTGGGCGACGCGGGTGTCGACCACCGGGATGCCGTAGGCGGCCAGCACGCGCTTGGCCTCATACTCGCTCAGCCACTCGCGCTTCTCGGCCATGGCGCGGGAGATCACCTTCTTGACGGCGATCTCGTCGGGCTGGAAATCCTCCGCCACCGACGGCGGGGTTTCCATCAGCAGTTCCTGGCTGCGGCGGTAGCGCACCAGATGCATGAAGGCGCGCACCGCGTCGGACGGGCCGTTGTAGGTCGGGATGCGGCTGTCGGCGAACAGCTTGCGCGCCTCAACCGCCGACTGGTCGCCGATCCAGCTGGTCAGCACCGGATGGCGGCGCGCCTTGTTGGCCTGCACCGTTTCCGCCACCGCCCGGGCGATGGCCTCGCTGTCGGTCAGGGCGGACGGGCAGTGCAGGACCAGCACCGCATCGTTGGCGTTGTCCTGCATCAGCGCGTTCAGCGCCTCGGCATAGCGCTTCGGCGTGGCGTCGGCGCCGATGCGCAGCGGGTTGCGGAAGGGCGCCCCGCCCGGTTGCGTGCCCAGCGACCCTGCCAGCGCCTCCTGCGTCTCCGGCGCCAGGGCGGCGAGCCGGCCGCCGGCCTGGATCAGCTTGTCGGTGGCCATCACCCCCATGCCGCCGCCGTTGGTCAGGATCGCCAGCCGGTCTCCGGTGATCGGCACCCCGGTGCCCAGCGTGCCGGCGGCGTCGAACAGCTCGGCCAGATCGTTCACCCGCAGCACGCCGGCGCGGCGGAACACCGCATCGTAAACGGCGTCCGACACTGCCAGCGCCCCGGTGTGGCTCGCCGCGGCCTCCTGCGCCTCGTCCGACCGGCCGGCCTTGATGACGATCACCGGCTTCTGGCGCGAGGCGGTGCGGGCGGCCGACATGAATTTGCGGGCGTGGGTGATGCTCTCGATATAGAGCAGGATGGCGCGCACGGTGACGTCGGAGGCCAGATAGTCCAGCAGATCGCCGAAATCGACGTCGCCGCGGTCGCCCAGCGACACCAGATGCGAGAAGCCGATCCCGCGCGACGTCGCCCAATCGGCGACGGAGGTCAGCACCATCGAGCTTTGCGCCACCAGCGCGACGTCGCCCTTGCGCGGCGCCACCGGCGCGAAGCTGGCGTTCATGCCGCGGCCGGGCACCATGGCGCCCAGGCTGTTCGGCCCCAGCACCCGCATCAGATAGGGCTTGGCGGTGTCCAGCATCGCCTGGGTCTGGTCGGCAGTCATGCCCTTGGTCATGACGATGGCGGCCTTGGTCCCGCGCTTGCCCAGCGCGTCGATGGTCGCCGCCACCGTGTCGGGCGCGGTGCAGATGACGCCCAGGTCCGGCGTGATCGGCAGGCTGTCCACCGTCTTGTAGGTCAGCACCCCTTCCACCGCGCGTTCCGTCGGGTTGACCGGCATCACCGGCCCGTCGAAGCCGGCCTGGAACAGGTTGCGGGCCACCACCGCGCCCACCGTGCCGGGCTTGCGGCTGGCACCGATCAGGGCGATCGAGGCGGGCTTGAACAGCTTGTCGAGGTTGCGAACGGTCATGACCGGATCCGGTGCTGGGAAGAGGCGCCGGCTCCAGTGTGCCACGGGCTACCGACGGTTTTGATGACGAACAGCGCAAGCCCGGACTTTCATCCCCGCCATTTGCTGCGGCGCAACATTAAGGGCTGGTATGACCATTGGGCAAGAGGCGTTTCGTCGCGCTGGACCCGGCGGGACCGCGGAACCTGTCGCTGCGCCTCGCTGTCCCTACCGCCAGGTCCGGCGCCAGGCGTCGGCCGACACCGCCAGGGACAGCAGTCCCCACAGCACCAGATACTCCACCCCGCCCTTGGCCCAGTACCAGTTGACGCCCTTGGTGGCGAACATGGCGTAGGCGGCCACGACCATGCAGCCGGCCGACAGCAGGGCCGTCCAGCGGGTGAAGAGGCCGCTGACCAGCGTCACCAGGGCCACGGCTTCGCAGATGATGGCGAGGCCGAGGAACAGCGGCGCCGGCTCCAGCCCGGCCTTGGCGAAGAAACCCAGCGAGGCGTCGATGCCGCTCAGTTTCTGGTAGACATGCGGGGCATAGAACAGGCCCAGCAGGATGCGCACCATGTTCATCGGCAGTGCCGGCGAGAAGCGGTCGGGCAGAACCGCCGGGCCGATCAGTGTGGTAAGGAGCGATGCACCATCCGTGGCGCGGGAACCGGTATTGTTTGCCATTCCAGTGGACATGATCGGTCAATCCTTAAAATTCTAGAGAATTCTGCCTGTTTGGCTGGAAAACCACTGGTTGGAAAACCACTGATTGAGAACACTGGCTGACAGGCGAGAGCGAGGCGAGTTCGGGACACTCCCGGCCATTATTTGAGTTCTTTTATTTCCATCATTGATCCAGCACAATTCGCCGCGAAACGGGTTCGGGGAGGACTGCATGAAGGTCGGAATCGTTGGGGCGGGGTTTGTCGGCAGCACCGCCGCCTTCGCCATGGTCACCACCGGGGCGGCGAGCGAGGTCGTCCTGGTCGACATGAACGAGGCACTGGCCCAGGCCCAGGCCCAGGACATCGCCCATGCCGTGCCCTTCACCCATGCGGTCACCGTCCGCGCCGGCTCCTATGCCGCGCTGGAGGGGGCGGGGGTGGTCGTGCTGTCGGCCGGCGTCGCCCAGAAGCCCGGTGAAACCCGGCTGGACCTGCTGGAACGCAATGCCAAAGTGTTCGGCGCCATCATCCCGGAGGTGCTGAAGGCCGCCCCCGACGCCGTCCTGCTGGTCGCCAGCAACCCGGTGGACGTGATGACACAGATCGCCACCCGCATCAGCGGATTGCCGCGCAACCGGGTCATCGGCTCCGGCACCGTGCTCGACACCGCGCGATTCCGCGCCCTGCTGGCGGAACAGCTGGCGGTGACGCCGCGCTCCGTCCATGCCCATGTCGTCGGCGAGCATGGCGACTCGGAGGTGCTGCTGTGGTCGAGCGCCACCGTCGCCGGCCTGCCGGTGGAGCAGGCGGCCGCCCAGCTCCGCCGCAGCCTGACGGCGGAAGACCGCGCCGCCATCGACGAGGGGGTGCGCCGTGCCGCCTACCGCATCATCAACGGCAAGGGCCACACCGCTTTCGGCATCGGCGGCGGGCTGGCCCGGCTGGTGGCGGCCATCGGTGCCGACGAACGGCTGGTGGCGACCTGCGCCATGCTGACCGATGAGGTCTGCGGCGTGCCGCAGCTGGTGCTGTCGCTGCCGCGCGTCATCGGTGCCGGCGGCGCGGTGGATACCGTTCTGCCCAACCTGTCGGCGGCGGAGGAAACGGCGCTCCGCCGCAGCGCCGAAATCCTGAAGGAAGCCGCCGATGGCATAGAACGTCGGATGGGCTGGACCAGTTGACGCTACGTCACAGGATCCGCTGACACATGGTCCCTCAGCCCCGCCGCCAGCCCGTCGAAGACGGCGCGGCAGCGGGGGGTGGAGCGCAGATCCTCGTGCATGACGACCCACATGCCCATCGGCATGTCGAAGGCGTCGGCCAGCACCCGCCGGAGGTCGGGGTTCCGCCGCGCCAGCGGGACCTGGCAGATGCCGATGCCGAACCCCGCCTCGATGGCCGACAGCTGGGCCAGATGGCTGTCGGAGCGCAGGGCGAAGCGGGGCAGGGCGATGGCCGGTGCCCGCCGCAGCATGGCGCGGATGTCGGGCGTCTCGCGGTCGAAGCCGATCAGGCTGTGGCGGGCGAGGTCGTCCGGACAGTGCGGCACGCCCTGGCGGTCGAGGTAATCGCGGTGGGCATACATGCCGAGCGCGATGGTGCCGATCCGCCGCACCAGCAACGCCTGCTGGTCCGGTTCCACCATGCGCACGGCGACATCGGCATCACGTCGCAGCAGGTTGTCGACATTGTTTGACAGCGCCAGCTCGACCTCCAGCGCCGGATGACGTTGCCGCAGCCCGGCCAGGATCGCCGGCAGGATGCGGGCGCCGACCACCTCGCTGGCGGTGATCCGCACGGTGCCGCGCACCTCCTCCCCCCAGCCTGACGCCGTGCGCCACAGGCTGGCCGCCACCGTCTCCAACGCCTCCGCCTGCGGTTTCAGGGAGAGCGCGGCGTCGGTGGGGTCGAGCCCGCGCGGCGAGCGGATGAACAGGGAGCCGCCGACCGCCTCCTCCAATGCGGCGAAGTGGCGGGCCAGCGTCGGTTGCGTCAACCCGAGGCTGGGTGCCGCCCCCGACAGCGATCCTTCACGGATCACGGCCAGAAAACTGCGGTAGAGATCCCAGCTGGGCGGTGGCGGTGGGTTCATCGATTTCAGTATAGCCACTCGCCGCAGTTCGACAATTCCGTTCATCCGGGTCGCGGCCCATCCTTCCCTCATCATGGATCGCGGGAATGATGGAGGCAAAGATGGGGGTTGCGATGGCGGGGCGGGCGACCGGCGCAGGCAGGGCGGCTCTTGTCCTGGGGGCGACCGGCGGGGTCGGCGGCGAGCTGGCGCGGGCGCTGGCGGCACGCGGCTGGACGGTGCGCGGCCTGCGTCGCCAGCCGGCGGAGACTCCGCGTTCGGACGGCATCGACTGGATTGTCGGTGACGCGATGAACGCCGCCGATGTGAGGATGGCGGCCGAAGGGGCGGCGCTGATCGTCCATGCGGTGAACCCGCCCGGCTACCGCGATTGGGACCGGTTGGTTCTCCCCATGCTCGACAACAGCATCGCCGCCGCCCGTGCCAACCATGCCCGCATCCTGCTGCCCGGCACCGTCTACAATTTCGGCCCCGACGCCTTCCCGCTGATCCCGGAAACGGCGGCGCAGAACCCGACGACCCGCAAGGGCGCCATCCGGGTGGAGATGGAACGCCGCCTGCATCGCGCGGTCGATCAGGGGGCGACGCTGCTGATCCTGCGCTGCGGCGACTTCTTCGGTCCGCGTCCCGGTGGCAGCTGGTTCAGCCAGGGGCTGTTGACGCCCGGCAAGCCGCCGACCCGGATCAACCAGCCGGGGCGGGCGGGAGTTGGCCATCAATGGGCCTATCTGCCCGATGTGGCCGAAACGGCGATGCGCCTGCTCGACCGCGAGGCGGAACTGGGCGAAGACGCGATGTTCCACATGGAGGGCCATTGGGATGCCGATGGCGGCGGGATGGTCGCGGCCATCGCCCGCGCGCTCGGCGATCCGGGGCTGCCGGTGCGGCGGATGCCGTGGTGGGCGGTTCGGCTGGGCGGTCTGGCGGTGCCGCTGCTCCGCGAGATCGGCGAGATGCGTTATCTGTGGCAACGGCCGGTGCGGCTGGACAACCGCCGCCTGCTGGCTTTTCTGGGCGAGGAGCCGCACACCCCGCTGGATCTGGCGGTGCGCCGGACCCTTGAAGGGCTGGGCTATCTCCCCGCGCAGCCGGCGGACATGCCGGAGGCGGGGAGATGCATGCCCGACCGTGTGGCCCCAAGCAGACAGGGTTGAGGCCGCAAGGGTCAGATCACGGACTTCAGACCACCGGACCCGGGCTGCCCTTGTTGGCTTCCAGGGCGCGGGCGAGGCCTTCCTCGATCTTCTTGGCGGCCTCTTCGGCGTTGCCCCAGCCGCGGACCTTCACCCACTTGTTCTTTTCGAGATCCTTGTAGTGCTCGAAGAAGTGGGCGATCTGCTCGGTCACGATGGCCGGCAGGTCGGTGTAGTTCTTCACGTCGGTGTAGAACGGGTGCAGCTTGTCGACCGGAACGGCCAGCAGCTTCTCGTCCTCGCCGGCCTCGTCCTCCATGTACAGGACGCCGATGGGACGCGAGCGCAGGACCGCCCCCGGGACGACGCCGTGCTGGCCGACGACGCAGACGTCGACCGGATCGCCGTCACCCGACAGGGTGTGCGGGATGAAGCCGTAGTTGCAGGGATAGAACATCGCGGTGTGCAGGAAACGGTCGACGAACACGGCGCCCGAGTCCTTGTCGACCTCATACTTCACCGGCTGGCCGCCGATCGGGATCTCGATGACGACGTTCACGTCCCAGGGCACATTCTTGCCCGCGGCGAGCTTGCTCAGATCCATGTATCGCGTTCCTTCGACTGGCGTATTCAGGGCACATTCTTGTTTTGGCGCCGATGCCCGGTCCGGCGCCACGCGGGGCCGGAGTTTAGGCGGAACGCACCCTGAGTCCAAGGAACTTGCGCGGCCTCTTGCGCAGGTGCGGCAAAGCGGCAACCCTGCCGGTCATGACCCGTCCGATCCGTCTCCTCCTCACCCTTCTGGCGATGCTGGCGCCGCTTCCGGCCGGGGCCGACTTGCCGCGTCACGGCATCGCCATGCATGGCGATCTGGCATTGCCGCCGGACTTCACCGCCTTGCCCTACGTCAACCCGGCCGCACCGAAGGGCGGGACGATCCGGCAGGCGGTGACCGGCAGCTTCGACAGCCTGCATCCGCACATCGTCAAGGGCGTGCCGGCGCTGGGGCTGGGCTACGTCTTCGAAACGCTGCTGACGCGGTCGTGGGACGAGCCCTTCTCGCTCTACGGCCTGCTGGCCGACCGGGTGGAGGTGGCGGACGACCGCTCCGCCGTCACCTTCCACATCAACCCGAAGGCACGCTGGCATGACGGCACGCCGCTGACCGCCGCCGACGTGCTGTTCTCGCTGGAGGTGCAGCGACGGGACGGCACCCCCAACCGCCGGCTGTTCTACGCCAAGGTCACGGCGGCCGAGGCGCCCGATCCGCAGACCGTCCGCTTCGCCTTTTCCCCCAACCCTGGCGAAAATGGCCACGACGGCAGCATCGACCGCGAGATGCCGCTGCTGATGGGGCTGATGCCGATCCATTCCAGGGCCTTCTGGTCCGGCCGCGACTTCAGCCGCACGACGCTGGAGCCGATCCTGGGCAGCGGTCCCTACCGCGTCGCCTCGGTCGATCCCGGCCGCCGCATCGTCTACGAGCGGGTGCGCGACTATTGGGGCCGCGACCTGCCGGTCCGGATCGGCCAGTACAACGCCGACCGGCTGGAGTTCGACTATTACCGCGACGATTCCGTGGCGCTGGAAGCCTTCAAGGCCGGGCAGGGCGACGTTCGTTACGAGAGCGATCCGGCCAAATGGGCGACCGGTTACGACGGCCCCGCGCTCAGCGACGGCCGCATTGTGCGGGAGGAGCTGCCGAACCATCGCCCGGAACCGGCGCGCGGCCTGATCTTCAACACCCGCCGGCCGATCTTCGCCGATGTCCGGGTGCGCCGGGCGCTGGGGATGGCGCCGGACTTCGACTGGATCGGCCGCAGCCTGTTCCACGGCCTGCTGACCCGCACCGCCAGCTACTATCCCAACTCCGAGCTTGCCGCCCGCGGGTTGCCGGAGGGAGAGGAGTTGACGGCTCTGGAGCCGTTCCGCGACCGCCTGCCGCCGGATCTCTTCACCAGGCCCGTCGCTCTGCCGGATGGCGGCAACGGTCCGGCCGGCCTGCGCGCCAACCGGCGCGAGGCGATGCGGCTGCTGGGTCAGGCCGGCTGGCGGGTGCGCGACGGCCGGCTGACCGATGGTTCGGGAAACCGTTTCGCTTTCGAAATCCTGCTGTCCGACCCGTCNGAGGAGCGGGTGGCGCTGGANTTCGCCCGCTCGTTGG
>NZ_BADK01000922.1 GCF_000333595.1 Azospirillum sp. B506
CCGCCAGCATGTCGACGAAGGGCGCGCCCGCGGGGATGCTGAAGACTTTGGGGTGGGTCATGGGCCTGCGATCGGTTCCGGGTATGGGCGACGTCCTATTGAATATAGGCGAACACCGCCCTCAATGCGCCACCGCCCGCATGCCGCCGATGGCCAGCAGCTCCTCGGCCTCTTTCAGCCCGGCCGGGGTGCCGATGTGGAACCACAGCCCGTCATGGGCAAGGCCGAACAGCCGGCCCGCCGCCTGGGCGCGGTCCCAGATCAGGTTGGTGGAGAAGGCGCCGTCCGGCGTGTCCGCCGCGAACAGCTCCGGCTTGACGATCTGCAGCCCGGCATAGACGAAGGGCGCCAGTTCGCGCTCGCCCCGGCGGGTCAGGCCGCCCAGCGGGTCCATGTGATAGTCGCCGAGTCCGTCATAGCCGACCGACCGGGTCGTCGCCATCAGCAGCAGCAGCGCATCCATCTCCGCCGGGTTCCAATGGGCGGCCAGCCGGCGCAGGGCCGGGACCGGCCCGTCCAGCCAGAAGATGTCGGCGTTCACCGTATAGACCGGCGCGGTGCCGAGATGGGGCAGGGCCTTCTTCACCCCGCCGCCGGTCTCCAGCAGCCTGTCCTCCGGCGACAGGGTGATGGCCGGGGCCGTCCGGTCCTTCAGATGCTCGCCGATCATGGCGCCGAGATAGTGGCTGTTCACCACCGCGCGGCCGACGCCGGCTTCGGCCAGCCGGTCCAGCGCATGGTCGAGCATCGGCTTGCCCAGCACCGGGATCAGCGGCTTCGGCCTGTGGTCGGTCAGCGGGCGCATGCGCAGGCCCTGGCCAGCGGCCAACACCATTGCGGTCTGGGGAATGGTCACGCTCATCTCAGATCGTCTCCGGAACGACCAAGGCGGCACGGGCCTCGGGCGGCAGATGGTGGTCGAACCAGGCGGCGACCGGCGCCAGCGCCGGCTTCGCCAGCTGGGCCTCCAGCAGGCGCCAGACCCGCGGCAGATGGACGAGGTATGACCGCCGCCCCTGGCTCAGCGCCAGACGGACGAAAATGGCGACGATCCGCGTGTGGCGCACCGCCCCCAGCACCGCCATGGCGCGGTGGAAAGCGGCGGCATCGCAGTCGGGGAAAGCGGCGAGATAGCGCGCGACCATCGCCTCGGCCAGAGCGGGCGCCACGTCGCGCCGGGCATCCTCCAGCAGCGAGACCAGATCGTAGGCCCGCGGTCCCCAGCCGGCGCTCTGGAAGTCGATCAGCCCGGCGGCCTTCACCCCCGGCCGCGCCAGCCGCATCAGGTTGTCGACATGGTAGTCGCGCAGCAGAAGCGACGGCGCACCGGCGCAGACCGGCTCCAGAACCGCCCGCCAAGCCGTATCGAAAGCGGAACGATCCTGTTCACTCAGGGGCCGTCCCAGCGCCACCGGCATATAGGCATCGAGGAACAGCCGGGTCTGCGCGATGAACAGGTCCGGATCGTAGACGGGCAGCGCGAGCCGCTCCGCCGTTTCCGCTGTCCAGCCGTGGTGGATGGTGACCAGCGCGTCGGTCGCCATCTCATAGAGTGGCTGTGGATCGGCACCGTCGGCGAGCAGGCGCGAGAATGTTTCGTTTCCGAAATCCTCCTGTATCGCCAGCCCACGTTCCACATCCGATGCGATCACGCCGGGAACGGACAGGCCAAGGGCGGCCAGTTCGGCGCCGATGGCGATGAAGGGGACGAGGTCTTCGGCCGGGGCCGGGGTGTCGACCAGGATCAGCGTGGCGCCATCGGCCTTGCGCAGGCGCTCGTAGCGCCGGGCGGAGGCATCGCCGGCCAGTGGCTCCCGCACGGCATCTGACAGACCGTTGGCGGCCAGGAAGGCGACGATCTCCGCTTCCCGCGCCTGAGACACGACCGTCATCACAGCGTCCAGCCGGCGGCGGCAACCCGTGCCGCCAGCCTGCCATGGCCGGTCAGCGTGGCGCGGCGGGCGTCCGGGCCGTCATGCTCCATCATCACCTCGACCCGGTCGGGCGGCAGCAGCGGACCCAGCCGGTCCGGCCATTCGACCAGCGCCACGGCGTCCACCCGCGCATCGTCCCAGCCCAGCTCATACACCTCGTCCGGCCCCGACAGCCGGTAGAGGTCGAAATGCCAGACCGGACCGATGGCGGTGTCGTAGGTCTGCACCAGGGTGAAGGTGGGGGACGGCACCTCGGCATCCGCGTGGGTGACGCTGCGGATCAGGGCGCGCGACAGCGCCGACTTGCCGGCGCCAAGGTCGCCGCGCAGGGCCACGAGGTCGCCGGGCCGCAGCATGGCGCCCAGCCGGCGGCCCAGCGCCGCGGTGGCGGTCTCGTCCGGCAGTGGCAGGACGACCGTATGGAGGGGAGTGTCCGACATGGCGCGGATACTGTGCGAAGCCGCCGCCCGCCCGCAAGCCGGAAAGAAGGGTGGGTGCTACCGGCCGACCCGCCGCTTGGGCGACAGCCGGTCGGCGGTTCCCGATCCCGGCGCTTCCGCCGCGGCGGTGTTCACCACCAGCCGCGGCGCCTTGTTGAAGTTCATGGTGATCATCAGCGTCAGTGCGCCGTTGATCAGGTGCAGGATCTTGTCTGACGCCACCGGCAGGGGGATGCGCCGGCCCATGCAATAGCCGACCAGCGCCGCCGTCACCTCGGTATCGGGCAGGGCCAGCTCGGTCACCGAGCCGTCGTCGTCGGTGACGGTCAGGCGGGTTTCGATGCCCTCCGGCTCCGACCCCTCATGACGATGATAGACGACCTTGGAGACGGTGCCGGTCGGCAGGGTGTCCTTCACCCGGCGCCGGCGATCCAGCACGGCCCGCACGACCTCCTGGTCGGTGAAGACCAGACAGCGAAGTTCCTTCATTCCGGGCCTCCACCCGACTGGCGTCCGGACCGGCCTCCGGGCTGTCGATCCCGGCCATCCGCCGCACCTCTCCACTGTCTGCCTTGCACTCTCCGGTGCGCAATCGACAAATTTAAGCGAATTTATGCAAAATTGTAAAATCGCAGGTCCTGCTACGGCCATGCCGAAACCATGGGCCGGTCACCCGTGCGGCACAGAACCGCCTTCCCCTTGCTGGGGGTTGACCCGGCCGGCAAATGCGGACAATGGAAGGGTTCGCCGTCCCTCTCCCATCCTCGCTCCCGGCACCCGTCTCAAGGAATTGGCTTTCATGTCGCAGACCGCATCCAGCAACGATGTCCTCACCACCGATGTCGTCATCGTCGGCGCCGGCCCCGTCGGGCTGTTTGCCGTGTTCGAATGCGGCATGCTGAAGATGCGCTGCCATGTGGTGGACGCGCTGGACATGGTGGGTGGCCAGTGCACCGCGCTCTACCCGGAAAAGCCGATCTACGACATCCCGGCCCACCCCTCGATCGAGGCGGCCGACCTGATCGACCGGCTGGCCGAGCAGGCGGCCCCCTTCTCGCCCACCTATCATCTGGGCCAGCAGGTGGAAAAGCTGACCCGCCAGGACAGCGGGCGCTGGCTGGTGGAGACCAGCATCGGCACGAAGATCGACGCCCAGGCGGTCGTCATCGCCGCCGGCAGCGGCGCCTTCGGTCCCAACCGCCCGCCGCTCGACGGGCTGGAGGCCTATGAGGGCAAGTCGGTCTTCTACATGGTGCGCCGCCGCCAGGAGTTCGCCGGCAAGAAGGTGGTGATCGCCGGCGGCGGCGACAGCGCGGTCGACTGGGCGCTGTCGCTCTCCGACATCGCCGAGCGCGTCTATGTCGTCCACCGCCGCCCGAAATTCCGTGCCGCCCCGGAGAGCGTCGCCCGCATGGACGCCCTGGTGCGCGAGGGACGGATCGAGATGGTGGTGCCCTACCAGCTCTCCGGCCTGGAGGGCGGGAACGGCCAGCTGACCGCCGTGCGCGTCGCCACGCTTGACGGCGAGGAAAAGGCGCTGCCGGCCGACGCCATGCTCGCCTTCTTCGGCCTGTCGATGAATCTCGGCCCGATCGCCGACTGGGGGCTGGATCTGGAGCGCAGCCACATCGCGGTGGCCCAGCCCGGCTGCGCCACCAACGTGCCGGGCGTCTTCGCCATCGGCGACATCGCCACATATCCCGGCAAGCTGAAGCTGATCCTCTGCGGCTTCGCCGAGGCCGCGCAAGCCGCCCACGCCATCCGCCCGCTGGTCTATCCCGGCGAGGCGCTGCACTTCGAGTATTCCACCTCGAAGGGCGTGCCCGGCGCGGCCTGACCGGCCCGTTTCCCGGTGTCGCGGCGGTGAGGGTCTACTCCGCCCTCACCCCGTTCGCCGGGGCCCGCACCGGCATGATGCAGCGGACATGGGCGCTGCGGTACACCCCGGCCGCGCCGGTCTCGTCCAGTTCCAGCCGGCCGCCATGCAGTTCCACCACGTTGCGGGCCAGCGAGACGCCCAGCGCCGCCGCTCCCTGCGGGTCGGCGTCGGGCGCCGCCGCGCCGCTGACCGACAGGGTGATGCTGCCGTTCAGCCGCTCGCCGGCAAGCCGGATACGGCGGTCGGGCGGCGGGTTGCGGATGGCGCCCACCACCAGCGTGAACAGTGCCTGTTTCAGCCGCTTGCCGTCGCCCTCCATTTCGCCCAGTGCCGCGGGGGCCACCACCTCCAACCGCAGCCCTTCGCGCCGCGCCCAGTCGCGGGTCAGCCCGGCCACCGAGTCGAGCAGGTCGGGCAGGCTGACCGCGCCGCGCTCCAGCGTGGTGACGCCGGCGCCCAGGCTGGTCAGGTCGACCACGTCGTCGATCAGTTCCAGCAGGCGCTGGCCGGCCGCCAGCATGCTGCGCACATACTCCATCTGCCGGGCGTTCAGCTCGCCGAAATACTGGTTCGCCAGCACCTCGGCGAAGCCGATGATGCCGTTCAGCGGCGTGCGCAGATGGTGGGAGACATTGGCAATGAACTCGCTCTTCAGCTGGTCCGCGGCTTCCAGCGCCGCGTTGGAGGCGCGCAGCGCCGTCTCCAGCCGGGCGCCGTCGGTGACGTCGAGATAGCTGTTCAGCACCGCCCCGTCCGGCAGCGGCAGGGTGGAGAACTCCACCACCGACCCGTCGCTGCGCTCGACCCGGCCGGAGCGGACGCTGCGCTCCAGCGTGGCGCCGATCAGCTCCTCCTTCACCGCCTCCCAGCTGGCGGCCTCGCCCGGCCTGTCGGCAACCTTGTCCGCCCCTTTATCCGCCCCCTTGTCCACTGGCGCGATTTCCAGCAGCGGGCGCATGCGTTCGATGACGTCGGCGATGTGCGGTTCGCCATGCAGGTCGCCGTCCGCCAGATCCCAGATGCGGGCGAAGGCCGGGTTGGACAGTTTCAGCCGGCCGTCGCCGCCGAACACGGCGATGCCCTCCGCCAGATTGTCCAGTGTCTCCTGCTGCACCGCCATCAGCGTGTTGTAGGAGGATTCCAGCGCCAGCGTGTTGGTGACGTCCTCCAGGATGGTGATCAGCCCGCCCTGCGGATGCGGCGCCGCCAGATGGCGCAGCGTGGTGCCGTCCGGCAGATGCAGCATTTCCTCCACCGGCTCGACCAGATGGGTGTAGCGGGTCAGCCGCTCGCGCTTGAAGGTCTGGTAGTCGGCATATTCCGGCAGGCGGCGGCGGGCGCGCAGCTCCTCCAGCAGTTCGGCGTTGGTCGGCTCGCTGCGCAGCCACGCCTCGTCCAGGTCCCACAGCCGGGCGTAGGCCTGGTTGAAGAAGGTCAGGCGGGTGTCGGGGCCGAAGATGGCGATGGCGGTGCCCAGCCGTTCCAGCACCTCGGCATGGGCGGTGAGATGGCGGATCAGCTCGCCGCGCAGTTCCTCCAGCGGGGTCAGGTCCAGCGCATAGCCGACCACCAGCGTGCCGCCGCCGTCGGTCAGCGGCAACGGCGCCTCCGTCACCTCAAGCAGGCGGCGTTCGGTGCCGATCACCACCGGCGCCCGCTCGGACTGGGCGAAGCCGCCGCTGCGCGCCCGTTCCGCCAGCGCCCGACCGGCGGCGGTCAGTTCCCGCCCCTCCGCCACCACCGTGTCGGGATCGCCGTCCACGGCACGGGCATAGGCGCGGTTGCACCAGGACAGCCGTAACGAGCGGTCGCGCATCCACACCGGCACCGGCAGGGCGTCGGCCAACGCCTGCAGATCGGCAAGGCGGGAGCGGGCGGCGCCGGCCGCCAGTTCCTGGCGCTGCGTGGCGTGGCTGGCGGCGGTCACATCCTCGATCCACACCACGTCGCAATGCGTATCGCCGGCCCGTCCGCGCCGGCCGGTCAGAACCAGCCTGCGCCCGTCACGCCCTGTCGCCTCGCAGCGGAAGGGTTCGCCGTCGCGGCGCAGGCGGGACAGGGCTGGGGCCAGGTCCGGCGCGCTCACGGCGCCGACGAGCGCATCCGCGCTGGAAACGCCCAGCAGGGCCGCCGCCTCGTCCGACAGGGCGCCGCCGTCGCCCTGGTCGGTCCAGGCGCACCAGGGCTGCGGCGTCGCGGCCAGCATCGCCCGCAAACGGTCACGGTCTGCGGCGGCGTGATCGGCTTGGCGCCGGGTTTCCTTGTTCCAAAAGAAGCCAGCGAGACCGACCACGCTTTCCACCCCCGCGACGGCCGGGGCTTGGCAACCGCCCGGCGGAATCTGTCGAAATGAATCAATATGGGCAGAGTAGTTCAGCCATTTCCCACCGACAAGCCAACACCCGTCCGCCTTGCGCCTTTTCGAGATGTCGCTCGCGTCCAGGTAGATATCGCTCCGGCACGTCCGGTTACGCCATGGTCTCTTCCGGGCTGGGCACCGTCTCTTTCGTGTGGCGCAGCGCGCGAATCGCCTTTTCGACCTCCGGGAAGGCCGCGGCCATCGCGCCGGCATGGCGGTCCAGCTCGGCGTCGCGCCCTTCGAGGATGGCGCGTTCCAGCGCGGTGCAGGCGGCGGCCAGCGCCCGCGCCCCGGCGGTCCGCGCCGCACCGGCGGCGGAATGGGCGGCGGCCCGCGCCTCCTCCCTGTCGCCGGTGTCGAGCGCCTGCCGCACCCGCTCCAGGGTCGGGCGCGTCGTCTCGACGAAGAAGTCCATCATGTCGAGCGTGCCGTCATCCAGACCGCCATCCTCCGGCCCGCCGAAGGTCTCGCGCACATGGTCGAGGTCGAGCACCGGCAGCAGCTCCTCCACCGGGGCCAGGGAGGCCGGAGCCTGCGTATCGGGGGTTGGGCCGGCCTCCAGCCAGCGGGCGAGCACGCGGGAAAGCTGCGCCAGGGTCACCGGTTTGGCGAGGTAATCGTCCATGCCGGCGGCCAGGCAGCGCTCCCTCTCGCCGGACAGGGCGTTGGCGGTCATGGCGACGATTGGGGTGTGCCGCTGCCCGCCGGCTTCCTCCTCCCGGATGTGGCGGGCCAACTCGTAGCCGTCCATCCTCGGCATGTGGCAGTCGGTGACGACCAGCCGGTGCCGGCCGGCGCGCCATGCCGCCAGCGCCTTTTCCCCGTCGGCCGCCAGTTCCGCCGCATAGCCCAGCCGGCGCAGCTGGCGCAGGACGACCTGCTGGTTGGTCGGATTGTCCTCCGCCACCAGGATGGGGCCCAGGGCTGAGCGCTCCGCCGCCCGTTCCGGCGCCCGCTCCGCCGGACCAGTGGTGGCATCTTACGCACCGGACCGGGCCGGCGGCGGGCAAGGGGCCGGAAGGACGGTTGCCGTAGATCTCCGGTTCGGCACGGCCGGTCAGGAGGGCGGCGGTGCGGATCAGGGCGGCGCGGTGGACCGGCTGGACCAGCCCCGCCATATTGCCCTGCCGGAGGGGGTGTGGGGGGAGGCGACCACACCGCCGCCCGCTCCGCCGCCCGCCCCGCCGCCCAGCGCCCGACCGTCGCCCAGCAGAAGCCGCGGCAGCCCGGGGGCGCAGGCGCCGGCCAGCGGCTCCAGCCGTCCGGCCAGCGCCGTGCTGGTCACCAGCAGCGCGAGACCGCCGCGCCCCAGCCTTGACACGGCATCGGCCACGGAGGCGGCGGCCGTCACCGTCGCGCCGCCCTGTTCCAGATAGCCGGCCAGAACCGTGCGCTGAACCTCGTCCTCGTCGGCGACCAGCACCGACAGGCCGGACAACGGCGTCGATGGCGGCGTCGATGGCTCGCCCGGTGCGGCGGACAGGCCGGTGGCGGGCAGGCCGGCAGGATCGTCCTCCGTGGCGCGCGGCAGAGCCACGGTGAACCAGAAGGTCGATCCCTGGCCGGGCACCGAAGAGACGCCGATGCGTCCGCCCATCCGTTCGACCAGCCGCGTGCAGATCGCCAGCCCCAGACCGGTGCCGCCGAAGCGGCGGGTGGTGGAGCTGTCGGCCTGGCTGAAGGGCTGGAACAGCCGGGCCTGTCCGTCCGGCCCGATGCCGATGCCGGTGTCCTCCACCGCGACATGCAGGCGGACAGGGTCCGCTCCTGCCGGGCCGGCATCCGCATCCGCATCGGCTTCGGCCGGGGCGGCATGGACGCGCAGCACCACCCGGCCGCGGTCGGTGAATTTGATGGCGTTGCCGGTCAGGTTGAACAGGATCTGCCGCAGCCGGCCGGAGTCGCCGCGCAGCCGGTCCGGCACCGACCGGTCGATGGCGCAGATCAGCGCCAGACCCTTCTGGTGGGCCTGGGGCGCCAGAAGGTCGGCCACCCCCTCCACCAGATCGGCCGGGCGCAGGTCCAGCTCCTCCAGCTCCAGCTTTCCCGCTTCGATCTTCGACAGATCCAGGATGTCGTCGATGATCCGCAGCAGAGCGGCCCCGCTGTCGCGCATGGTCGAGACCAGCGTCCGCTGCTCCTCGTCGAGCGGCGTCAGCGCCATCAGCTCCAGCATGCCGAGCACGCCGTTCATCGGCGTGCGGATCTCGTGGCTCATCGTCGCCAGGAATTCGGCCTTGGAGCGGGCGGCGATCTCGGCCTGCTCCTTGGCGCTGCGCAGCGCCTCCTCAGCCTGCTTGCGCGCGGTGATGTCGGTGCTCCAGGCCAGCACCGCCGGCTCGCCCTCGAAGCTGGTGCGCTGGAGGGTCCGCAACGCCCAGACCCGGCTGCCGTCCGGGCGGTCCACCGCCACCTCGGCATCGCGCAGCAGCACGCCGCCGGTTTCGGCCTCCGGCCTTGGGCCGGTTTCGGCCTCCGGCCTTGGGCCGGTTTCGGCCTCCGGCCTTGGGCCGGTTTCGGCCTCCGGCCTTGGGCCGGTTTCGGCCTCCGGCCTTGGGCCGGTTTCGGCCTCCGGCCCCGGCATCGCCGAAGGGCAGGGAGAGGCGCCGCCGGGCAGGGCCGGCACGGGACGGCTGCCGACGAATTCGTCCAGCGGCCGGCCGGCCAGTTCGGCGGCGCGGGCGTTGGCGAAGGCGACGGTGCCGTCGGCACGGCCGATGGACACGCCGACCGGGCTCTGCTCCAGGATGGTGCGCAGCCGCCGCTCGCCGTCGGCCAGCGCGCCTTCGCGGGCGCGGATGGTGGTGACGAAATAGGCCAGCGCCCGGGCCATCTCGCCGATCTCGTCGCGGCTGCCGGCCGGAGTGGTGGCGGGCAGGTCCAGATCGGGCATCGGACCTGAAACGGAACCTGACAGGCCGGCCGCCTCCGCCGCCTCGACCGCCTGCATGGCGCTGCGCAGCCTGCGCAGCCGCGCCACCACGTTGCGGTGGATGTAGGCGAAGATGGCGGCGGCCCCCAGGATCGACAGCACGGCCATGGCGATCACCGCCCGTTCGCCGTCGCGGATCACCCGCTCGAACTCGCCGGAGCGGTGGGCGACATCCTGCTCCACCGCCAGGAAATAGGCGGAGACGATGCCGACCAGCTGGTCGGAAACCGCCTGGTTGCGGGCGGCGGACCGCTTGATCGCCCGCTGCAGCGACAACTCCGTCTCGCGCAGCGCGAACAGGGGGGCGCGGCCGAAGGCCTGCTCCGTCAGCTCGCGCTGCAATGGCTCCAGCCGGGCTGCCTGTTCGGCCGGCAGCAGGGCCAGTGCCTCGGCGGCTTTGTTCAGCGCGGTGCGGATGTCGGCCTGGAAATGGTCCAGCGGGGTGTCGCGGTCGGCCCGCAGCGCCGCCAGCAGCGTGGTCGCCGCTCCGGTCAGCTCGCGGCGCCAGCGCTCCAGCGCCTCGTGGGTGCGCTCCGCCGCCTCTGCATCGGGCAGGCCGGCGCGCAGCTGCATGTGCCAGGAGCCTTCGGCCTCCCGCGATTCGGCCGTTCCCAACCGTCCGGTCAGGGCGGCCAGCGCTTGGGCGCGGGCACTGGTTTCCGCGGTCAGCGCCAGTTGCTGGCTGACCTGTGCGTTCAGGGTCAGCAGCGTGCCGACCAGCTCGTTCTTGCGGCGGTCCAGCTCGCCCAGATCCGCTCTGCTGCTTTCGGCGCGGCTGCCGTCGGTTCTGTCGTTGTCCGTTTTGCCGTCGTCCGTTTTGCCGACGGCCCGGTTGGCAAAGCGCACGCCGCCGCCATGGGCGATCAGCCGGGCCATCAGCTGTTCCAGCCGGACGATCTCGTCGCCCATCCGCACCATCACCGCCTCGCGGGCGGTCTGATCCTGGGCGGCGACCAGGGCGGGGGCGATGGCGGCGACGGCGCCGCTCTGCTGCACCAGCTGGGCGGCGGCGACCAGCCCCGGCACCTTGGCGGTGGCGATCTGCTCATACCCCTGGTGGAAGCGCGAGAACAGCGAGACGGCGACACCGCCGGTTGCCGCGGCCAACCCGGCGATCACCGTCAACCCCGCCAGAATGCGGAACGCCACGCTCCGCCCCAGGTTGCGTCCCAGCTTGCGTCCCAGGTTCCGCCGGGGACTCCGCATGCCCACCCCCTCGCCTGACGCCGATCCTTACCCCGATCGGCGTAGGGATCATGCCATAGAAAGCGGGGCGGGGGTGGGTGAAGTCTGGCCCTGTCCTCAGGCCACCCCGGTCGACCCGAAGCCGCCCGCGCCGCGTGCCGTCTCGTCCAGCGAGGCGACCTCGACCAGCACCGCCCGGGGCGCCTCGGCGATCACCGCCTGGGCGATGCGGTCGCCGCGGGCGATGGTGAAGGGCTCTTCGCCCAGATTGATCAGGCAGACGCCGACCGGCCCGCGGTAATCGCAATCGACGGTGCCCGGCGTGTTCAGCACCGTGACGCCGTTCTTCACCGCCAGCCCGGAGCGCGGCCGGATCTGCATCTCCCAGCCCGCCGGCAGCCCGACCGCAAAGCCGGTCTGCACCAGCACCCGCTTGCCGGGAGCCAGGGTGACCGGGGCGTCGGCAGGCACCGCGGCGCGCAGGTCGAACCCGGCGGCCCCCTCGGTGGCGTAGGAGGGCAGCGGCAGATCGTCGTTGCCGGGCAGGCGGAGGAAGGCGACGGTGGGAGACATGGATGGTTCCGTTGGTTGAGGGGGAGCGGCGTCCGCGTAGACGCTACTTCGCCTTGAAATGCCCGTTGAAATGCTCTGCCACCGCCTCGGCCAGCCGGGCGGCGACGGCGTCCTTGGTCATGGTCGGCCAGGACTCGGTCCCATCGGCGCGGATCAGATGGACGGTGTTGTCGCTGCCGCCGAAGGTGCCGGTGCCGGGAGAGACGTCGTTGGCGACGATCCAGTCGCAGCCCTTGCGGGCGCGCTTGGCGGTGGCATAGGCCAGCACGTCGCCGGTCTCCGCCGCGAAGCCGATCACCAGCGCCGGGCGTTGCCCGCCGGGGCGGGACAGGGTGGCGAGGATGTCGGGATTCTCGGTCAGGGCCAGGGCCGGCGGGCCGCCGCCGTCCTTCTTCAGCTTGCGGTCGCCGGCTCCCTCGACGCGCCAGTCCGCCACCGCGGCGGCGCAGACGGCGATGTCGGCCGGCAGGGCCGCTTCGCAGGCCGCCAGCATCTCGCGCGCCGTCTCGATATGGACGACGCTGCAGCCGGCCGGGTCGGGCAGGCGGGTCGGACCGCTGACCAGCGTCACCTCGGCCCCCAGCCTGGCCAGCGCCGCGGCGATGGCGTGCCCCTGCTTGCCGGACGAGCGGTTGGCGATGTAGCGCACCGGGTCGATCGGCTCGTGGGTCGGGCCGCTGGTGACGATGGCGCGGCGACCGGCCAGAGGCCGGCAGGTCTCCTCCGCGAAGAGGCCGGCGATGGCGTCGATGATCTCCATCGGCTCGGCCATGCGGCCGGGGCCGTATTCGTTGCAGGCCATCACCCCGTCGTTGGGGCCGATCCGCCGCACGCCGCGGCTTTCCAGCAGCGCCATGTTCGCCTGGGTCGCGGCGTGCTGGCACATGCGCACATTCATTGCGGG
>NZ_BADK01000921.1 GCF_000333595.1 Azospirillum sp. B506
AATGGCCGCCTGAACGCCAAGGGCAAGAACGTTGTCGTCATCGGCGGCGGCGACACCGCCATGGACTGCGTGCGCACCGCCATCCGCCAGGGGGCGAAGTCGGTGAAGTGCCTGTACCGCCGCAACCGCGCCAACATGCCCGGCAGCCAGCGCGAAGTGGCCCACGCCGAGGAAGAGGGCGTGGAATTCGTGTG
>NZ_BADK01000920.1 GCF_000333595.1 Azospirillum sp. B506
TGTTGAGATCTCGCCTTCCATCGACGGTGATCTTCTTCGACAGGTCGCCGTTGGCGACCGCCGTCGTCACCTCCGCGATGTTGCGCACCTGACCGGTCAGGTTGGTCGCCATCGCATTCACGCTGTCGGTCAGATCCTTCCAGGTGCCGCCGACACCCCTCACCTGGGCCTGACCGCCCAGCTTGCCTTCGGAACCCACCTCGCGCGCCACGCGCGTCACTTCCGAGGCGAAGCTGTTCAGCTGGTCCACCATGGTGTTGATGGTGGATTTCAGCTCCAGAATCTCGCCCTTCACAGGCACGGTGATCTTTTTCGACAGATCGCCGTTCGCAACGGCGGTGGTGACGTCAGCGATGTTGCGCACCTGACCCGTCAGGTTCGCCGCCATCATGTTCACGCTGTCGGTCAGATCCTTCCAGGTGCCGCCGACACCCTCCACCCTCGCCTGACCGCCCAGCTTTCCTTCGGACCCCACCTCGCGCGCCACGCGCGTCACTTCCGACGCGAAGCTGTTCAGCTGGTCCACCATGGTGTTGATGGTCGATTTCAGCTCAAGGATCTCGCCCTTCACGTCGACGGTGATCTTCTTCGACAGGTCGCCCTTCGCGACCGCCGTCGTCACTTCGGCGATGTTGCGGACCTGACCCGTCAGGTTCTCCGCCATCATGTTCACATTGTCGGTCAGATCCTTCCAGGTGCCGCCGACACCTTCGACCTTCGCCTGACCGCCCAGCTTGCCTTCGGACCCCACCTCGCGTGCCACGCGCGTCACTTCCGAGGCGAAGCTGTTCAGCTGGTCCACCATGGTGTTGATGGTCGATTTCAGCTCAAGAATCTCGCCCTTCACGTCGACGGTGATCTTCTTCGACAGATCGCCCTTGGCGACCGCCGTCGTCACTTCGGCGATGTTGCGCACCTGACCGGTCAGATTGGCCGCCATCACGTTGACGTTCTCGGTCAGGTCCTTCCAGCTGCCGGCAACGCCCTTCACCTGGGCCTGACCGCCCAGCTTGCCCTCGATCCCCACCTCGCGCGCCACGCGGGTCAGCTCGGTGGTGACGGTGACGAGCTGCTCCATCATGGTGTTGACGTTGCGGGCGGTGCGCAGGAATTCGCCCTGCAGCGGCCGGCCTTCGATCTCCAGCGCCATGGTCTTGGACAGGTCGCCCTTGGCGACGGCACCGATGACCCGGGCGATTTCCGTCGTCGGCTGGATCATATCGCCGACCAGCGTGTTGATGCTGTCGACGCAGGTTTCCCACCCGCCGGACGCATTGTTCAGCTTGGCACGCTGGCTGATGCGGCCTTCCTTGCCGATGGCGACGCTGAGCCGGCTGACCTCGGCGGTCAGGTTCTGGTTCAGTTCCACCACGTCGTTGAAGGCGGCGGCGATCTCGCCATCGATGCCCGTCAGGTCGAGCGGCAGCCGCACCGAGAACTCGCCTTTACGCAGTTGCCGCAAGGCCATCAGCAGAACCTTCGGATCCAATGCGTCCGCCGTCTCGACCATCGCCGTCATGCCATTCCCCAATCCGTGCGTCGCGTCCACCATGGACCGCACTTCGCCCATTCCCACGACCGCTCCAGTGTGCGGTCGAAGAAAGCTCAAGCCGACACAACCGGAATTGGGAATGTCCGCACCGACACAGTGCGCACTCCATCGTTATCCGGAGCGTGACTTCGCAGTCCTACAGCCCTGCACGATGAAGTAAAGGCGATTCCGGTCAATTTAGCCTTTCGTAGGCACCCCTCCTCCGACATAAGATA
>NZ_BADK01000919.1 GCF_000333595.1 Azospirillum sp. B506
ATCTGGCAGCCGCACTCGGCACCAACGAGGCGGCAGCGTTCAACCATTATGTCCAGAGTGGCTACACCGAAAGCCGTTCCACCAGCTTCGATGCGGTCGGATATCTTGCGGCGAACCGGGATCTCGCCGCTGCCTTCGGACTGAACACCGTCGCCGCCACCCGACATTACATTACCAGCGGGCGCTTGGAAGGGCGAAGCACGTCCTTTAATGCGATGAGCTATATCGCGGCGAACCCAGACCTGATTAGCGCCTTCGGCAGCAACACAACGGCCGCGGCCCTTCATTACGCAACCGTCGGACGGCTCGAAGGAAGAACGACGACGTTCAACGCCGCCGCCTATCTGGCGCGGAACCCCGATCTTCAGCGTCGATTCGGCAACGACGCAGCGTCGGCGGCAGCCCATTACGTGAACTTCGGCTACCGGGAAGGCCGCTCCACCACCCCGTTGACGACGACACCCGGTCGGGCGGCCCCGATGCTCGACTCGGACTCCCCAACTGGAATGCTCGCCACCGCCGTCTGAAAAGGCTCCCGCGGGCGGGGAACCATCCCCCCGCCCGCGGAATCGAAACCAACGCCTCACAGATAGCGGATCGTCACCTTGTCCGCCGCCTGCTTGGCCCGTGCCCGCGCGTCGTCGGTGTCGGTGCCGGTGGCCAGCGCCACGCCCATGCGGCGGTTCTTGCGGGTGGTCGGCTTGCCGAACAGGCGGACATCGACCTCCTGCTCCGCCGAACCCAGGCTCAGCGCGTCGGCCAGCCCGTCGATGCGGAAGTTCTCCGCCTCGCGGTCGGCCAGGATGACGGCGGAGGCCGACGGGGCATGGCAGACGATGCTCGGGATCGGCAGACCCAGGATGGCCCGGGCATGCAGTTCGAACTCGGACAGGTTCTGCGACAGCAGGGTGACCATGCCGGTGTCGTGCGGACGCGGTGACAGTTCGGAGAAGACCACCTCGTCGGCGGTGACGAAGAACTCGACGCCGAAGATGCCGTAGCCGCCGAGATTGTCGACGACGCGCGCCGCCATCGCCTTGGCATCGTCCAGCATCGCCTGTGGCATGAGGACCGGCTGCCAGGATTCCTGGTAGTCGCCGCGCTCCTGCCGGTGGCCGATCGGCTCGCAATAGAGGATGCCGTCGCGGGTGCGGACGGTCAGCAGCGTGATCTCGTACTCGAAGGGGACGAATTCCTCGACGATCACCTTGCGGCGGTCGCCGCGCATGTTCGCCACCGCATAGTCCCAAGCGGCCTCAAGCCCGGCGGCATCCCGCACCGTGCTCTGCCCCTTGCCCGACGACGACATCACCGGCTTGATCACACAGGGGAAACCGGTGTGATCTGCCCCGGCACGGACCTCCTCCAGGCTCTCGGCATAGCGGTAGCGCGAGGTGCGCAGGCCGAGTTCCGTCGCGGCGACCTCGCGGATGCGGTCGCGGTTCATCGTCATGGTGGCGGCGCGGGCCGACGGCACGACAATGGTGCCGGCCTCCTCGAACTCGTGCAGCACCTCGGTGCGGATCGCCTCCACCTCCGGGACGATATAGTCGGGGCTGTGCTTGGCGATGGCGGCGCGCAGGGCGTCGGCATCCAGCATGGAGAACACCTCCGCCTTGTCGGCGACCTGCATCGCCGGCGCGTTGGCGTAGCTGTCGCAGGCGATGACCTCGCAGCCCAGCCGCTTGGCCGCAATGACGAATTCCTTGCCCAGCTCCCCGGAGCCGAGCAACAGGATCCTGGCGGTGAACATCCACGCACTCCCGATATTGGCGACAGCTGGCCGACCATAGGGCTTCCCGCCGGCCCGGCCAAGCCCCGCCGTCGGTCCGCATCTGCATTCGCAAAGCGGAAACGGGGCTTGCACAAATATTTCTAAAAAGAAACTATAATGGTAGCGGATGAAAAACTCCGGTCACCTGTTCATGCCTGAATGAAGCCCTTGCTTGGGAGGCGGCGATGGACACGGGGACGCAGCGGAAATTTTTCAGCGGCAGGACCGCAATGGCCGCCTGCCTCGCGGCGTCGCTGGCCCTGCCCGGCTGTGCCGGCAACGGCAACGACGACATGGCCGGCGCCCTGCTGATCGGCGCGGCGGTGGTCGGGCTGGGCGTGCTGGCCGCAACCGCCGGGAACGACGACGACGATGGCGACCATGATCGGGGCCGGCATCATCGCCAGCGCGGCGGCTACGACAACGGCGGCTATTACGGCAAGGGATATGGCGGGAGCTATGGCGGCCGGGGCGGCTACAGCCGCTATGCCGGCAACGGCCAGTGCGACGACTCCCGCTACCGCACCTCCAACGGCGGCCGGGCGGAGGCGGGGACCGACGAGTGGGATTGCCGCCGCTTCGGCGACGGCCGCAAATGACCGCCGGTCAATGCCGCCGCCTTCCCTCCAGGTTTTTCCGCAAGATGGCGGCAATGATCAGCAGAAAGGCCAGCAGGCGCAGCAGATAGACCCAGCTCTGCTCCTCCCGCTCCAGCCCGCCCAGCGTCAGCACGATCTGGTTCAGCGCCAGCAGCAGGAAAGCCAGCGCGAAACTGACGAACAGCGCATCGCGCGTCCGTTTCCAGAAGCTCAGGAAGAACAGCCCGGCGACCGCATAGAGAGCCGCAAGCGCCCCGGTGAAGAAGCTGGAGGTGGTCGGCAGCATCACTCGGCGTCCCAGATGAAGCCGTACAGCAGCACGCCAACCCCGGCCATGGCGGAGAACTGGCGCAGCGGCAGCAGGTCGACCTGCGTCGGCAGAACGACAACGTCGATGAACAGCAGCAGATTGTTCACGGCCAGCCCGACGAAGCACAGCGTGCTCCACAGCAGAAGCCGGCTGCGCGAACGCAGATAACTGCGCAGCAGCAGGACCATGCACAGCAGGCTGGCGGCAAAGCACAGCAGATAAACCGCCGACTTCACGACATCCATCTCGACGCTCCCACCCCGCTCTCCCCCCGCTGGGGACGGCACGCATTCCTGACGATGAAAACCGCGATCATGTCATCCACTGAGGTCAATCGTTGAGGCGGAAGCGGAAGGAATCGGCGAAGATCTGAACCTTGTTGCCGGGCGCGGCGAAGATCTCCCGGATGATGGCGGACGGACGGCTGGCGTAAGCCTGCTCGATTTCCTCCACCCACCGGTCCAGGACCGGCAGGGCCGGGCGGTAGCGGTGGCTGCCGTCGGCCTGGGCCATCAGCAGACCGGCGCCGAGGAATCCCGCCAGCGCCTCCTGAACCACCACCTCGCTGCCGCGCAGCTCCTTCACCAGATCGCCGTTCGACCAGTCGCGGTCGGGGTTCCGGCGCAGCAGAAGAAGAAGCTCCAACGCCCAGACAGACCGGATCGACCCTCGCAACAGAGTAAGCGCATCGTCGGACAAAACCATGAACCAGAACCTGACCTGAATATGCACAACCGGCGGCGTGGGCAACGCCGCCCTCGATCCCCCTCATCAGCCCCGGACGACCTCCGCCGGGGCAAGAGGAGACTGCAAATCCAGCGCGTGCCGTAAGGCGCGGGCCAGATCGCCGCCGCGATATGGCTTGGACAGCGTTTCCGCACGGCTCAGCACGGCCCCCAGAACGGCGCCGGGATCGGCGGCGGCGTCGGTGGACGCGCCGGCCTCCGGTTCCGGCGCGGTGGTTCCGTTGGCATAGCCGGACGCGAACAGCACCCGCAGCGACGGGTGACGGCGCAGCCCCTCCCGCGCCAGTTCGCGCCCGTTCAGGCCGCCGGGCATGACGATGTCGGTGAACAGAAGATCGACCGGCTGGCGGTCCAGCAGGGTCAAGGCCGCTTCGGCGCCGTCGGCCTCCAGAACGCGATATCCCAGCGCCGCCACCGCCTGGGTTGCGACCGAGCGGACATCGGCGTCGTCATCGACCACCAGCACCGTCTCGCCACGGCCGGCAAGCGCCTCGTCGGCGCGATCCTCGTCGGCCGCCGGACCATGGCCGGTTTCCAATGCCGCCCGCGGCAGATAGAGGCGGAAGGTGGTGCCGGCGCCGGGGGTGCTGTCGATGCCGATCAGCCCGCCCGACTGCTTGACGAAACCATGGATCATGGCAAGGCCGAGGCCGGTGCCCTTCCCCGTCTCCTTGGTGGTGAAGAAGGGTTCGAAGGCCCGCTCCAGCACATCCGGCGGCATGCCGCAGCCGCTGTCCGACACCGACAGCAGGACATAGTCGCCGGCCGGCACCGACATGCCGTGTCCGGCCTGCGGCTCCCCGAAGCGGGTGTTCGCGGTGCTGATCCGCAGGGTGCCGCCGCCGGGCATGGCGTCGCGGGCATTGATGACGAGGTTCAGCAGTGCCGATTCCGCCTGCGACCGGTCCACCGAGGCGATCCACAGCGGCTCGGCGTCGGCCGGCGGCGCCTCGATGGCAATGGCGACGCCGCCGCCCAGGGTGCGCTCCATCAGCTCGCCCATACCGGCGACCAGAACGCCGAGGTCCACCGGCTCCGGGTGAAGCTGCTGGCGCCGGGCGAAGGTCAACAGACGCCGCGTCATGTCGGAACAGCGCAGCGCCGCCTGCAAGGCCATCTCGGCCCGCTTCGCCGCCTTCGGATCGTCGGCGAGACCGGGAACCAACCGTTCCAGGCTGCCGATCACCACCATCAGCATGTTGTTGAAGTCATGGGCGATGCCGCCGGTCAGCTGGCCGACCATCTCCATCTTCTGGGCATGGGCGAGTTGCTGCTGGGCCTGGCGCGTCTCGGTCACGTCCATGATGGTGCCGAACAGCTCGGCAGCCTCGCCGTTCTCGTCACGCACGACCACCGCCTGATCGAGCAGATGGCGTTCGCCGCCATCCGGGCCACGCCAGCGATATTCCACCGTGGTCAGCCCGGTGTCATGGATCGAGGCCAGCTGACGCAGCACGCGGCTGCGGTCGTCCGGATGCAGCCGGGATTCCCAGAACTGCGGATCCTCGATGAAACGGGCGGCGGCACAGCCCAGCACCGTCTCCGTGGTGTCGGACAGATAGCGGAACGGGATGCCCGGCGACAGATCGGCGGTATAGAGCACGATGGGAAGCTGGCCGAGGATCAGCGCCTGCCGCTCTTCCGACCGCCGCAGCGCCTGCTCGGCCTGCCGCATCTCGCGCCGCACCCGCTCATTCTCATCCAGCAGCCGCTGCTTGGCCTCGACCTCGCGCTTGACCTCCTCCGTCTTGCGGTAGAGATCGACGAAGACCGCCACCTTGCTCTTCAGGATCTGCGGGTCGACCGGCTTGAACATGTAGTCCACCGCGCCGGAGGCATAGCCGCGGAAGATGTGCGTCTCGTCCTTGTTGATGGCGGTCAGGAAGATGATCGGGATGTGGCGCGACTTCTCGCGCAGCCGGATCAGCTCCGCCGTCTCGTAACCGTCCATGCCCGGCATATGGACATCCAGCAGGATCAGGGCGAAGTCCTGGCGCAGCAGATGCTTCAGCGCCTCCTCTCCCGAGCGGGCGAGCACCAGCTGCGCCCCCAGATCCTCCAGAGTCTCGCGCACGGCGAACAGGTTCCGCGGATCGTCGTCGACGACCAGGATCGCGACGTCCGCCTTGTCGGGTTGCGGATGTGAATCGGTGGTCATGGTTCCGCTTTCCCATCCCGCAGGAACGGCGGCCGATGGCGGCGTCATGGTGGAAGACGGGGAGGCCGGCACCACCTCAAGCCCGCCGGAGGGCCGGACGCTGACCGGCTGAACGCTGGTGGTGCCGAGCAGGCGCGACCGGCGGGCCGCCGGTACCGGGAAGGTCGCCGGCGGGACGAAGGGCGACCGCCGCAAGGCCCGCATCGGCCGCAACTTGCGCCGGGTCACGCCTGCACCCCGCCGCGCGACTGGGACCGGCCGCTTCTGGCGGTCCAGATTCGCAGGAGCGACAACAGATGGTCGATGTCCACCGGCTTGGCGATGTAATCGGTCGCCCCGGCCTCGATGCACTTGTCGCGGTCGCCCTTCATCGCCTTGGCGGTGACGGCGATCATCGGCAGGGCGCGGAATTCGTCGATGCTGCGGATCGTGCGCATGGTCTCGTAACCGTCCATCTCCGGCATCATGATGTCGACCAGCACCACATCCACGTTGGGGTCGGCGCGCAGCCGCTCGATCCCCTCACGGCCGCTCTCGGCATGCAGGACTTCGATCCTGTGGGCCTCCATCACGCTGGCCAGCGAGAAGATGTTGCGGATGTCGTCGTCGATCACCAGCACCCGCTTGCCGGCCAGCGACGGATCGTGCTGGCGCAGATCGAGGATGCTGCGGCGCTTCTCGTCAGGCAACCGGTCGACGGCGCGGTGCAGGAACAGCGCGGTCTCGTCGATCAGGCCGGCCGGCGAACGCGCGCTCTTCAGCACCACGGTTTCGGCCAGACGGCGCAGCCGCGCCTCGTCCTCGGCCGCGATGTCGGCGGCGACATAGACCACCACCGGCATCCAGGCGAGCGTGTCGCGGGTGCGCAGCCATTCGATCAACTCGAAATCCACGGTCACCGGGCCGGACAGGGTCGGGCTCGACAGGTCAAGCACCATGCAGTCGAACCGGTCGGCACTCAGTGCCGCCATCGCCGCCTCGATCGAGGTGACGGTGTGCGTCTCCACATCGCCGTTGCCGATCAACGCCGCGACGCCGCCCGGCTGCGGGCTGTCCTTCTCCACCACCAGCAGCTTGCGGTGATCGCGTTCCTTGAAGCTCTTCACCCGGTTCAGGGCGTCGAAGATCGCCTCGCGCTCCACCGGCTTTTCCGAATAGTCGAAAGCCCCCATCGCCAGACCGCGGCGCCGCTCGTCCTTGGCGGAAATAACATGGACCGGAATGTGGCGGGTCTGAGGATCGCGCTTCAGCAGGTCGAGCAGCGCCCAGCCATCCATGTCCGGCAGCCCGATGTCGAGCAGCACGGCGTCCGGCCGGTATTTGCGCGCCAGCGGCAGCGCCGCCGCCCCGCCGCTGGACAGGATGGTGCGGAAGCCCTTCTCCCGCGCCAGATCGAGCAGGATGGAGGCGAAGGTGTTGTCGTCCTCGACGATCATCACCACCGGCTCGCCGGGACGCAGGCGTTCGCGGTCGTCGCTGGCCGGCTGCAGGTCCAGCAGGGCCAGCCCTTCCTGCGGACCCGACGCCACCACCGGGCGGGTTGCCGAGTCCGTCCGTTTCGGCAGAAGCCCGGCGGGGGGCAGGGAGGCGCTGGCGGCGGCGATAGCCGGCGTGCCCAATTGGGAGACGGGATCGGCCACGATGTCGTAGCTGCGCGGGACGAACAGGGTGAAGGCGCTGCCCTTGCCCGGCGTGCTGGCGACGCGGATCTCGCCGCCCAGAAGCCGGGCGATCTCGCGGCTGATCGACAGACCGAGACCGGTGCCGCCGTACTTGCGGCTGGTGGTGCCGTCGGCCTGCTGGAACGCCTCGAAGATGATGCGCTGCTTGTCCTCGGGGATGCCGATGCCGGTGTCGATGACGGTGAAGGCCAGCACCGACGATGCCGTGTCCAGCGTCGGGTGCGCCGCACTCCACCCCTCCGTCGCCGGGGCGACGCGGAAGGTGATGCCGCCGGTGTCGGTGAACTTGAAGGCATTCGACAGCAGGTTGTTCAGAACCTGGGCCAGCCGCTTCTCGTCGGTCTGGACGCTGGCGGGCAGCGCCGCGTCCATCTCGATGGTGAAGTCCAGCTTCTTCTCCTGCGCCAGCTGCGCGAAGGTGCGCTCGACATGGGTGCGCAGGTCGCCCAGCACGACCTCGCCGATTTCCAGAGTCACGGTGCCGGACTCGATCTTCGACAGATCGAGGATGTCGTTGATCAGCCCCAGCAGGTCCGATCCGGCGGAGTGGATGGTGCGGGCGAACTCCACCTGACGGTCGGACAGGTTGGTGTCCGGGTTGTCGGCCAGCAGCTTCGACAGAATCAGCAGGCTGTTCAGCGGCGTGCGCAGCTCGTGGCTCATGTTTGCCAGGAACTGCGACTTGTATTTGGAGGTCAGGGCAAGCTGTTCCGCCTTCTCCTCCAGCGCCGCCTTGGCGAACACGACCTCGCGGTTCTTGCGCTCGACCTCGATGTTCTGCTTCTCCAGCTGTTCGGCCTTTTCCTCCAGCGCCTCGTTGGTGGTGGTCAGCTTTTCCTGCTGGGCCTTCAGCAGCTCTTCCGACTTGCGCAGCGAGGCTGCCTGCTGTTCCAGCCGCTCGTTGGTGGTCTTCAGCTCCTCCTGCTGGCTCTGCAGCTCGGTGGTCAGCCGCTGCGACTGCTTCAGCAGCCCTTCGGTGCGCATGTTGGCGGCAATCGTGTTCAGCACGATTCCGATGCTCTCGGTCAGCTGCTCCAGGAAGCTCTGGTGCGTCTCGCTGAAGCGGCCGAAGCTCGCCAGCTCGATCACCGCCTTCACATCGTCCTCGAACAGAACCGGCAGGACGATGATGTTCAACGGCGGCGCCTCGCCAAGGCCGGAGCTGATGGCGACATAGTCGCGCGGCACGTTGGTCAGCAGGATCCGCTTCTTCTCGTAGGCGCACTGCCCGACCAGACCTTCCTTCAGGTGGAAACGGTTGGACAGGTTCTTGCGCTCCTTCAGCGCGTAGGAGGCGACCAGTTCCAGAAGCGGCTCGTCGCGGTCGCGGGTGGCGACGTAGAAGACGCCGTGCTGAGCGTTCACCAGCGGCGCGATCTCCGACAGGATCATGTTGGAGACGGTGACCAGATCGCGTTCGCCCTGCAGCATGCGGGTGAATTTGGCGAGGTTGGTCTTCAGCCAGTCCTGTTCCGCGTTCTTCAGCGTCGTGTCGCGAAGATTGCGGATCATCTCGTTGATGTTGTCCTTCAGCGCCGCGACCTCGCCCATCGCCTCGACGGTGATGGAGCGGGTCAGGTCGCCCTTGGTCACCGCGGTGGCGACCTCGGCGATGGCGCGCACCTGGGTGGTCAGGTTGGCGGCCAGCTGGTTCACGTTCTCGGTCAGGTCCTTCCACAGGCCGGCGGCGCCCGGCACGCGGGCCTGACCGCCCAGCTTGCCTTCGATGCCCACCTCGCGTGCCACGTTGGTGACCTGATCGGCGAAGGTCGCCAGCGTGTCGATCATGCCGTTGATGGTGTTGGCCAGCGCCGCGATCTCGCCCTTGGCGTCCACCGCCAGCTTGCGCTTCAGGTCGCCGTCGGCGACCGCGGTGACGACGCTGGCGATGCCGCGCACCTGACCGGTGAGGTTGGCCGCCATCATGTTCACATTGTCGGTCAGGTCCTTCCAGGTGCCGCCGACACCTTCGACCTTCGCCTGACCGCCCAGCTTGCCTTCGGACCCCACCTCGCGTGCCACGCGCGTCACTTCCGAGGCGAAGCTGTTCAGCTGGTCCACCATGGTGTTGATGGTGGATTTCAGCTCGAAGATCTCGCCCTTCACGTCGACGGTGATCTTCTTCGACAGATCGCCCTTGGCGACCGCCGTCGTCACCTCGGCGATGTTGCGGACCTGACCGGTCAGGTTGGCCGCCATCATGTTCACATTGTCGGTCAGATCCTTCCAGGTGCCGGCAACCCCCTTCACCTGGGCCTGTCCGCCCAGCTTGCCTTCGATCCCCACTTCGCGCGCCACGCGGGCGACTTCGGACGCGAAGCTGTTCAACTGGTCCACCATCGTGTTGATGGTGGATTTCAGCTCCAGAATCTCGCCCTTCACATCGACGGTGATCTTCTTCGACAAATCGCCGTTGGCCACGGCGGTCGTCACTTCGGCGATGTTGCGGACCTGACCGGTCAGGTTGGTCGCCATCGCGTTCACATTGTCGGTCAGATCCTTCCAGGTGCCGGCAACCCCCTTCACCTGGGCCTGACCGCCCAGCTTGCCTTCCGACCCCACCTCGCGCGCCACGCGCGTCACTTCCGAGGCGAAGCTGTTCAGTTGGTCCACCATGGTGTTGATGGTGGATTTCAGT
>NZ_BADK01000918.1 GCF_000333595.1 Azospirillum sp. B506
CACTTCTGGAGCCCGTTTGAATGACCACTGCCCCTGTGGCCGGGGATAGTTTCCGGTCGGCCTTCCGTCACCGCCCCTTCGCCCTGTTCTGGAGCGCGCGGGTCTGTTCGATGCTGGCGATCCAGATGCAGGTGGTGGCGGTCGGCTGGCAGGTCTATGCCATGACCGGCGACCCGCTCGACCTCGGGCTGGTCGGGCTGTTCCAGTTCCTGCCCTCCCTGGCCCTGGTGCTGGTCGCCGGTCATGTGGTCGACAACAACGACCGCAAGACGGTGCTGTTCGGCGCCCTGTCGATCGAGACGATCGCCGTCGCCGCCCTGTTCCTGCTGACTGTGGCCGGCGCCCTGTCGCCCCACGCGATCTTCGCCGTGGTCGCGTTGATCGGCCTCGCCAAATCCTTCGAGGGACCGGCCAACCAGGCGATCCTGTCGGCGACCGTCCCGGTCGAGGATCTGCCCAACGCCGTCGCCTGGCAGTCGTCGGGGGTCCAGGTGGCGCAGATCTCCGGCCCGGCGCTGGGCGGCCTGCTCTACATCGCCGGTCCGGCAGCGGTCTATGGCGTCAGCACGGCAATGCTGGCGCTGTCGGTGTTGCTGATCGCCGCCTGCCGGCCGCGTCCGGTGACGATGACCAAACGCGCCATGAGCCTGTCCAGCATGCTGGCCGGCGCCTCCTTCATCCGCAGCCGGCCGGAGATCCTGGGCGCCATCTCGCTCGACCTGTTCGCGGTGCTGCTGGGCGGAGCGACGGCGCTGCTGCCGATCTATGCCCGCGACGTTCTTCATGTCGGGCCGTGGGGCCTCGGCCTGCTGCGCTCGGCTCCGGCGCTGGGGGCGCTCGCCATGGCGATGGTCATCACCCGCTGGGGCGTGAAGCGGCATGCCGGGCGCTGGATGCTGGTGGCGGTGGCGGGGTACGGCGTCGCCACCATCGCCTTCGGACTGTCGGCCGATCCGCGGCTGTCCTTCATCGCCCTGCTGGCGGTCGGCGCAACCGATCAGGTCAGCATGTTCGTCCGCCAGACATTGGTCCAACTGTCCACCCCCGACGAGATGCGCGGCCGGGTCGGCGCCGTCACCTCGCTGTTCATCGGCGCCTCCAACCAGCTGGGCGAGTTCGAATCTGGCAGCGTCGCGGCGATGATCGGCGCAGTGCCGGCGGTGGTGCTGGGCGGCGTCGGTGCGATGGGTCTGGCCGGCCTGTGGGCGGCGATGTTCCCGGCCCTGCGACGGGTGGACAGGCTGCTGGGACGATAGCGGCAGGGAGGCGGCGCTACACATCGCCGCATATGACCACGAGCCGACAGGCTCAACCCTAGACATTCTATAGACTGAAATCTATACTTAAAGGTGTGCCAGTTGGATGGCGCTCTCCGTTTCGCTCCGAGAAGGGAAGGAGAGTGTTGGCTCCAAGTCATCAGTTCGCAGGTCGGGCCTACCCACAAAGCTGTTATATTATCCACCTGAGGACGAACAATCGCCGCACGATGGCAATTTCTACTTGCCGCACTTCGGCGCAAGGAATTCAGAAAAGGATTTGAGATGAGCACTGTTGTCGCGAATGTGCCCATAAACTTATCGGGAAGCGGTGAAACCGCCGGGATTTTCTACGACAACTACTACCTTACTTCACAAAGCTCGTCACAAATCAGTTTTCGTTACACGTTGAACAATGTGCCGGTGATGGACATCACCATTGGCGGCGTTCTGAACATAACCGATTACAGTGCTTCGGGCAGGATAACGTCCCTTACGGCAACCCAACCGAACGGCGCGCTTCTCGTATCTTTCAGCAATGCCAGCATCGGGTTTTCAAGCGTCTACAGCCTCTCCAGCGCACTGACCACACAATCGATGCTGTCGGGCAACGACCAGATCTTCGGATCGGCCCAATCCGACACCCTGTTTGGTTATTCGGGCAACGACTATATCGCTGGTGGCGGTGGCAACGACGTCATCAACAGCGGCTATGGGACCGATACCATCGATGGCGGCGAAGGCACGGACATCGTCATCAGCGACCAGTATTATACCCCTGATAAACTCATCACCTTTTATGGGCAGCTAGGCGTTCTCGACCGCAGCAACGGCTCGAATCTGCTGACGAATG
>NZ_BADK01000917.1 GCF_000333595.1 Azospirillum sp. B506
TGCGGATGGTGGCAGCCAGAGCCTCGTCCAGCGTCATGCCCTCGCGCAGGACGACGAACAGCACGACGCGCACGTCGCCATCCCATTCCTGACCGATGCAGACCGCCTCCATGATCTCAGGCAACTGTTCGACCTGGCGGTAAATCTCCGCCGTGCCGATGCGCACGCCGCCGGGATTCAGCACGGCGTCCGACCGGCCATAGATCACCCAGCCGCCATGGTCGGTCTGCTCGATGAAATCGCCATGGACCCAGATGTTGGGGAAGCGGTCGAAATAGGCGGAGCGGTATTTCGATCCGTCCGGATCGGCCCAGAAGCCGATGGGCATGCTGGGGAAGGGGCGGGTGCAGACAAGCTCGCCTTTCTCGCCACGGACCGCGTGGCCGTTGTCGTCGAAAGCCTCCACCGCCATGCCGAGGCCGCGCGTCTGGATCTCGCCCTTCCACACCGGGGCGGTCGGGTTGCCCAGCACGAAGCAGGACATGATGTCGGTGCCGCCGCTGATCGAGGCGAGGTGGAGGTCCTGCTTGATGGAGCGGTAGACGAACTCGAAATTCTCCGGCATCAGCGGCGAGCCGGTGGAGGCCAAGGCACGGACGCTGGCAAGAGAATGGGTCTTGATCGGCTCCAGCCCCGACTTCTCCAGCGACTGGATGAATTTGGCCGAGGTGCCGAACAGGGTCACCCGCTCCGCATCGGCATAGTCGAACAGGATGTTGCCGGTCGGGGCGAAGGGTGAGCCGTCATAAAGCACCAGCGTGGTCCCGCTGGCCAGCCCGGTCACCAGCCAGTTCCACATCATCCAGCCGCAGGTGGTGAAGTAGAACAGCCGGTCCCCGCGCTTCAGGTCGCAATGCAGCCGATGCTCCTTCACATGTTGAAGGATGGTGCCGCCGGTGCCGTGGACGATGCATTTCGGCTTTCCGGTGGTGCCGGAGGAATAGAGGATGAACAGCGGGTGGTCGAAGGCCACCCGCTCGAAGGTCGGCTCGGCTGCCGGGTGGGGCGCCATGAAATCCTGGAAGCCGACGGCACCGGGAATCGTCGACAGGTCGGGCGCTTTGTCGACATAGGGAACGATGACGGTGGCGACGACGGTCGGCAGGTCCTTCAGCACCTCGGCCACCTTGGCGCGGACGTCGTGGCTCTTGCCGTTGTACCAGTAGGCGTCGGGGGCGAAGACCACCTTCGGCTCGATCTGGCCGAAGCGGTCGGTGATTCCCTGGATCCCGAAATCAGGCGAGCAGGACGACCAGACCGCGCCCAGGCTGGTGGTGGCGATCATCGCCGCCAGCGTTTCCGGCATGTTGGGCATGATGGCGGCGACGCGGTCGCCCTTGCCGACGCCCCTGGCCTTCAGCGCCTGCTGCAGGCGGGAGACAGTGGCCTTCAGCTCCGCTCCGCTCCAGCGGTATTTCACCTTGTCCTCACCCCAGAAGACGACCGCATCGTCGTCCGGGGCGCCAGCCAGCAGATTCTCGGCATAGCTGAGGCGGGCTTCCGGGAACCAGCGGGCGCCCGGCATCCTGTCGCCGTCGATCAGGTCGACGTGCAGAGTCGCC
>NZ_BADK01000916.1 GCF_000333595.1 Azospirillum sp. B506
TCCACCATCACGGGCAGTCTGGAGGAGCTGGCGCTGCTATGACCCCTGACGTTCGGCCAGATGACTTCCGGGCGAATGGTCCTTCCCCAATCGCCGGGCATCGAACGGAGCCCGACGATGCCGTAATACCGCACCTGCGATACGGATCGGAGTGCAGTCCTGCCCTCGATCGATCGGAATAGCGGGAGGCGACCATGCCTCTGCGATGAGGAGGGTGATAGGACCGCCCGTGTCCCCTCGACCATACCGGAACCCTAGATGGGAAGGCCGAGCCGCTTCGCCACCTGGACATTGGTCATAGGACATCGATGGTCGGCGGGGTAGTCTGGTCGAGCCGAGGGGCTGGAGTGCCGGCGGCCATCGGATAAGAGAAAAGGCGCGCCCCGGGGGAACGCGCCTTTTCGATCAATTGCGAGTGGAAGCCGTTATTCGGCCGCCGCGCGCTTGCGGCCAAGCCCGAGCTTGGTCGCCATTTCGGAACGCGCCTTGGCATAGTTCGGAGCGACCATCGGGTATTCCGGCGGCAGGCCCCACTTGGCGCGGTATTCGTCCGGCGTCATGTCGTAGACGGTTTTCAGATGCCGCTTCAGCATCTTCAGCTTCTTTCCGTCTTCCAGGCAGACGATGTACTCCGGCGTGACCGATTTCTTGATCGCGACAGCCGGGACCAGTTCGGCCTTGACCGGGGCCGGCTTGTCGTCGCCCAGGCTGCGGAACGCCACTTGTACGCTGTTGATCAGCGTCGGCAGATCGTGAACTGGAACCGAGTTGTTGCCGACATAGGCGGCAACGACCTTGGCCGTCAGCGATTGCAATTCAGTTTGATCGATGGTCATGGCTGCACTCCCTTCGGGGCGTGGTTGCGGGTGTATCAGCCGTTCACCAGATCGCGCAGCTGCTTGGCCGGCTTGAACTTCGGAGCCTTGGAGGCGGCGATCGCCACGACTTCGCCGGTGCGCGGGTTGCGCCCCTCGCGGGCTGCGCGCTCGGCCACTTCAAAGATGCCGAAACCGGCCAGGCGCACATCTTCGCCGCGGCCCAGCGCGCCGGAGATGCCTTCGAACACGGCCTGAACGACCTTGGCCGCGTCGGCCTTCTTGATGCCGGCGTTGGTGGCGACGGTTTCGATCAGCTCGGCCTGGTTCATGCAAAACTCCATTTGTTCGGTTTGGTTTCGGTTTTTCGGAGTTATTGGCAGAACGGCACCATCCGCACAAGAGCGAACACAGATCAGGCAACCATCGGTGTTTTTCTTGCCCGCCATTCGTTCACCATCTGTGGCGGTCCTGCATCAAGTATCGAGTCCCGATGGCACTGCGGTCCATCGGGCCACAGTTTTCCAGGGCCTCCGTGCCGCCCGGCCGGTGTTGCGGGTGCGACTCGCGAAGGTCTTCGGAAAAAGCAATTCGTCGCTTTTGCTTTTGCCGGAGCCTGCACTGTTTTGCCCGATCTTGAACCCCGTCGGCGCGGCACCATCTGCCAGAGAGTTCGGGTCCGGGCCCCTCTGACGATCGAGGCGTCGGTCGTGATGTCGGAACCGCTTGATCTCACCGCTCACGCAGCGTCATCAAGTGGGTTGTGCGATGGACAGTCTTATTGCACCGGTTTTGTTCGAATTTTTGGGAAAGCCAGTCTGGATTTGGCTGATCTTCGTTGGCATCGTCCTGACCCTTTTGATTCTGGACTTGGGTGTTCTGAACCGGCGGGACCATGTCATCGGCGTCGGAGAAAGCCTGAAGCTCTCCGCTTTCTACATCGCGGTCGCCATGCTGTTCGGCGGCTGGGTCTGGTGGTCGATGGGCGGAGAAGCCGGCTTGCAATACTACACGGGCTTCTTCGTCGAGAAGAGCCTGTCACTTGACAACGTCTTCGTTATATCCCTGATCTTCAGCTATTTCGCGGTTCCACGCGAATTGCAGCACCGGGTGCTGTTCTGGGGCATTCTGGGCGTCATCGTGCTGCGCGGTCTGATGATTGGCGCCGGCGCCGCCCTGGTGTCGGAATTCCACTGGATCCTCTATGTCTTCGGCGCCTTCCTGCTGCTGACCGGCATCAAGATGTTGTTCGCCGCGGATGAGGAGACCGACATCGGCGAGAATCGCGCTCTGAGGTTCCTGAAGCGCCGCATCCGCGTTACCGACCGCTTCCATGGCCATCGTTTCATCGTCAAGGAACCGGTCGGGGATAGCGGCGTGATGCGCTGGACGGCGACTCCGCTGCTGCTGGCGCTGATCATGGTGGAGCTTGCCGACCTGGTCTTCGCGGTGGACAGCGTGCCGGCGATCTTCGCCATCACCACCGACCCCTATCTGGTCTACACCAGCAACATCTTCGCCATCCTTGGCCTGCGCGCCCTCTATTTCGCGCTGGCTGCGATGGTCCACCGCTTCCGCTATCTGAAATATGCGCTGGCGCTGGTGCTGGTGTTCATCGGCGGCAAGATCTTTTACACGCAGATCTTCGGCAAGCCGGACCCGTTGATCGCGCTGGGCGTCACCTTCGCCCTGATCGGCGGCGGCGTGGCGGTTTCNCTGTGGAAGACCAGCGGGAGACAAAGCCGC
>NZ_BADK01000915.1 GCF_000333595.1 Azospirillum sp. B506
TCCTTGATGGCGGGGCGATGGACGTGAAATCTCGTTGATGCGGGCGATGGTGCCGGAGATGGAACGGATGGCTCCGACCGCTTCCTGCGTTGCACTCTGGACGGCACCGATTTGTGAATTGATCTCTTCCGTTGCTTTCGCCGTTTGGTTGGCAAGGCTTTTCACCTCGCTCGCCACCACGGCGAAGCCCTTGCCGGTTCGCCGGCGCGGGCCGCCTCGATGGTGGCGTTCAGGGCCAGCAGGTTCGTCTGGCTGGCGATGTCGTGGATCAGCTTCACCACCTGCCCGATGCGGCTGGCCGCGTCGGCGAGACCCTGCACGGTCGCATTGGTCCGCTCGGCTTCTGTCATCGCGGCACTGGCGATGGAAGCCGACCGGGTCACCTGTTGGCTGATCTCGCCAATGGATGCAGTCAGCTCCTCCGCAGCCGCGGCGACAGTCTGGATGTTGATCGATGCCTCTTCGGCGGCGGCGGCCACCTGGGTCGATTGTGTGCTGGTGATTTCCGCCGTCCGGTTCATCGCCTGCGCGGTGCCTTGAAGTTGCTGGGCGGCACTCGCCACCGCCTGCACGACCCCCTTGACCTCGCGTTCGAAGCTGTCGGCTGTGCTTCCCAGTTCCCGTGCGATGATGGCTGCAGTGTTCAGGTCGATAAAGACAGAGGTGGCAAGGTCCATGTCCAGGAACACCGCCTTGTTGATGGCCTGGAGAAGTTGTGACAGCTTTTCCGGTTTCTTGCGATGGATCTGGGTCGCCAGTTCGATCAGCTTGTTCAGGGTGAAGCAATAGGCACCGGTGTACCAGCGCGGCTCCAGCCCGATGCGCTGGTGGGTCTGGCCGATCTTCAGAACCTGAGTGACATAGGCCTCGTCGAAGGTGCCGGTGAAGACGTTGCGCAGCCAATGTTGCTTTTGCAGATCGCGTGCACGGCCGGTCACCGTGGGGTTTGCCAGCATCGCTGCCATTTGCGGCACGGTGCGCAGATAGCTGTAGAATTCGTCGAGAATCGAATCGATGCGCTGTGCCAAATGGGGCTGAAACTCTCGCAATGCCGCCTTTGTTGCCTCGTCGATGCGCAGGAAGGTTATGCGGTCGATAACCGATTGAGTCTGGGCAGCGTGCGACATGGAGCCCCTCTCCCATTTGAGATATGACCAGCGTACCGGCTATTACTGAAAATGCAATCTTTCCCGTAGTGCGAACATCATGGGCCTGGGTCCTCATCCCTGAATCCGCCATTTTGTCACAGGGCATCACTGTGAGCGCTGCAAAACCAAAAAAGACATCCAAGGATTGCACTATAGTTTGCATACGAAAAAAGCCGACGGAGCCAAGGGCGCCGCCGGCGTTGAAGTGACAGGTCTGGAGGCAACAGGCAGGCCGATGGCCTGCGGCAAAAATGCGGGAACCGGCTGCACGGCCCCGCATAGGACCCGCTCGATCAATGACCGGACGGGCTAGAGTTATTCGTGTCAGCCACGCTTCAAGCGGTTTCGCTTGAGGCCGATGGCTCCCCCGGCCGGGTCAGGCCACCATGGGCGTCGCCGGACGGCGCAAGGCCTGGGCCGCGCTCAACACCGCCTTCTGGAGCTTTTCAAAGGCCCGAACTTCGATCTGTCGCACACGCTCGCGCGAAACCGAGAATTGCTGGCTCAGCGCCTCCAGCGTCGAAGGATCGTCCTTCAGCCGGCGCTCGAACAGGATACGGCGTTCACGGGCGTCCAACCGGTCGAGCGCCTGGCCGACGAGCCGTCGCCGCAGCGCCAGTTCGTCGGCATCGGCCAGCATGGTGTCCTGGGTAGGCCGGTCGTCGGCCAGCAGTTCCAGCCAGTTGGTCTCGCCGTCGGTCGACAGGGTGGCGTCGAGCGAGCTGTCGTTGGCGGCCAGGCGGCGGTTCATCTCCACAACCTCGGTTTCCGGTACGTCCAGCTCGGCGGCAATGGTCGCCACGGTCTCCGGCGACAGGTCGCCCTGTTCCAATTCGGCCATCTGGCTTTTCAGGCGGCGCAGGTTGAAGAACAGCTTCTTCTGCGCGGCGGTCGTCCCCATCTTCACCAGCGACCAGCTGTGCAGGATATATTCCTGGATCGCGGCGCGGATCCACCAGGTGGCGTAAGTCGCAAAGCGGAAACCGCGCTGCGGATCGAATTTCTGGGCCGCCTGCATCAGTCCGACATTTGCTTCGGCGACCAGATCGACCAGCGGAAAGGCGTAGCCGCCGAAACCGCGGGCAATCTTGATGACGAGGCGG
>NZ_BADK01000914.1 GCF_000333595.1 Azospirillum sp. B506
GCCATTCTCGATCCGTCCCCTGCGGCGGACCCGTTCGGCGGGCTGGTCGGCTTCCATGCCGGCACCCAGCACATAGTCGGCATAGACGGAATCGCCCTCGGCCTTCTCCACCGACAAGGCAACCTCGCGGCCGTTGATGTAGCTGCCGTACCACATCCCCATATAGGGGCGCAGCGTGGTCGTGGCGTCGTTGCCCTTGGCGGAGCCCGACGCATTGCCGGGCAGGGCGGCCTGTAGCATCTCCGCACTCGGGCTGCGGCCCCAGCTTTCGTCGCAGGGCGGGTCGTTGGGAGTGGGCGGTTCCTCGGCAAAGCGGACGATGCAGGCGCCGAAGCGGCGAACGAACAGGCCGGTGTTGGCGGCACCATGGCCGGTCAGCAGCGAGGGTTGGTCGACGATCAGGCTGCTCAACCCACGCTGGCTCAGGATGCTGCGGGCCGGCTCAGCCCGCCCGCCCGGATCGAAATCGTCGCCATGGAAAAGGAACATCATCACCCGCGCCCGACGGATCTCGCGCAGGATCGGCCAGAGCTGGGCGGCATTTTCGCGGTAGCTGTCGAACGCCTCGGTGAAGTTCCCGAAGGCCGCCGGGGCGGTGGCGATGACGGCGTCGATGGCATTGGTCTGGCCGGCGGCGATCAGCGAGATGAACGCACCGAAGGACTGGCCGGTCAGGGCGACCCGGTGGTAGCCCTTGGCCTTCAGCGCTTCCGAATAATTGGCCAGAGCGCGGGAACTGTTGGGCAGGGTATCGCTGACGCGCATGCGGTCCAGCCGGTACACGTCCCAGCCGGCGTCGCGCAAGGCCTTCATGTAAATCGGCGTGGGGGCCTCTGAATCCTCGGAATCAATCGAGCGGCCGTGGCTCCACACCACCGCGCCGCGTGCCTTCGCCGGGCCGGCCAGCGAAGCCTCGCCATAGGCGGACTTCAGAACGATCTGCGCCGTGGCCGGATGGGCAACCGCCAGGCCACCGGCGACAGCCAGTCCGATCGTCGCAACCAGTCCGTGAACCATCCTCCGAATCGTCCGCCTCATGCCCAGCGATCCCCCTGAACTGCTTGGTCGCTTCAGGATTGCCGCCGTTCGTTAACGCGACCTTTCCGCGATATTCACGGTCACGGACGGCCATTCTTTGTCACAAGGAAAAGGATCGCAAATAAGAATGACTCGCAATTGTGAGCGGGAAGCGTTAGGGTGCTCTTACAACCCTATGGAGGAGCAACGGCATGTGCGGGACGGTTGAAGAGGGGCGGCCCTCGCCCTGGACGGTGGCGGACCTGACGACCGCGGAACGGGCACTGCTGACTGGCGTGCGTCAGTGGTTCCGGGCCGGCACCGCCGGGGCGATGGCGTCGATGCGGATTGGGTTGAATGTGGCCGGCGTGCCGAACACGGCGCTGCTGCCGCTGTTCGCCGTGCTCGGCACGTTTGCGGTGGCCGGCGCCCGCAAGCCGGAAATCCGCTGTCCGGCCTGCAGCCGCATCAGTGCCGATGAAGCCGCACTGTTGGATTCTCTGGCCGCTGTCCAAGGCGGCGATGGCGAGATCGCGGCGCAGCTCTTCGACCGCTGGCTTCCGCCGGTGGCGCTGTGCATGGCCACCGACGCGATGGGCGAACTGGGGAGCATTCTGGAGGGTGCCCGCATCTTCCTTCCGCGCCGACGGTCAGCGCGGCTGGTAATGCTGTCCACTGGCGCGTTGATGCAGGGCGGAACCGCGATGGCGGCAGAATAGAGGTCAGTCGTCGGTCAGTGCCAGGCCCTTACCTGTATTGGGAACTGTGTCGGTTGGTTGGGTGCCTTCGGTCAGCCGCTTGTTCAATAGCCATTGATCGATGGCGACGCGAACCAGCCGGCCTTCCGGCGTGTGGTACAGGAACTGCCCTCGCTCCCGCCCACAATGGTCATAGCCCAGCCGCTCGTAGAAGGGCAGGACGCCAGCATTGTCGCGGTCGACCCCCAGTTCGGCGAACGGAACGCCGCGCTGGAGGACTGCCCGTTCGGCCGCGCACAGCAGCCGGGTGCCGATGCCGAGGCCCCGGAAGGGCTGGAATACCCGCAACGCCCACAGGGTTGCCCGGCCGCTTGGCCGCTTGCGCAGGAAATCGATGCAGATCTGACCGGCTGGAAAGCCGTTGACGTCGGCCAGCAGCATGGCACCGTCCCCGCATTCCTGAAGCCGGAAGGCACCGGCAATGATCTCGCGATGGGGGGTGTGCAGGCCGTACCATTCGAGCGTCGGCAGGTCGTCCTGTCTTGCGGGACGGATGGTCATGGGCATCACGAGTGTCGTGCGATTGCCTACCGCCAGGACATCCCTTTCCGGAATTTTCTGTCCGAACCGATCGTCGATAGCCGTGCCGGAGCCAGCGCGGCGCTGTGCTGTTGCCATGATGCCGATGCCTCGCAGGTTCTTTTCCCGCAGCGGTCCGCCATTCGGGCGGCTTGCGAAAACAACCCTACATGCTGCCCGGCTGTTCCCACGATGCGCGCTCGGGATAAGGCTTTCGGGCAGGTGAACCCTCTTGCTTCGGATTCAAATAATAAAAATAAAATTTTACGATAATGCAGAAAACTGAGAAATCATTGGACCTGGAAGAGTTCATCGTTTTTGGCTGGAGCTGTGTCGTATAAATCAGCGATGAGTTGAATGATGGAAGTCTTATTGACGGTTTGGCGTGCATCTTGATAAGCCTGGGAACGGAGAAGAACTCTCATCCGCAGGAAGA
>NZ_BADK01000913.1 GCF_000333595.1 Azospirillum sp. B506
TCGATGTTCTCGGCGGCCAGTTCGGGATTTCATACCGAGGTGCAGGCCCATCTGGGACAGCACTTCCTTGATCTCGTTCAGCGACTTGCGGCCGAAGTTCGGGGTGCGGAGCATTTCCGCCTCCGTCTTCTGCACCAGATCGCCGATGTAGACGATGTTGTCGTTCTTGAGGCAGTTGGCCGAACGGACCGACAGTTCCAGCTCGTCCACCTTGCGGAGCAGGTTCTTGTTGAACGGAACCTCCTCGTGCTTCTCCTCGGAGACGGCGTGCGTCGGCTCCTCGAAGTTGATGAACAGCTGCAGCTGGTCCTGCAGGATGCGGGCGGCGAGCGCCACCGCGTCGTCCGGCTTGACCGAACCGTTGGTCTCCACCGTCATCGACAGGCGGTCATAGTCGGTGACCTGCCCGACGCGGGCATTGTCGACCTTGTAGGACACCTTGCGCACCGGGGAGAACAGGGCGTCGATCGGAATCAGGCCGATGGGCGCGTCTTCCGGACGGTTCTGGCTGGCCGGGACATAGCCCTTGCCGGTCTCGACCGTCAGTTCCATGTTCAGCCGCGCGCCGTTGTCCAGCGTGCAGATGACCAGCTCCGGATCCATGACCTGGATGTCGGGACCGGTCTCGATCATGCCGGCCTTGACCTCGCCCGGGCCTTCGGCGCGCAGGCGCATGCGCTTCGGGCCGTCGCCGCCCATGCGCAGCCCCATCGTCTTGATGTTCAGGACGATGTCGGTCACGTCCTCGCGGACGCCGGGAATGGACGAGAACTCGTGCAGCACGCCGTCGATGTGGATCGCCGTGACGGCAGCACCCTGCAACGAGGAGAGCAGGATGCGGCGCAGCGCGTTGCCGAGGGTCAGACCGAAGCCGCGTTCCAGCGGCTCGGCGACCACGGTCGCGAAGCGGTCGGCGTCGTCACCGGGCTGGATGTCCAGCTTGCTCGGCTTAATCAGTTCCTGCCAGTTCTTCTGAAGCACGGATCGACCTCAAAATGCCATCGGGTGAACACGAACCCGCGGGGTCCGAACCATTCCCATGCTGAGGGGACCGCGATGGCTGCGGTCCCCTGTCCCGGAATGGCTGGTCCCCGCGGGTGCGGAAGGCTGTACCAAATCAGACGCGGCGCTTCTTCGGCGGGCGAACGCCGTTGTGCGGGATCGGCGTGACGTCGCGGATCGACGTGATCTGGAAGCCGATCGACTGCAGAGCGCGCAGAGCGGACTCACGCCCCGAGCCCGGGCCCTTCACTTCGACTTCCAGGGTCTTCATGCCGTGTTCCTGAGCCTTGCGGCCAGCGTCCTCGGCAGCAACCTGGGCGGCGTAGGGCGTCGACTTGCGCGAACCCTTGAAGCCCATGGTGCCCGACGACGACCAGGCAATGGTGTTGCCCTGCGCGTCGGTGATGGTGATCATCGTGTTGTTGAACGAGGCGTTCACGTGAGCGACGCCGGCGGTGATGTTCTTGCGCTCGCGACGACGCAGGCGCTGAGAAGCGGCGGAGGGCTTGGCCATTTTGCGTTCGTCCTCTTACTTCTTCTTGCCGGCGATCGGCTTGGCCGGACCCTTGCGGGTGCGGGCGTTCGTGTGGGTACGCTGGCCGCGGACCGGCAGGCCCTTGCGGTGACGCAGGCCGCGGTAGCAGCCCAGGTCCATCAGACGCTTGATGTTCATGGCGACTTCACGACGAAGATCGCCCTCGACGCGGTAATCGGCGTCGATGGTCTCGCGGATCTTCAGGACTTCGTCGTCCGTCAGCTCATTCACGCGACGCTCGGCCGGAATCTCCAGCTTCGCGCAGATTTCCTTGGCCTTGAAGGGGCCGATGCCATGGATGTAGGTCAACCCGATCTCCACGCGCTTCTGCGCGGGGATGTTGACGCCAGCGATACGCGCCACGCTGCTCTCCTCAGTCTCGATATCTCAACGGCAGCCCGTCGGGCCGCCTACACACCGAGCAAATCCCGGCCGGCGCAAGACCGGAACCGGGAACGCACAATGTAACCCGCCACCCTTGCGGGGCGGCGAGAGGGTGCGACTATAGGAAAACCCCAGAACTTGTCAAGGCCGATCGCTGGGCCGGCCCAGAGGCGCCCGTCATTCCGCAGGAACTGGCATCCGAATGGCGGCGGGCGCCGCTGCCGCCGGCTCCTCGCCGGACTCAGTGCTCCCGGCCGGCGGATCCATGACCGGAAGGGGACGCAAGGGCGCCCGTCCCGAACTCAATAGCGCGCGGTCGCGCAGCACCTGCGGCAGATCCAGGCTCAGCTTCAGCTCGATGTTGCGCCAGATCTGGCGCAGGCGCTGGACATGCAGGTCCTCACCGATGGACAGCACCACCGATTCGAGATTGTCCATCGTGATGCCGCGCTCCGCCAGCAGCACCTCGCCCTTTCCATCGGTCTTCGGGCAGTTCAGCGCCTGGACCAGCCTGGGCCGCGACTCCGGCCGGTTCATGAAGCGCTCGATGTCGAAGATGGTCCGAACATTGACGATGCGCAGCGCCTCGATCTGGTCGAGGTCGAGCGCCAGGATCAACTGGGCCTGCGCCACCCAATCCATCGTCTCGTAGATGCCATAGGGCGTTTCGACGAACAGCAGGATCGGGTTCGCAGTGGCGAGGTTCTGCACATCTTCGATCTCGAACTCGGCGAGCCGGAATTTGATCGCCGAGTCGATGCCGAGGATCATGTCGATGGGATATTCGCGGATGAAGCTCTGCGCCCGCGGATCGATGCGCCGGATCTGCAACTGGGGCACCCGGCTCAACAGGGTCTGCAGCCCGAGCCTGGGAAAAAAGCCGACCAGGAAGGCGATCAGCAGTTCGGGCACACGGTCGCCCATCGCCCCTTCCGGCATCATCTGCGTCATGTCCATGTAGCCGTGATGCAGCGTGACCGCCGTGATGCAGGCAAGGATGATGTGCCCGGTCACCCGCAGGAAGGAGATCGGCGACAGGTCGTAGTTGGAGATGCGGCGGATCAGATAGTCGATCGACCAGACATAGGCGCCGAAAAAGGAGTAGGACAACACCGCCACTGTCTGGAGCTGGTAATGCACCATGTCCGTCGACGTGACACCGTCGACGCCATACAGCGTCATGCCGCTGAACAGCGGTTGGAAATGGTCCAGCCGGTCCTTTCCCAGCAGCATACCGCTGGAGGTCAGGAATCCGCTGAACGACACCATGATAAAGACGAGAACCGGGAAGAAATAAGCCCGCCATTCCGACGGCTGCGTTCGGTCAGGACCCTGCGGAAGCGCACGGTATTTGTACGCAGCGAATTCGAATGAGGGGATCAACTGATCCTGATCATGCCCTTCGATACGGAATACCGCCTCCAGATCAGTGATGATCTTCTGCCGGACATTCTTGATATTGCTGCGGCCGATGAAGATCGTGAGCGGCAGAATGAAGGAGAGGCAAAGAAGGCCGAGCGCACTGAGCACCCGCAGCTCGCCGATCACCCCGATGACCTGATCGAACATTCCCCACCCCGCATCGACAGCCCGCCACCCCAGGACGCGCAACTACGACGTTGCATCCGCCCGTCGGCTGCGCCACGACCGGTTATACCCTTATCCCGGGTTCATCGGGGAAATTTTGCGCGTGGGGATTGGTCTGATTCGGACCCTGCGGCGCAGACCGCCTACAATTCGATCCCCGCTCGGCGGTATCGGATAGCATCCGCTTGCGCCTGGACACCGGCGAGATGCGGGTTGATCTTCAAGGCGGCGTCAAACGCGCGCAAAGCCGGCTTCTCGTCGCCAAGAGCCAGATAGACCAGCCCCATCTCGACCAGCGCCCCGAAATGGCGGGGCTCCAGCGACAGCGCATGATGCAGGTCCAGCATGGCGGCGCAGTAATCGCCCAGCATGTAATGGGCCGCGGCGCGCTTGTTCCAACCTTCCGCATAGGAGGGGTCGCGGGCGACCGCGGCGTCGAAGGCGTGCAGGGCCGACTCGTAGTCGTCACTGTTCAAGCTGTACACCCCGGCGCGCATGTCGCGCACCATCGCCGGGTCGGGATGATCCAGCCAGAAGTCCCAGATATGCTCCTCTACCGATTCGGCATAGGCCGCGTCGGCGGTGGTGTTCAAAGCCTGGAAAAGACTGTCCAGACGCATGTTCCCCTGCCCCGCCCCGGCCGGCACCCCGAGGGTCAGCGTCAAAAGCACAGTCAAGGAAAAGAAGCGTCGAATCGTCATGCTCCAAATTTGGGCACGAATTCGACGAGCTGCCAACTATTTTTTTGTTGCAAACCGATAATGAATTGGTCAGTGGCCAGCGCCCTGGCGCCCCAGGCCGCCGACCTATGTCCCTTAGGCCGTCGGTGCAGGCGACGGAATGGTCTGGAACGGAAGACCCTATGCTGCTGTTTCCATCGTCCGACCTACAGCCTGAAACGGCGAACGGCCGGCAGATCGCTCCGCCGGCCGTCAGCTTTACCGGATATGTCCCGAATGCCAGTCCCGATCGATCGGGACGGGTGCTCAGGCGGCCTTGTTGCGGCCGGCCACGATTTCGTCGGTGACGTTGCGCGGCACCGGCTCGTAGTGGCTGAACTCCATCGAGTAGGACGCACGGCCCGAGGTCATGCCGCGCAGCTGGCCGATGTAGCCGAACATTTCGTTCAGCGGGACATTGGCCTCGACGGCAATGTTCGAACCACGCTCCAGCTGGCCCAGGACAGTGCCGCGACGACGGTTCACGTCGCCGATGACGTCGCCGAGGTAATCGTCGGGGGTGACGATCTCGACCTTCATCACCGGCTCCAGCAGGATCGGGCCGGCCTTCGGCAGCGCCTCACGGAAGCAGGCCTTGGCGGCGATTTCGAACGTCAGCGCATTCGAGTCGACGTCGTGGTACTTGCCGTCCACCAGGCGGGCGCTGAAGTCCACAGTCGGGTAGCCGGCGAGGACGCCGTCTTCCTTCTGCATTTCCAGGCCCTTCTTGACCGACGGGACGTATTCGCGCGGAACCGTGCCGCCGACCGTCTCGTCGACGAACTCGAAACCCTCGCCCCGCTCGCGCGGCGCGAAGATGATCTTCACTTCGGCGAACTGACCCGAACCACCGGTCTGCTTCTTGTGGGTGTAGGTGTATTCGACCGGCTTGGTGATCGTTTCGCGGTAAGCGACCTGGGGCTTGCCCATGTTGCCTTCCACGCCGAACTCCGTGCGCATGCGGTCGAGCGTCACTTCGAGGTGCAGCTCGCCCATGCCGCGCAGGATGGTCTGGCCGGTTTCACGGTCGGTCTCCAGGCGGAGCGACGGATCGGCGCGGACCATCTTGCCCAGCGCGATCGAGAACTTCTCCTGCTCGCCCTTGGTCTTCGGCTCGACCGAGACGCTGATGACGGGGTCGGGGAAGCGCATGCGCTCCAGGATCACCGGCGCGGAGGCGTCGCACAGCGTGTCACCGGTCTCGGTCTCCTGCAGGGAGACGAGCGCGATGATGTCGCCGGCGCGGGCTTCCTCGATCGGGTTGGCGTCCTTCGCGTACATCTCGACCATGCGGCCGATCTTCTCGCGCTTGCCGCGGGTCGAGTTCAGGATCGACATGCCCTTGGTCAGCACGCCCGAATAGACGCGGACGAAGGTCATCGAACCGTAGGTGTCGTTCAGCACCTTGAAGGCCAGCGCCGAGAAGGGCGCGTCGTCGGAGCTGAGACGCTCGCCGTTCGGGTTGCCGTCCTCGTCCACCGTCTTGATGGCCTCGACGTCGGTCGGGGCCGGCAGCAGATCGACGACCGCATCCAGAACCTGCTGGACGCCCTTGTTCTTGTAGGACGAACCGCAGAGGACCGGGGTGAAGGCGCTCTTGATGGTGCCCTTGCGCAGGCAGGCGCGCAGCACCTCGGCAGACGGCTCCTCACCGGTCTCCAGATAGGCTTCCATCGCCGCGTCGTCCTGCTCCAGGGCGGTGTCGACCAGCTCGGCGCGCAGCGACGGGATCAGGGCGATGTTGTCGAGGTCTTCCTTGACCGACAGGTTGAGCTTCTGGGCGAGATCGTCGGTGACCTCCCAGATCTCCCACTTGGCGTCCTTGTCGTCCGAGAACCAGACATAGGCCTTCATCTCGACGAGGTCGACCATGCCGCGGAAGTTGTCTTCCGAGCCCAGCGGAACCTGGATGCAGACCGGACGGGCGTTCAGGCGCGTCTTGATCATGCCGACGCAGCGCTGGAAGTTGGCGCCCGAGCGGTCCATCTTGTTGACGTAGCAGATGCGCGGAACGTTGTAGTTGTCCGCCAGACGCCAGTTGGTCTCCGACTGCGGCTCCACGCCGGCGACGCCGTCGAACACCACGACCGCGCCATCGAGCACGCGCAGCGAACGGTTCACCTCGATGGTGAAGTCGACGTGGCCGGGGGTGTCGATGACGTTGATCTTCTTCTCGCGCCAGAAGGCCGAAACCGCGGCGGACTGGATGGTGATGCCGCGCTTCTGCTCCTGCTCCATGTAGTCGGTCGTCGTCGACGTCTTGAGATCCTTCGTCTCGTGAACGTCAATGATCGTGTGCTTGCGACCGGTATAGTACAGAATACGCTCGGTGGTCGTCGTCTTGCCCGCGTCGACGTGGGCGATGATGCCGATGTTCCGAATGTCAGACAGTGGCGTTTGGCGCGGCATGTTGCGGTTCCATTGCAGTAACGCGACAACCGAAGCGCGACCGTCAGGGGTCGTCCGCTTCGGCGGCAGAGGTTGGTCGGGGTTTTACGGGCGATCTGTTAAGGCGTCATTAACATTCCGTAAACCGACAAGCAATTTGTCGGAATATTGAAGCGCGCGGCCCTCACAGCGTTCGGGCCACGCCGGCACACCCCAACCGAGGCTGCCGGGTCGCCCCGTTCCGCCGCCTAT
>NZ_BADK01000912.1 GCF_000333595.1 Azospirillum sp. B506
CGGAATATGAAATGAGCCTGCATTTGTTGGAAACGGCATCGCCGAATCCATGCTGATCGACTATGGCGATTTCACCGTCAACGCGGTGCTGGAAAAGATCGAGGCGCTACCGAAATCCGGATGCTGAGCCGGCATCGCGTGTCAGGCAGGCATGCTGCCGCGGGCGGTGGCCCGTGACATTTCACCCGGCTTTTACCGGCCTGTGGGATAAGTGACGGTTTCCCTGTTGATTGCGACTCGCTGCTGCGCTTAACTGTCGGTTGATGTTGCGCAACAGGCCGGATCCCACAGGGGCAGCCGGCCGTCCGGGGGCTTTCCGTCATGAGCAAGAGGCATGTCCAGATCGGGCAGGTTTTCCAACCGGTCGGCAGCGCAGCCGGTCGCGGCTGGCGGGTGACGGCAACGGTCAACCTGCTGGGCATCCCGCATGCCCGCGTCGTCAGCACTGAAGACGAGGGCGTGTCGAAAACCCTGAGCTGTTCGGTCCTCGCCGACACCAGCCACTACCGCCTGATCGCCTCGGCAGCAGCGGACGGCATGGCGGCGTAATAGCTGCCCGTTGACGTCAGTGATTCGCCCTGTCCCACGCACTGGCGCGGGACAGGCCGGAACCATCTTGTCTACTCCTCCCCCCGCCGCTCGCGCAGCTTGGCCCAATAGTCCAGCCGCTTGCGCAGGTCGCGCTCGAATCCGCGTTCCACCGGCTGATAAAAGTCGCGCCGGGCCATGCCGTCGGGAAAATAATTCTGGCCGGAGAACCCCTCCGCCGTGTCATGGTCGTATTCGTATCCCTTGCCGTAGCCGATGCTCTTCATCAGCTTGGTCGGCGCGTTGAGGATATGCTTGGGCGGCATCAGCGAGCCGGTCTCTTTCGCCGCGCGCACCGATGCCTTGTAGGCGGTATAGCCGGCATTCGACTTCGGCGCCGTTCCCAGATAGATCACCAGTTGGGCCAGGGCCAGTTCACCCTCTGGACTGCCCAGCCGTTCATAGGCTTCCCAGGCAGCGATGGCCTGGGTCAGGGCATTGGGATCGGCCAGCCCGACATCCTCCACCGCAAAGCGGGTCAGGCGCCGGGCGATGTAGCGCGGGTCCTCGCCGCCGTCGAGCATCCGGCTGTACCAATAGAGCGCCGCGTCGGTATCCGACCCGCGCAGCGACTTGTGCAGGGCGCTGATGAGGTTGTAATGCCCCTCCTGCGACTTGTCGTAGAGCGGGGCGCGGCGCTGGATGGTGGCGGCGAGCGCGTTGGTGTCCAACACCGTCTCGCCCGGCAGGGCGAACAGCTCCTCGCACAGGTTCAGACAGAAACGGCCGTCGCCGTCCGCCATCGCCTTCACTGCGGCGCGCGCATCGGCGTCCAGTGGCAGCGGCCGGCCCATCTCCGCCTCGGCCCGCGACAACAGCCTCTCCAACGCGGCGTCGTCCAGCCGGTTCAGCACGAAGACCTGCGCCCGCGACAGCAAGGCGGCATTCAGCTCGAAAGAGGGGTTCTCGGTGGTGGCGCCGACCAGCGTCACGGTGCCGTCCTCGACGAAGGGCAGGAAGCCGTCCTGCTGGGAGCGGTTGAAGCGGTGAATCTCGTCGATGAACAGCAGGGTTCCCTGCCCCGCAACCCGCCGGGCCCGCGCGGCGTCGAAAACCTTGCGCAGGTCGGCGACGCCGGAGAACACCGCCGACAGCGGCTCGAAATGCAGGTCGGTGCTGTGGGCCAGCAGGCGGGCGATGGTGGTCTTGCCGCAGCCGGGCGGCCCCCACAGGATCATGGATGCCAGCCGCCGTGCCGCCACCATGCGGCCGAGCGGGCCGTCGGGCTTCAGCAGATGATCCTGCCCGACGACCTCGTCCAGCGTGCGCGGACGCAACCGGTCGGCGAGCGGACGGGGGGCCGCCGATTCGAACAACCCGCCATCCCCGCCCGAGTCGCCGCGCTTCGCCATGACCGCCGCCTCAGCGCACCGCGGTGCAGCGCTGGTAGCACTGCTTCAGTTGGAAGCTGCAGTTGTCGGTCGGGCTGAAAGGAGTCGAATCGGTGCGGTCGATTCCGCCCTGGTTGCGGGCCGCGACCGAGTCCATGCAGGAATTGTGGCTGCGCTCGCACTGGGCCTGGCAGGACGCGCCGGTGCCGGCGCCGCCATCGATCCGCAGCGACTGGTCGTCGCCGCCGCGCGGGGTGGACGGTCCGGGGACCACGGTAACGGTGGGCGCCGGGCCGGTGGAGGGGCGCGCGGCCGGGTCGGCGCAGGCCGACAGACCGAGGAGGGCCACGGCCACAAGCGGGGCGATGAGACGGACCGGACGGAACATAGCCACGACGGCTCCTATTGTTCTTGTTGTGGGAATGGCTTTGGGCATGGCGGAATGCCACACCCCTCTGGACCAGCCCCCGTTCGCTCCCCACTATGCCGATAACCGTAGCAAGAAGGGAATGACTGAAATGACACCGGAATCGGACGGCAGACCGCCGCACAGCCCGCCCCGCCACCGGTCCTGGCGGTTGCTGCTGGCGCTGCTCGTCCTTGGCCTCGTGATGCTGGCCTCGCGCGTCCTGGCTCTGCCCAACGTCGGCATGGGCGAGATGATCATCCCGCTGCTCGGCGGCCTGTTCGTGGCCGTCGCCATCGTCCTGATCGTGCGCCGCGACCGCGCCGACCGCGCCGCCCTGCCCCCGTCCCGGCGCAACAGCCAGGACCAGGGCATGCCCGACTAGGGTCTGTCCGATGCGTAATGAAGCACCAGACAGACTCTAGTCTTTTGGTTTTCCGTGTGATTCACGTTTCAAGCGATACCGCTTGAAACGATCGCACTCCAGTCCCGGTCAGACGAACTTGAAGCTGAGGAGGCCGCCGACCACCACCACCAGAAGGACGGTGGCCACCAGCATCAACCGCTTCTCGATGATGTGCTGAACCTGCGGACCGTAGAAGTGCAGCAGGATGGCGATCATGTAGAATCGGGAAAAGCGCGCGACGATCGAACAGAGGACGAAGACCGTCAGGTCGAGATGGGCGAATCCGGCGGTGATCGTCAGCAGCTTGTAGGGGATCGGCGTCACCCCCTTCAGGATCAGGAACCAGGGGCCGAACTCGGCGAACATCTCCTGGAAATGCTGGAACGACTCCTGCGCGTTGTAGAAGTCGATGATCATCCGCCCGACGCTCTCGAACAGATAGAAGCCCAGCGCATAGCCCAGCAGCCCACCGAGCAGCGACGCGAGCGCGCAGATGTTGGTGTAGAACCAGAGGCGCTTGGGCTTGCCCAGGCACATCGGCACCAGCATCACGTCCGGCGGCAGCGGGAAGAAGGAGCTTTCGGCGAAGGAGATCGCCGACATCCACCAGACGGCGTCGTCGCGGGCGGCGAGGCGCTGGATACGTGTGTAAAGAGAACGCAACATTCGACCGGCCACATAAGAGAAAACCCTTCCTTCAGGGAAATCCCCGAAGGAAGGGTCTAATATATCACCGATATCGGCGGTTCCGTCCTGTGCGACACGGGATACTGAGACCCGATGCCGCACAGTTGGGAAGACCGGCGCGACTGCCGGTCATGTTACTCGGCGGTCTCGCCTTCGGCCTCGGCGGCCTCCTGCGTCGGGCCGGAGTTCTGGCCCTTGGCAGAGACATCGCGCTCGACCAGCTCGAACACGGCCATGTCGGCGGCGTCGCCGTAGCGGAAGCCGGCCTTCAGGACGCGGCTGTAGCCACCCTGGCGGTCCTTGTAGCGGTCGGCCAGGACGGTGAACAGCTTGGTCACCGTCTCGTTGTCGCGCAGCTGGGCGAAAGCCAGACGACGGTTGGCCAGGCCACCCTTCTTGCCGAGCGTGATCAGCTTGTCGACGATCGGACGCAGGTCCTTCGCCTTCGGCAGGGTGGTGGTGATCTGCTCGTGCTTGATCACCGCATTCGCCATGTTCGAGAACATGGCCTTGCGGTGGCTGCTGGTCTTGCTGAACTTACGTCCCGAAACGCCGTGACGCATGGCGGTCCTCCTTCATGGCATGGCCCCCCTCGGGGAGCCGATCGTGAACCCCGCCGCCCAGTCGTAACGCTGGTACGGCCAAGGGGTCGGGCCGTGCGGCCCTGGGAAATGCGCCCTCCCCGCCTGACGACGGAAAGGGCGCAGGCAAAATGCAGAGATGCTTAGTACGGCTCTTCCAGACGCTTGGCCAGCTCTTCGATGTTCTCCGGCGGCCAGTTC
>NZ_BADK01000911.1 GCF_000333595.1 Azospirillum sp. B506
ATGTCGACCTGACCGCCGCCGAAATTCTTGGCGTAGATGCCCTTCTTGACCGAGGCGATGATCTCGTCCGGCGTGTGGTTGCCGTTGCGCATCACCGTGTTGGTCATGCGCGGCATCGGGTTGTAGGCGAAGCTCTGGCGCCGGCCGTTGCCGGTGGGGCGCATGCCCATCAGGCGCGCGTTCATGCGGTCCTGCATGAAGCCGACCAGGATGCCGTCCTCGATCAGCGTGGTGCACTGGCCCGGCGTGCCCTCGTCATCGACGCTGATCGAGCCGCGCGAGTTCTCGATGGTGCCGTCATCGACGATGGTGACGCCGGGCGCGGCGATGCGCTGGCCCATCAGGCCGGAGAAGGCGGAAGTCTTCTTGCGGTTGAAATCGCCCTCCAGCCCGTGGCCGATGGCCTCGTGCAACAGGATGCCGGGCCAACCGCTGCCCAGTACCACCGTCATCTCGCCGGCCGGGGCGGGGACGGAGGCCAGGTTGACCAGCGCCTGCCGCAGAGCCTCGTCGACGAAGCCGCGCCAGGTCTCCGGCTGGATGTAATGTTCGTAGGTGACGCGGCCGCCGCCGCCATAGCCGCCGGTCTCCATCCGGTCGCCCTCAGCCACCACGACCGAGACGTTCAGGCGGACCAGCGGGCGCAGGTCGGCGACACGCACGCCGTCGGCGCGGATGATCTGCACCGCCTGCCATTCGCCGCTGATCGAGCAGCTGACCTGCCGCACGCGCTCGTCCTTGGCACGGGCGTAGGCGTCGATATCGGCCAGCAGCTTCACCTTCTCAATGAAGGGGACGAGGTGCAGGGGGTTGTCGGGGATGTAGAGCGCGCGGTTGGTGCCGGCCGGCGGTTCCGCCAGCGTGCCGGTGTGGCCGGCCTGGACGGCGCGCACGGTGGCCGCGGCACGGCGGATCGCCTCTTCCGACAGGTTGCTGGCATGGGCGTAGCCGGTCGCCTCGCCGGCGATGGCGCGCAGGCCGAAGCCCTGGGTGGTGTCGAAGCTGGCGGATTTCAGCTTCCCATCGTCCCAGCCCAGCGACTCGCTCTGGGCGTATTCGAGGTACAGCTCCCCATCGTCGGCACTGTGCAGGGCGTCCTGCACGACGCCTTCCACGCGGGCGCGGTCCATGCCGGCGCGGTTGAAGAAAAGATCGTCGGTGACGGCAAGCGCGCTCATGAAAACTCCGAACCTGTGATGGGGCGGAACCCGGCCCGATGCGAAGGGCGACCTGATTCCGTGGTAGGACACAGTGTCATAGCGGGCGGCCTCGCGGCCTGCCGTACGATGTGTTCTAACGGGCTGACTATAGTGTGGCGACGCGGCGCATCCGCAAGTC
>NZ_BADK01000910.1 GCF_000333595.1 Azospirillum sp. B506
GACCATAGGAGCGCCGCGCCGTCCTGTCGACCGCGATATGGTGACGGATTGCTCGACGGGGAGTGGTGCCCCGCGCCGCGCCGGCAGCGACGATTGGCCCCTTCCGCCTGGACGGGAAAGGGGTAGGATTCCAGGCGTCCTCCACTTGGGTGAGCCGCCATGGCCGAACGTCCGGTTGTTCCCAGAGATTTTCCGTGGGGCGATTTTCTGTGGGGTGCTTCCACCTCCGCCTACCAGATCGAGGGCGGGGCCGGGACCGACGGGCGGGCGCCCAGCATTTGGGACAGCTTTTGTCGGCTGAAGGGGCGGGTCGACAATGGTGACAGCGGCGACGTCGCCTGCGACCATTACCACCTGATGCCGCAGGACGTTGATCTGATGGCGGGTTTGGGCCTGCAGGCCTACCGCTTCTCCGTTTCCTGGCCGCGGGTTCTGCCGCGCGGGCGCGGGGCGCCGAACGGGAAGGGGATGGATTTCTATGACCGGCTGATCGACCGGCTGCTGGACCGGGGGATCGAGCCCTGGCTCTGCCTCTATCATTGGGACCTGCCGCAGGCCTTGCAGGATCTGGGCGGCTGGAGCACCCGCGACAGCATCGGCTGGTTCGAGGATTACGCCGCACTCTGCGCCCGGCGCTATGGCGACAGGGTGAAGCGCTGGGCCACCTTCAATGAGTTCTCGGTCTTCACGCTGTTCGGCTGGGCCTTCGGCTGGGGAGCGCCCAGCATCGCCGACCGCGCCACCCATCTGAAGGTGATCCACCACGTCAACCTCGCCCATGGTGCCGGGGTCGACGTGCTGCGGGCGTTGGTGCCGGATGCCTCCATCGGCGCGGTGCACAGCGTGCAGCCGATGCGGCCGGAGACCGAGCGGCCGGAGGATGTCGAGGCGGCGGCCCTGTTCGACGAGCATTGGAACCGCGCTTTCCCCGACGCGCAGTTGCGCGCCCACTACCCACGCCGCATCGCCGAGGCCATCGAACCCTATGTGCAGCCCGGTGACATGGCGCGCATTGCCCGGCCGGTGGACTGGTTCGGGCTGAACCATTATGCGCCGGTCTACGGCCGTCGGGACGACAGCCTGATCTGGGGCTTCGGCTTCGGTTCGCCGCCTCCGGGGATGAGGCGGACGGACATCGACTGGCCCTATGACCCCGGCTGTTTCCGCGACACGCTGCTCGACCTGACGCGGCGCTACCGTTTGCCGATCTATGTGACGGAGAACGGTTACGGCACCAAGGCGGCGGAAACGCCCGACGTCGAGGGGCACGTGGTCGATACGGAGCGGTTGGCCTACCTCCAGGCCTACATCGCGGCGATGGCGGAGGCGAAGCGCCTGGGCGCCGATGTGCGTGGATATTTCGTCTGGTCGCTGCTGGACAATTTCGAATGGGGTGGCGGCTATGGCACGCGATTCGGCATCGTCCGGGTCGATTTCAAAACCCAGGCGCGGATCCCGAAGGAGTCCGCGCGCTGGTATTCGGAGCTGATCCGGGGGGTGAGGGGCAAGTAGGGTCTAGGCCGTCCCTTACAGCGCTTCTGTCCGGCAGGTCAGCCCCAAGGTCTCCGCTGTGTTCGCCACCGCCGACAGGCAGACATCCGCCCGCTCCGCCGGGATCGACACCGAGAAGCGCAGGACATAGCGTTCGCCGACGCGGTCGGGCAGGGTCTGGGCGTCCAACCGGACGATGTTGGCGTCGAACTGAGTGAAGATCTCCGACAGGCGGGCCACAAGACCGGGCTGGTCACCGCCCGACACCTCGACGCGGTGGGTGACCATTGCCTGTGGACCGGGTTGAGGATCGAAGGCGAAGGGGCTGACCTTCACATCGGCGCCGGCCAGGACCGGCAGGGACGACAGGCTGGCCTGGATTTCCGCCACCGTCAGGCCGCCCGGCAACTCGCAGACCGCAGAAAATTCGGCGCCGGTGCCCAGCGAGGCGAAGGTTGCGTCGCGCAGGTTGATCCCCTGTTCGAACAGGTGGCTGGTGATGCCGGAAACCAGCCCGACCCGGTCGGGGCAGAAGGTGGAAACCAGGGCCAAGCCAGCGGTCGATTCCGTCGCCATCGCACATCTCCCGTATCGATCTTGCCGTTTTGATCTTGCCGTTTTGATCTTGTTCAAGGGGCACGGGCCCGGCCGTGCCGTCCGGAAGGGCGATCATCGAAGCGGGACGCCGCGAACGCCAGCACAAAATATCGTGCAGCCCCGGCGATCAGCCGCGGAACAGGTGGCGGATGGCGGCGCTGATGGCGTGCAGTTCCGCAGCCAGCGCCGGGTCGACGTCGTCGACATAATGGGAGGCGAGCAGGCCGAAATTCAGCTCCTCGGCGCGGTCCAGCCGTTTGGTTCCGTCCCGCGCCGCACTGTCGACATAATCGAGCTGGTGCTGGATGCTCGTCAGCCAGCTGTTCTCCGGCTCCCGCCGTGCCAGTGCGGCAACCCCGGCCTGGGCCTGCGCGATGCGGTGGCGCAGCTCGTCGGTGGTGGCGATGTCGGGCATGGCGGGACTCCGGTGCACTGGGGATGGGGGCTTACTGTACCAGCCCGCCGTTGGCGACGCCTGCCTTCACGCTGTTCGGCACCACGACCTGGGTGCAGCCGCCCGCCGTCTGCACGCTGGTGCCCGGAGTGGTCCAGCTGTCGACGATGGGGGCGGCGACCGACTTCAATCCCTGGCCTGTCGGCAGAACCGCCTTGTATTCGGCCCGGCCCGCACCGGAGATGCCGAGGCAATCGGGTGTCGCCGTCACGACAGGCGAGAAGAAGTTGCCGAAGCGGATGCTGTCATAGCCGGTGCGGACATACTGATACCAAGTGGTGCCGGTGGCGACATCGATCACCTCCAGCGGCTTGGAAAAATCGATCCCCTTCGAATCGTCGGAATAGCGGGCGGAGGTCAGGTCGGTGGAGGCATAGAAATAGCTTGCCACCACCACGCGGGCGTTCAACTGGTCGGCGCTGGAGCCGGGGGCCTTGGCGGCGGTCACCTGTTCGGCGGTTGGGGCGGTCTGGGCCTGCCCGGGAAGAGCCGAGGCCAGCGTCAGGCCAAGGGCGAATGCTGCGGCCTTGCAAATGCGGGAAAGAGAATTCATCGGCGATCATCCATCCGGAAAATTGAAAAACTCCGGCGGAACGATACCAATGCAATCGACCCTTCCAAGCTCCGAATGTCGACAGGGCCGGACCGCAGGCACGGTCCGGCCCTGTTTCAGGATATGAGGCCCGGTATCAGGCGGCGGTGCCGCCGACCGTCAGCCCTTCCAGCTTCAGCGTCGGCTGGCCGACGCCGACGGGCACGCCCTGGCCATCCTTGCCGCAGGTGCCGACGCCGGGGTCGAGGCGGCTGTCGTTGCCGATCATCGACACCCTGGTCAGGCTGTCGGGGCCGTTGCCGATCAGGGTGGCGCCCTTCACCGCAGGGCCCAGCTTGCCGTCCTCGATCAGGTAGGCTTCGCTGGCCGAGAAGACGAACTTGCCGTTGGTGATGTCGACCTG
>NZ_BADK01000909.1 GCF_000333595.1 Azospirillum sp. B506
CCAGTTCCCCCTCGTCGAGGACCCTGCCATGACCGATCCGGTGTTCCCGGCCGCCCTCAAGAACGTTCGCCCGCTGCGCGGCGCCAACGTCATCGCCGTGGCCAGTGGAAAGGGCGGCGTCGGCAAGACGTGGTTCTCCATCACGCTCAGCCACGCCCTGACCAAGGCGGGCATGAACACGCTGCTGTTCGACGGCGACCTCGGGCTCGCCAACGTCGACATCCAGCTGGGCTTCTCGCCCAAGAACGACCTGGGCGCCGTCATCAACGGCGAGGTGACGCTGGCCAAGGCGGCTCAGCGCTTCCCCGACACCGGATTCGACATCATCGCCGGCCGTTCGGGCTCGGGCACGCTGGCGCAACTGCCGAGCCAACGGCTGTCGTCCTTGCGCAACGACCTGCTGGAACTGGCCAAGAGCTATGACCGGGTGGTGATGGACATGGGCGCCGGTGTCGACCGCACGGTGCGCACTCTGTCCGGCCCGGCCGGCACCACGCTGGTGGTGACGACGGACGAGCCGACCTCGCTGACCGACGCCTATGCCTTCATCAAGCTGACCCATGCCACCAACCCGTCGGCCGACCTGCGGATCGTGGTCAACATGGCGCAGAGCGTGAAGGACGGCGAGCGGACCTACGGCACCATCCTGAAGGCCTGCCAGAATTTCCTGAAATACAAGCCGGCGCTGGCGGGCATCATCCGCCGCGACCTGAAGGTGCGCGACGCCATCCGCAACCAGACCCCGCTGCTGACCCGTTCGCCCGCCAGCGACGCGGCCCGCGACGTCGAGGCGATCGTGCAGCGGCTGCTCGCCAGCGCCAAGTAGCCGGGCGGGATAAGCGGGCATGGGCGGGGCAATCCCACCATCGGTCACGCCGGCCGCCGCCACCGCCGCGGCAGCCCCCGCCGCGCCCGCTCCCGTTAGGGCCGCCGTCACCGTTGGGGCGAC
>NZ_BADK01000908.1 GCF_000333595.1 Azospirillum sp. B506
GCAGGTCGAGCCAACTGTCGAACTTACGGCCGACCTGTCGCAGGCAGCCGGCTTCGACGAAGCCGAATCCGGCATGCAGACGGATCGACGCGGTGTTCTCCGCTTCGATGCCGGCAATCATCGTGTGCTTGCCGTTGCGCTTGGCGTCATCCAGCAGGGAAGCCAGCAGACCTCGCCCGATCCCCTTTCCGCGCATTGAGGAGTCCACATAGATCGAGTGCTCGACCGTGTGCGTGTACCCCTCCCACGGGCGAAACTCGCCGTAGGACGCAAAGCCGACAACCGCACCGTCGCGTTCGGACACCAGAATGGGCATGGCTTTCGCCTGCCGATCCGCCATCCAGGCGCGGCGCTGCTCCAGCGTGCTCGGCGTCAGGCTCCACACCGCCGTGGTGTTGAGGATCGCCTCGTTCAGAATGGCAAGGATCGCAGGCAGGTCGGCGTCCGTCGCCGCCCGTATGGCGTGAGTCATGGTGGGAGTCTCCGTTCCGGTGCTCACGCCATCATTCCACTATCCTGGATTTGTTTCCACCAAATTGGTTTCCTTATCCCTGCACATCAGCTCCCCGCCGTCGGCACGCTCACCGGCTTGCCGCTCTGGCCCCAGCTGGCGACGAAGTCGTTGACGCCGGGGACCGCCATCATGTGCGAGTCCTTGACGTAGACGAAGCGCTTCGGCCCGAACCCATATTCGGTCAGCGTGATGCCGGCGGCGCGGCAACGCTGATACTCGGCGGCACTGATCGGACGGTCGGAGGCCACCATGTCCGGATGGTCCAGCCCGACGCCGGCGCAGAAGGTGCGGAAGCCGGTGGCGGTGCCGCGGGCGTCGAGATGCGGCTTGGTGTCCGGCCCGCCGGAGTATTTTGCGGCGGCCTGATCGATGGCGCCGCGCAGGGCCGGGCTGCCGACGATCCAGATGCCGCGGGCTTCCGGCGGCGGCTTGGGCGCGGCCGGCGGCGGAAGGGCGGCTGTCTGTTGCGGCGGCGGCGTGAGGCCCGGCATCTGGCAACCGGCGAGCAGCGCCGCAGCGGCGAGCGCAAGAGCCAAACTGCCGGCCGGCGCGGAAAAACGGGTCATCGGAGTCTCTCTCCTCAAGCATCCTCAGGCGTCCGGACGGCAAGGCCCGGAGGGTTGACAATGAGAACGCCCGGCCCCGGCTTCAACGGCCCGGCCACCGCTTGTCCCACAGGGTCGCCCCAATGCGCCGCTCGCCATTCATGAACAGTTCCGATAGACTGCGCGGCAACGATCAGTTTTCGGAATGTCCGTTCATGTCCCTGCCCGATCTCGAGATCGATGCCTTGCGCGCCTTCGTCACCGTGGCGGAGGCCGGTGGCTTCACCGCGGCGGCCGAGCGGCTGGGCCGCACCCAGTCGGCGATCAGCGTCAAGATCAGGAAGCTGGAGGACATGCTGGGGCGCCGGGTGTTCGAACGCACCAGCCGGTCGCTGGCGCTGACCCATGACGGCGAGCTGCTGATGGGCTACGCCCGCCGCCTGCTGGACCTGAACGACGAGACGGTGCGCCGCTTCGCCGAACCGGCGGCGGAGGGCGAACTGCGGCTGGGCGTGGCCGAGTATTTCCTGTCCGACCACCTGCCCCACGTCCTGCGCCGCTTCGCCAAGCTGCACCCGCGCCTGCACATCGACGTGCGGGTGGGGCTGTGCAGCGACATGGTCTCGGCATTGGATACGGGCGAACTGGACCTCGTGATCTCCCGCCGCGATGCCGGCGACACCCGTGGCCGCGTCATCTGGACCGAGCCGATGCATTGGGTCGCCGCCGCCGGGCTGGACATTCCGGCAGAGGGACCCCTGCCCTTCTGCGCCCTTCCGGCGCCCTGCGTCTTCCGCAACCGCGGGCTGGCGGCGCTGGGCGAGACCGGGCGGCCCTGGAGGGTGGTTTACACCAGCGCCAGCGTCATGGGAGTCCAGGCGGCCGTCCGCGCCGGGCTGGGGGTGGCGGTGCTGAGCGAGTCCTCGGTTCCCGACGGCCTGCGCCGGCTGGGGGTGGAGGACGGCCTGCCCGAACTGGGCACCGTCGACATGGCGATTTTCGGCGAGACGCCGCGCAACCGTCACCTCGCCGAACCGCTGGTCGGCTTCATCGTCGAAAGCCTCGCGGCGATGCGCCCGGCCCGTCCGCCCCTGGCCCTCGCAGGGTAGAGCGGCAGGACGGACGCAGCGGCCGGATCAGAAGCCTTCCAGCACGACCTTGCCGCGGGCCTTGCCCGACTCGATCAGGGCATGGGCCTTGCGCAGGGTCGCGGCGTCGATGCGGCCCAGCGTTTCCGTCAGCGTGGTGCGCAGGGTGCCGGCATCGACCAGCCGCGACACCTCGGTCAGCAGGTCGTGCTGGGCGATCATGTCGTCGGTCTGGAACAGCGGCCGGGTGAACATCAGCTCCCAATGCAGCGAGACGCTCTTGCGCTTCAGCAGGCGGACGTCGATGGGCTCCGGATCGTCGATCAGGCCGATGTGGCCCTGCGGCGCCACCAGTTCGACCAGATCCTGGAAATGCCGGTCGGTGGCGTTGGTGGAAAAGACATAATCGACGCCCACCAGCCCCAGCGCCTTCACCTGTTCGGCCATCGGCCGGCTGTGGTCGATCACGTCATGGGCGCCCAGCGCGCGCACCCACTCGGCGGTCTCGGGGCGGGATGCGGTGGCCAGCACCCGAACCTTGCTCAGCCGGCGGGCCAGCTGGATGGCGATGGAGCCGACACCGCCGGCCCCGCCGACGATCAGCAGCGACTTGCCATCACCTCCGTCCCGCGGCAGGCCCAGCCGGTGGAACAGCATCTCCCAGGCGGTGATGGCGGTCAGCGGCAGGGCGGCGGCCTCGGCGACGCTCAGGCTGGCCGGGCGGGCGCCGACGATGCGCTCGTCGACCAGATGATATTCGCTGTTGGTGCCGGGACGGTCGATGGACCCGGCATAGAACACCGCGTCGCCGGGACGGAACAGGGTCACGTCCGGTCCGACCGCCTCGACGATGCCGGCGGCGTCGAAGCCAAGGATGCGCAGGTCGCCCTCGGTCGGCAGGGCGTTGCGGCGGACCTTGGTATCCACCGGGTTGACCGACACCGCCTCCACCCGGACCAGCAGGTCGCGGCCGGTGGGGATCGGGCGGTCGATCTCGACGTCGATCAGCGCGCCGGCATCGGCGATGGGCAGGGACTTGCGGAAACCAACGGCTTTCATGATGGCCTCGTCTTCTGACTGGAAAGGAAGTCGAGACACAGGATGGCGGCACCCGCAGGATGTGTGAAATTCATAGTTCTTGTTTCATCCATCCGAAACCTCAATGGATGCCCGGCCGGGGAAACACGACCGGAAGAGAGCCGTGCCAAAGGGGTATGGAATAGCCGGACGGGCTGGGGTGTTCGTACAGATGACCGGCCTCGTCGCCGACGCCGGTCCTTCGCAAGACAGGAAGCTCGGCCATGCGCACCATTCGTCAAGGACTCCTGACCGCCCTGTTTCTGGCTACGGGAGTCGCCGCGCTGTCCGGTTGTGTCGCCTACGACCCCTATTATCCCGCCTACGGCGAGCCGGTGGTCGTTCCGCCGCCGACCGTCTATGCGGTACCGCCGCCGGTGGTGGTGGGGCCGGGCTATTATTACCGCCGCCCCTGGCACGATCATTGGCATGGCGACCGCGGCTGGAATGGACCGGGGCGCGGGTGGGGGCCGGGTGGACCGCGCGGCTGGCGCTGATCAGGCCGTGCCGATCGGGCCGTGCCGATCGGGCGGTGTCTCGGCCGCGCAGTGGGCGCGGTTGCGAATCACCAGGACGGTGTGATCGTCGTCGCTCACCGCGCCGTCGCGCAACAGGACCAGCGCCGCCAGCGTCGGCTCGACCCCGTGCAGATCGCGGTGGATGAACAAAGCAGGCAGCCGGGCGCATCCGCCGGTGAAAAGCACGACATGTTCGCCCGCTCCCCAGCGCAGATGGACCGAGGCGGGGGCCTGCGGGTTGAAGCCGATCATCGCCCAGCGGGCGCCGAGCGCCGTGATTTCCTGCCGGCGCACCACCGCCCCGGCCAGGGTGCCGAGCGCCGTGTAATCCACCGCTTCGGCGTCGAAGCGCAGCACCGCCACCGCCGACCGTCCGATCTGCGTCAGGCTCCGGTCCTGGGACAGGCCCAGTTCGGGCCGCCCCTTCAGGTCGCGGCGGATGGCATTCACCACCACGGGAGCGGGAAGACCGGGCACCGTCGCGGCAACCACCGCCTCGATGTGCCTGACCACCTCGGGGGTCATCTCCGTGGCGGGCCGATCGGTGGAGGTCGGGGGGGCAGGAGACCGATCGGCAGCCTCCGCGTCGCCATCGACCATCAACGCAATCCCGCAGGGGCCGTCAGCCCCCCGGGCGTCGGCACAGCTGACGAACCAGTGGTCGATGAAGGGACCGCCCCGCGCGGCCTCTCCGCCATGCCGCTCCACCATCACCGCTCCGGTCTGCGCCAAGGCGCCGGCCGGCGGCGCGTCGTCGGCACCGGGCCGCAGGACGCGGGCGATCAGCGCCAGCCCGACTCCCGCCGTGGCATGGATATGGAAGCGGTCGGCCTGCTCCCGGACCGCCTCCAGCACGCCACCGACACCGTCCGGAGCATCCTCCGCCTTGGACGGCCCCGCCAGCCCGACGGTGGCGGGATCGCGGTCATAGGCAAGGCATTCGATGCCGGCCCCGGACCGCATCCGTGCAATGAGAACGGTCCCGTCCGGCCGATCCAGCGCATAGCCGGCCACCGCCGTCACCAGCCGGTCCAGCCGGGCAGCCTCGTCAGCCGCCAGCACGCCATCGGCCCGCTCCGCCGCGATCCGCCTCGCCGTGGCTATGTCGTCGGGCGACGCCACGGCGATGCGACGGTGACCATGATCGGGGAACATCGGACCACTCCTGTCAACGTTCTGGTTGCCCTTCTCCAGAACATTACAATCCTTGCCCAGTCAAGCCCAAGGAAAGGTCTCTTTAACCCTGATTTTTCACCCCCGGTGCCGGCACCCCGCTGCCACCCGGGAGACGTCGGCTTCAGGACGCGGCAACCTCCATCAGCGCCGGCTTGGCCGGCTGGCGAATGGCAAGCGCATGCAGCATATCGCGCCCGCGCAGCATCTCCGCCGCTTCCCAGAGGCGGCCCAGCCCGACGATGGACCGGCAGCCGGTCTTTTCCATGATGCGGGCGCGGTGGACCTCGACCGTCTTGATGCTGATGCCCAGCTCCCAGGCGATGGTCTTGCTCTGCTTGCCCTCGACGATCAATTCCAGCACCTCCGATTCGCGGCGGCTCAACAGGGCAAGCCGGCGGACGGCGTCGCGGCTGCGGTCACGCTGCTGGGCATGCGGACTGCCGGAGGCGAGGCAGGCGCGCAGGCGCTCCAGGAAGGCCGGAACGGTGAAGGGGCGGGCGATGCAATCCACGGCACCGGCCTTCATCGCGGCGACAGCGGCGTCGACGTCGCCTTGTTCGGTGACCATCAGGATCGGCAGGTCGTGGCCGTGCAGCGAGGCTTCGGCCATGAACTCCATCGCGGTCATGTCCGGCAGGTCGCTGCGCAGGACGATGCAGGAGGATCCGGTGCCCAGCACGGCCAGCGCATCGGCGGCGGTGCTGTGGACGCGGCAGGCGATGCCGACGGCGCCCAACGCCCTCGACAGCGTGCTGCGCGACAGCAGATCGCCGTCGACGATGTGGACAAGACAAGTGTTTTGCGGGTGAGCGGGCGCGGACATTGCAGGGGTCATCTTGGGATCTCCACCACATCGGCCGGGCGAACAGCGCCGGCTCCACATGACTGCCGATCCGTCACCGAACCGCCGTCATGACCGACATTTTAGCGGTCATCCCTTATTGACCGCCGCAATCGCGAGGGATAGCGCGGCTGTCTAAAAGGATACCGGGGATATTATACCGGCGAACTTCCGAACAAGACGCCCAATCGCCAGGCTATCCCCTGGAACCCGACAAAACCAATCGGCGAACCTCTCAAGTATTTTTGCGGGATTCGATCCCCGTCAACCTATCCTTCCCGAAGGAAGACCGACCAAATTTTGTCACAGGACCGGCCAATCTCCGCGATCCGTTCATTATCGAGATAATGTTCAAATATTTCACTCGCCGGTTTTTCCCTTTCCGATCCGTAGCCCCGGCCGAGGGGCCCCGACCGCTCAGGCCCGGCGGCGGGCCGCCAGAAGGATGCCGGCGGCGATCAGGGCAATGCCGATGCCGTGATAGGCATGCAGCTGCTCGCCCAGGAACAGGATGGCCAACAGGCTGCCGAAGACCGGCACCAGATGGATGGCCAGCCCGGCCGTGTTGGGGCCGAGCAGCTCGACCGCCCGGTTGAAGCAGAGATAGGCGGCGATGGACGGGAACAGCACGGTATAGCCCACCGCCAGCAGGGTGATGCCGCTGGCCTGGACCGGATGGCCGCTGAGGCTTTCCCAGAGATAGAAGGGCAGCAGCTCCACCGCGCCGATGGCGAAGGTGACGACGACGAAGCTCAGCCCATGGATGGCCGGCCGGCGGCGCAGCAGCGTGGTGTAGGCGGCATAGATCACCACCGCCGCCACCATCCAGACGTCGCCGGCATTCAGCTCCAGCCCCAGCAGGGTGCCCGGATCGCCATGCGAGATCAGGGTCGTCGCACCGGCCAGCGAAACCACGATCCCCAGCCCTTGCATCGCCCCGATCCGGTCGCGGAACAGCACCAGGCTCATCAGCACGATCATCACCGGCATCGATGACTGCAGCATCACGCAGTTCAGCGCGGTCGTCGTGTTCAGCGCGATGTATTGAAAGGTGTTGTAGATGCCGATGCCCAGCGTCCCCAGCAGCAGCACGCTCTTCCAGCGCGCCAGGATCGGCGTGATGTCGTGGCGCAGATGAGGCCAGGCGAAGGGCAGCACGATCAGCATGCCCAGGCACCAGCGCCAGAAGGCCAGCCCGATGGGCGGCACCGCCCCGGCGACCGCCCGTCCCAGGACCGCGTTGCCCGCCCAGAACAGGGGCGGCAGCATCATCAGCAGCCAGGCCTGATCGGCGAGACGGGATCCCTTCACGGCGGCGGTGCGGTCGGCGGGCATGGCGCAGCGGCGTCTCAGCTGCGGCGGCGGGGCGAGGCGAAGACGCTCGCCGCGGTCACGGCGGCGCTGCGGTCGCCGCTGTCTTCGGCGCGGAAGACACTGGGGCGGGAGTCACGGCGGGGATGGCGCGGCGCGTCCTCGCGGCCCTCACCACGGCCTTCACCGCGGCCCTCGCGAGCGTCACGGCCCTCACGGGGCGGCTTGGGGGGCTGGCGCAGCTCGGCGTCGAGTTCGGCGATGCGCTTGACCAACGCTTCACGGATGGCGGGGGCCGCGTGGGCTTTCAGCGTCGCCAGCTGTTCCTTGAGCTGAACCAGCTGGCGCTGCTTCTGCTCGCGGGTGCGCTTGATGGCGACGTTGTCGGAATGCTGGCCCTCGAAGGAGCGCATGGAACAGGCCCTCGTTGAAAAATACGGAAGTCAGGAGGCCGGCGCCCCACGCTGGGGTGCCCGGCAAGAGAGGGGCGGATTATTGGGAGGCGACCGCGGCAAAGCAAGGCGGACTTCGCCTTGACATTTCAGGATCGCGGGATGCCGCGGCCACCTCTTCCCTGTCCGGCATAAAAAAAGGGCGCCCCCCTTGCAGGGGCGCCCCTTTCCGAACCGTTGGACGGTCGAACCACAGGCTATTAGAAGCCCATGTCGTCCATGCCGCCCATGCCACCCGGCATGCCGGCCGGAGCTGCCTTCTTCTCCGGCTTCTCGGCGATCATCGCCTCGGTGGTGATCAGCAGGCCGGCGATCGAGGCCGCATCCTGCAGGGCGGTGCGGACCACCTTCACCGGGTCGATGATGCCGGCGGCGACCAGATCGGTGAACTCACCCTTCTGGGCGTCATAGCCGAAGTTGGTGTCGGCCTGGTCGAGCAGCTTGCCGACAACGATCGAGCCGTCGGTGCCCGCGTTGTAGGCGATCTGACGGACCGGGGCCTGCAGGGCGCGACGGATGATGTCGATGCCGACGCGCTGCTCGTCGTTGGCCGGGGTCAGCGACTCCAGGGCCTTGGAGGCGTACAGCAGGGCGGTGCCGCCGCCGGCGACCACACCCTCTTCCACGGCGGCGCGGGTGGCGTGCATCGCGTCGTCAACGCGATCCTTGCGCTCCTTCACCTCGACCTCGGTCGCACCGCCGACGCGGATGACGGCGACGCCACCGGCCAGCTTGGCCAGACGCTCCTGCAGCTTCTCGCGGTCGTAGTCCGAGGTGGTCTCCTCGACCTGGGCGCGGATCTGGCCGCAACGGGCCTCGATGTCGGCCTTGTCGCCGGCGCCGTCGACGATGGTGGTGGTCTCCTTGGAGATCACGACCTTCTTGGCGGTGCCCAGCATGTCGAGCGTGACGTTCTCAAGCTTGATGCCGAGGTCTTCGGAGATGACCTGGCCGCCGGTCAGGATGGCCATGTCCTCCAGCATCGCCTTGCGGCGATCACCGAAGCCCGGGGCCTTGACGGCGGCGATCTTCAGGCCGCCGCGCAGCTTGTTGACCACCAGGGTGGCCAGCGCCTCGCCCTCGATGTCCTCGGCGATGATCAGCAGCGGACGCGAGGACTGGACGACGGCTTCCAGAACCGGCAGCAGCGGCTGCAGGCCCGACAGCTTCTTCTCGTGCAGCAGGATGTACGGGTTTTCGAGGTCCGCGACCATCTTGTCGGCGTTGGTCACGAAGTACGGCGACAGGTAGCCGCGGTCGAACTGCATGCCCTCGACGACGTCCAGCTCGGTGTCCAGGCTCTTGGCCTCTTCAACCGTGATGACGCCCTCGTTGCCGACCTTCTCCATCGCCTGGGCGATCATCTTGCCGATCTCGGCTTCGCCGTTGGCGGAGATGGTGCCGACCTGGGCGATCTCGTCGTTGGTCGTGACCTTCTTGGCGCGGGCCTGGATGTCGGCGACGACGGTGGCGACGGCCAGATCGATGCCGCGCTTCAGGTCCATCGGGTTCAGGCCGGCGGCGACCTTGGTCACGCCTTCGCGGACGATGGCCTGGGCCAGGACGGTGGCGGTGGTGGTGCCGTCACCGGCCAGATCGTTGGTCTTCGAGGCGACCTCGCGGACCATCTGGGCGCCCATGTTCTCGAACTTGTCGGCCAGCTCGATTTCCTTGGCGACCGACACGCCGTCCTTGGTGATGCGCGGAGCGCCGAAGGACTTCTCGATCACGACGTTGCGGCCCTTCGGGCCCAGCGTGACCTTCACGGCGTCGGCGAGGATGTCAACGCCACGCAGCAGCTTCTCGCGCGCGGTGGGGCCGAACTTGACGTCTTTGGCAGCCATGTCTCGATTCCTTTAACTTGCAAATTTCGAAGGATACGGGCGGAGGACTTAGGCCTCGATGACGCCCATGATGTCGGATTCCTTCATGATCAGGTAATCGACGCCCTCGATCTTCACTTCGGTGCCCGACCACTTGCCGAACAGGATGCGGTCGCCGGCCTTGACGTCCAGCGCCACGACCTTGCCCGACTCGTCACGGGCGCCCGGGCCGACGGCGATGATCTCGCCTTCCTGCGGCTTTTCCTTGGCCGTGTCGGGGATGATGATCCCACCCTTGGTCTTGGTGTCGGACTCCAGACGCTTGACGACGACGCGGTCGTGCAGCGGGCGGAACTTCATGGAATGCCTCCTTGGATCAAGGCTTGGTTCTGACTGGAATTGGCGCGGGCGGAGGCTGTTAGCACTCCATCCCGGCGAGTGCCAGACAGCTAATCGAAGCGGATTGGGGATTCAAGAGGCTCGTTTCGGAATTTGCCGGAAATACCGGCAGCGCCGACCGAAATCCACTGACAATACATTGATAAAAAAAGATATTTTCGGTCGCGCGCGGTGTGGTGCACAGGCAAGATTTCTTCAAACGGTCACGGAGAATCCGGTCCTTCCCGTTCGGCAACGCACTCTGGACGGAAAACGGCACTCGGTGCGGCTGGCGAGCCAGACTTCGATGCCCCCGATACAGCGCGTCATGCCGACGCCTATTTCCGCCCTCACCGATCAAAAAAAGCCGATCCCCGACCCGGCCACTGCCGCTGTGATTGCCGTCACAGCACCACCCGCCGGCATTCGATAAAATTTTAGAAAATTCCGGCGGATGGAGAGGCGGAGGGTGCGATGGCGGCGAAGCGAAAGGCGCGGAGCTGGACCGGAATCCGGATGGCCGGGCATTCCTCCCCCAGCCGGCCGCCGGACACAAGCGGCGACCGACCGGCGAAGCCGCAAGACCGCGGAGCCCGACTGGTCGAGGCTCTGCTCGAGTACACGACCATCGCCGGCCTGTTCGCCCTGCTGTTCGCCCTGTTCGTGCTGTTCGGCGCCGTACACAGCCTGACGCCGTGATCTCCCTTCAGGCAGCCTGCTCGCCGACTTTCATCCGTTTGCGACAATTTGAATTCTTATCTTCCCGTTAAGCGCGCACATCGACTAGGGTTGCCGCCCATCGTGGGCGGTACCCATCCGCCAGACGCGCCAACCGGGAGTTTGCAACCATGACCACCAATCCGGTCTGTCAAGCCGCGGTCGATCTCGTGAAGCATTTCGAGGGACTCTACCTCACAGCCTATCTCTGCCCGGCCGGCGTGCCGACCATCGGTTACGGCCACACCGCCGGCGTGACGATGGGTGAAACCATCACCCTTGAACAGGCGAACGCCTTCCTTGCTTCCGACCTCGCGGAGGCCGCCGGCCATGTCGACGCCCTGGTGAAGGTGCCGCTGAACGAGAACCAGCGCGGTGCCCTGTCGTCCTTCGTCTTCAACCTCGGCGCCGGCAGCCTGGAAAGCTCCACCCTGCTGAAACTGCTGAATGCTGGCGACTATGCGGGGGCCGCCGGCCAGTTCGGCCGCTGGGTCTATGCCACGGTGAATGGCAAACCGACCAAGCTGCCGGGCCTCGTCGCCCGCCGCGCGGCGGAGGCGGCGCTGTTCCAGAGCCAGACCGCCCAGCCCCAGGCCGGCGTCACCACCGCCGACGGCACCTCCTGATCCGGCAATCCGGCAAGAGCCGTTTGACGGGACGGGATGTTCGCCCCACATTTGCGGACATCCCACCGCCGCGCTCCGGAATGCCGCCTTGACCGCCTTTGCCTCCGACAGCCTCGCCGCCTCCACCCGCCCCAACCCGAACCGGCCCATCGCCGTCTGGCTTCTGGTCTGTGCCGCCATGGTGCTGGCCATGGCCGTGATCGGCGCCATCACCCGGCTGACGGAATCCGGCCTGTCGATGGTGGAATGGAAGCCGCTGATCGGCATCCTTCCGCCGCTGTCCTCGGCGGAATGGAACCGCGTCTTCGACCTGTACAAGGCGACGCCGGAATTCCGCATCTACAACAACCACATGGATCTGTCCGGCTTTCAGTCGATCTTCTGGTGGGAATGGTTCCACCGGCTGTGGGGCCAGCTGATCGGCTTCGTCTTCCTGATTCCCTTCCTGCGCTTCTGGATGCAGGGCCGCATCTCGGCGGAGCTGTGGCCGAAGCTGGCCGGCCTGTTCCTGCTGGGCGGGCTCCAGGGCGGCATCGGCTGGTTCATGGTGAAGAGCGGGCTGGTCGATTCGCCGAACGTCAGCCATTACCGGCTGGCGCTGCATCTCTGCACCGCGATCCTGATTTATGCCCTGCTGCTGCGCACGGCACTTGCCCTGCTCGACCCGCTGCCGCTGGCGGGCTGGCGGCCGGAGGCGGCGTCTTTCCGCCGCCATGCCCCTGGGCGCTGGGGCTGGTCGCCATCACCATCGTCTGGGGCGCCTTCGTCGCCGGATCGGATGCCGGCTTCGCCTACAACACGTTCCCGCTGATGAATGGCCACTGGATCCCGCCGGAGGTCGATACGCTGACGCCCTGGTGGCTCAATCCGGTCGAGAACACCGCGGCGATCCAGCTGATCCACCGCACGCTGGCGATGCTGACCGGCCTGGTGGTGCTGGTGCTGGCCGCCCGCGTCCTGAATGCCCGGCTGCCCGGCCGCGCCGGCCGCGCGGCGCTGGCGGCGGGAGCCATGGTCCTGCTGCAGATCGCCATGGGCATCGCCACGCTGCTGACCGTGGTGTGGGTGCCCATCGCCGCGGCCCATCAGGCCGGCGCGATTCTGATGGTGTCGATGCTGGTCTGGCTGCTGTTCGAACTGCGGCCGGTGGGGCGCGGGTAACCCGCGCTGTATTTTTGCCGAACACGCCCGCACCCCGCAAAAGCGCGAGCGCCGACGTCACGCCCCTTCGGCCAGATCGTACATCGCATCGAGGTCGGCGATCAGGACCTTGTTGCCTTCCTGGAGCGAGATCACCCCGGCCGTCTTCAGCTGCGTGAAGGTGCGGCTGACGGTCTCGGTGGTCAGGCCCAGATAGTCGGCGATGTCGGCCCGGCTCATCGGCACGAAGACGGGGTTTTCCTTATGGCCGCGGCGGGCGGCGCGCTGCGACAGCATCAGCAGGAAGGAACAGATCTTCTCCTTCGCCGTCTTGCGGCCGAGCAGCAGCATCTGGTCCTGCGCGGCGGCCAGCTCGTTCGACGCCATCGAGAACAGGCGTCGCTGCATCTTCGGGAATTCCTCCAGCAGCGCGTCGATCTTCTTGCGTGGGAAGCGGCAGAGCGAGGCGCTGGTCACCGACTCGGCGGTGTAGGCATAACTGTCATTGACCGCCAGCCCAAGGAAATCGCCGGTCACCAGGAAACCGGTGATCTGGCGGCGACCGTCGGGCAGCAGCTTGTAGAGCTTCACCGTGCCGGAGGTGACGTTGTAGAGCGCATCGGCGGCGTCGCCCTCGGCGAACAGGGTGTGGCCGGCATCGATGCGCACATTCTGCAGAATGTCGGCAAGACGGCGCAGTTCCTCCGGTTCCAGCGCGGCGCACACCGTCAGGCTGCGCACGGGACAGGCCCCGCAGGGATTCATTTCCGTCGCAGCGCTCTTTTCCCGCGCGCGAACCATATCAAAAGGTGGCATGGATGAACCCAGCCTGTCATTCCGCCTGGGCCCATATTGGTGGCAATCGTCGAGAATCGCAACCTCGCACGCATACAACCTAATCTTTGCCCATAGGGAATTTGGCACTATTGCCCGCGGACAGCCTCCGCCGGCTTGGCCGCGTCCCCCATCGGGCGGGCGGGCGGCGGCAGATCGTCGTCGAACAGGACGCGGTGGGCCGCCCCGTCCAGATCGTCAAACTGACCGGACTTCAACGCCCACAGAAAGGCCGCCAGCCCCAGGCCGCCCAGGCTCAGCGCGATCGCGATCAGATAGAGAAGCTCGTCCATCACCCGAATCCTTACCCGGCAATTCCCGAACGGCACTGACCCGCACGGGAAGATCCTTGACGACGGCGCCGCGGGCCAGCCGCAGCGCATTCAGAATGACGATCAGCGACGACGACGACATGGCCAGCGCCGCCAGCAGCGGCGTCAGCATGCCGCTCATCGCCAGCGGGACCGCGCACAGGTTATACACCAACGCGATGCCGAAATTCTGCCTGACCAGACGGCCGGACCGGCGGGAAACCTCCACCGTCTCGACGATCGGGCGCAGCAGCCGGCCCTGGAACACCACGTCGGCCGCGGTCTGGCTGACATCCACCGCAGTGGAGGGCGACATCGACACCGCGGCGGCGGCCAGCGCCGGGGCGTCGTTCAGCCCGTCGCCGACCATCAGCACGGTGCGGCCCTGGGCCGCCAGCCCGGCCAGTGCCGCGGTCTTGTCGGCCGGCGTCTGCTCCGCCCGCCAGTCGGCGATGCCCAGCCGCTCCGCCACCGCCGCCACCGCCCCCTTGCGGTCGCCTGACAGCAGCTTCACCTCCAGCCCGCGCGCCGTCAGCGCCGCCACCACCGCGGCGGCGTCCGGACGCGGCGCGTCGAGGAAGACGATCCGCCGCGGTTCCTCGCCCGGACGGGCCAGCCACAGTTCCGGCCCGGCGGCATCCTCCGCCTCCAGCGGCGCACCGGTGAAGCGGCGGCTGCCCAGCCGCACCTCGCCATCCGCCGTCTGCAAGGACAGACCGGCACCGGCGATCTCGCGCACCCCCACCGCCACCGACACCTCCGGCGCGGCGGCGGCCAGCGCGCGGGCCAGCGGATGGCGGCTGGCGGCGGCGAGCGAGGCGGCCAGCGCCAGATCCTCGGCCGCCAGCCCGTCGAGCTGCGGCACCGGACGCCCTTCGGTCAGGGTACCGGTCTTGTCGAACACCACCGTGTCGATGGCGGCGAGCCGTTCCAGCGCGGTCGGGCTTTTCAGCAACGTACCCTGGCGCATCAGCCGGCCGCTGGCGATCACCTGCACCACCGGCACGGCCAGCGCCAGCGCGCAGGGGCAGGTGATGATCAGCACGGCGATGGCGTTCATCAGCGCGTCCTGCCACACCACGCCGCCCAGCAGCATCCAGGCGGTGAAGGTGGTCAGCGCGGTCAGATGCACCACCGGGGCATAGAGGCGCGACACCCGGTCGGCGATGGCGACATATTTGGCGCGGCCCTGCTCCGCCACCTCCATCAGCCGGACGATCTCGGCCAGCAGCGTGCCCTCCCCCACCGCGGTGACGGTGAGGCGCAGCGGCGCCGTCAGGTTCAGGGTGCCGGCGAAGACCTGATCGCCCGGCCGCGCGGTGCCCGGCACCGTCTCGCCGGTGATCAGGCCGGTGTCGAGGTCGGACACGCCGTCGGACACCCGGCCGTCGACGGGGATGCGCTCGCCGGCCGCGACCAGGATGGTGGTTCCGGGCACCACCTGCTCCGGCGCCACCACGGCGCTGGTGCCGTCGGCGTTCAGGATGGTGACGGCGTTGGCGCGCAGGCCCAGCAGCTGTTCCGCCGCCGACCGCGCCCGGCCGCGCGCCCGCTGGTCGAGATAGCGGCCGACCAGCAGGAAGAACAGCAGCATGACGCCGCCGTCGAAATAGGCGTGCTCGCCGCTGTGGATGGTCTCGAACAGGCTCATGCCGGTGGCGAGCAGCACGCCGATGGTGATCGGCACATCCATGTTGGTGCGGCCGTGGCGCAGCGCCGACAGCGCCGAGCGCGCGAAGGGACGCAGCGCATAGGCGATGGCCGGCATGCAGATCAGCGCCGAGATCCAGTGCATCAGGTCGCGGGTGGCGGTGCCCATGCCCTGGCTGTGGCCGGCCCAGACCGAGACCGACAGCAGCATGACGTTGCCCATGGCGAAACCCGCCACCGCCATGGAACGCAGCAGCTCCTTCTCGCTCCTGGCCTGGGCGCCGCCCAGCCGGTCGGGATCGAAGGGAACGGCGCGGTATCCCAGCCGGGCCACGGTGCCGACCACCGCGTTGGCGTCGGTTGCCTCAGGCGTCCAGCGTACGGTCAGCCGGCGCGTGGTCATATTCATGCGCGCCTGGGCGACGCCCGGCTGCCGGTTGAGTGCCGATTCGATCAGCCAGACGCAGGCCGCGCACTGCATGCCATCGACCATCAGGTGAAGGCTGCGGCTGCCGTCCTGCTCGTCGCGGGCATGCGGTTCGTAATCGACCGCCGGGGCATCGTCGGGGCGCAGCGGGCGGGCGGTGGGATCGACGCTGCGGCGCTCGTAATAGCGCTCCAGCCCCAGCCCGCGGACAAGGTCGTAGGCGGCGGCGCAACCGGTGCAGCAGAACGGCCCTGCACCGTCACCGGCGGTCAGTCCGCCAGTTGCCGTCTTCCCGGCCTGGGTCCCCTCGCCCAGCTCTTGTCCGCAATGGAGGCAGACGGTCATCTCAACGTCACCCTGGCTGTCCCGGTCGCGGCGCCTTCGCCGCCCTCACGCCGACCTCACTGCACCCAGACGCGCTTCTGGTCCTGATAGTCGCCGGTGGCGTGGGTGATGACGAAGCGCATGTCCCACTGGCCCTCCAGATCCAGTTCCACCGGGGCGCCATAGCGGCCCTCGCCCAGATAGGGCAGCGACAGCGTCTTGTCATGCCCCTCGGAGATCGGACGGATCATCGTCACGCTGACGGCGGCATCCGTCAGGATCTGACCCTGCTTGTCGCGGGCGGTGATGGCGATCACGCCCTTGCGCGGTTCGGTGCTGGTGAAGTCCGCCTGGACCTGCCAGCCACGCTCCGCCTGCGCGCGGGCGCCGGCGAGGTCGTTGTTGTAGCCGAGCCCCTTGATGAAATGGTTCTCGGTCTCGATCCCGGTCCAGCTCGACACCGCGAAATGGACCATCACCCCGTTCACCGCCAGGACGATCATGAAGACGCCGACGAAGATCCAGGGGATGTACCATCCCGGCTGGCGTGGCGCCTTCAACCGATTCGGCGGGAGGGGGCGGTTTCCGGTGGTGGTGCTGATGCTCATGTCGCTGGCTGCCCTTCGACTGGTCGGCGGCGTCTGGTAAGCGGCGTCTGGTAAGCGGCGTCTGGTAAGCGATGTGTATCGCTGATCCGCGCAACTATGGCGACCGATTGCCGCAGGGACATTGCGATGGATCAAATGACAGGAAGTTAACGAACCGGCCGGCCGGCGCCCCGAAATCCCAAAGAAAAAGGCGCCGGGGAGTGACCTCCCCGACGCCTTTCCGGTTGGTTCCGTAACGGTCCGCCCGGACGCCAGTCCCGGGAGGCGGCTTACTTGCCGCCACCCAGGTTGTGGACGTAAACGGCCAGCGACTTGATCGTCGCATCGTCCAGACGCTTGGACCAGGCCGGCATGACGCCGGCGCGGCCGTTGGTCACCGTTTCGACCAGCGTCTGCTTGTCGCTGCCATAGAGCCAGTTGGCTTGGCGAAGCGGCGGAGCGCCGACGCCGTCGATGCCGGCGGCAACCGCACCCTGGGCCGCGTCGCCATGGCAGGCGGCGCAGTTCTCGTCATAGACGGTCTTGCCCTTGGCGACCTTGCCCGCATCGGCGGTCTTGCCGTTCAGCGACAGCACATAGTCCGTCACCTGATCGATCTGGTCGCGGTTGAGGATGCCGTCCTTGCCGAAGGCGGTCATGCCGACATTCGGCGTGCCGCGGGTTTCGCCGTCATCCGAGCGGATGCCGTGCTGGATGGTCTGGTAGATGTCGGCCGAGGTGCCGCCCCACAGCCACACGTCGTCTGCCAGCGTCGGGAAGCCCTTGGCACCCTGGCCGCCGGCGCCGTGGCAGGCGGCGCAGTTCTCGTTGAAGTAGGAGCGGCCGCCGGCCATGGCGAAGCCCAGCAGATCCTTGTCCTTCTGGATTTCATCGACCGACTTGGCGGCGATGGCGGTCAGGTACTTGGCCTGGCCGGCCTTCGCTTCCGCCAGCTTGGTGTCCAGCTCCTCGCGCTGGGAATAGCCGAGGATGCCCTTCGTGTAGGTCTTGCCCAGCGGCCAGGCCGGATAGAACACGTAGTACACCATCGCCCAGGCGATGCAGACATAGAACAGGTACAGCCACCATTTCGGCAGCGGGTTGTTCAGCTCGCGCAGTCCATCCCACTCGTGGCCGGTGGTCTCGACGCCGGACAGCTCGTCCTTGTAATTCTGTGCCATGGTCTAAAGCTCCTGACCATCATCCTTGAGCGGGATCTGGGCGGCGTCGTCGAAGGTGCGGCGGTTGCCGGGCCACATGGCGTAAACCAGGATGCCCGTCAGCAGCAGCATCAACCACACCGTCCAGAAGGACCGAAGCATCACCGTGATCGAATCCAAGTCCATGGATTCCTCCCCCGATTACTGCTGCAACTGCTTGGACTGGTACTTGGTGAAATCCACCATGGTGCCCAGCACTTGCAGGTAGGCGACGAGGGCGTCCATTTCGGTGACGCTCTTGTTGCCGGTGAAGTTCGCGACCACGGCCTTTCGGTAGCGCTTCATCAGCCCGGCGGTGTCGCCGTCGGGGTTCTTCTGCGCTTCCAGGTCGGCCTTGGGCGTGGCGATCTGCTCGTCGGTGTAGGGCACCCC
>NZ_BADK01000907.1 GCF_000333595.1 Azospirillum sp. B506
GGCGTGTCAACCGCGAGGGAGTCTTCTTGCCTACGCTGAAACGCGGCCTGACCCTGCTGGTCACGGTGGCCTTCACCCTGCTGGGTCTGCTGCTGGTCACCTTCCTGATCGGGCGCGTCGTCCCGATCGACCCGGTGCTTTCGGCTCTCGGCGACCGCGCGAGTGCCGAAAGCTATGCGCAGATGCGCACGCAGCTCGGGCTCGACCTGCCGCTGTGGCAGCAGTTCCTGCGCTATCTCGGCGACGTGCTGCAGGGCGACCTCGGCACCTCGGTGCTGACCTCCCGGCCGGTGCTGGAGGATGTGCTGCGCGTCTTCCCGGCGACGCTGGAACTGGCGACGGTCGCCGCCATCGTCGGCGCGCTGCTGGGCATTCCCGCCGGCGTGTTCGCCGCCATCAACCGTGGGCGCTGGCCCGACCATACCATCCGGCTGCTCGGTCTGCTCGGCCATTCGGTGCCGATCTTCTGGCTGGGTCTGATGGCGCTGCTGCTGTTCTACGCCAAGCTGGACTGGGCACCGGGACCGGGGCGGGTCGACGTCTTCTACGAGGGGATGGTCGATCCGGTGACCGGCCTCGTCACGGTGGACGCCCTGCTGGCCGGCGAGACCGAGATCTTCTGGAACGCGGTCCATCATCTGGTCCTGCCCTCGGCGATCCTCGGCCTCTATTGCGTCGCCTACATCGCGCGGATGACGCGCGGCTTCATGCTGGACCAGTTGCGCCAGGAATACATCACCACCGCGCGGGTGAAGGGCCTGTCGGAGACCCGCGTGATCTGGGGCCATGCCCTGCGCAACATCACCGTGCCGCTGATCACCGTCATCGCCCTGTCCTATGCCAGCCTGCTGGAGGGGTCGGTGCTGACCGAAACGGTGTTCGCCTGGCCCGGTCTCGGCCTCTACATCACCAATTCGCTGCTCAGCGCCGACATGAACGCGGTGCTGGGCGGGACACTGGTGGTCGGCGCGGTCTTCATCGCGCTGAACCTGCTGTCCGACCTGCTCTATCGCCTTCTGGATCCGCGGGCCCGATGACCGTGCGCACCGACACCCCATCCGCCCCCCGGCCCGCCGGCTGGCGGGACTGGCTGACCACCGACACGCCGCACTCCCGTGCCCAGGCCCGCCTGGGCCGCGCCTGGGCCGGCTGGACCGCCTTCCGCCGCAACCGGCTGGCCGTCGCCGGGCTGCTGATCGTGCTGGCCCTGATCGTCGTCGCCGCACTCGCCCCGGTGCTGGCGCCCCACCATCCCTATGCCCAGGATTTGAGCGCCCGGCTGCTGCCGCCCGGTCCCGGCCACTGGCTGGGCACCGACGCCTTCGGACGTGACATCCTGTCCCGCCTGATCCACGGCTCGCGGCTGACGTTGATGATCGTCGGGCTGGTGGCGGCGACGGCGCCGCTGGCCGGGCTGGTGATCGGCACGGCCGCCGGCTATTTCGGCGGCTGGGTCGACACCGTGCTGATGCGCATCACCGACATCGCGCTGGCCTTCCCCAAGCTGATCCTGGCGCTGGCCTTCGTTGCCGCACTCGGCCCCGGCATCGAGAATGCGGTGATCGCCATCGCCATCACCTCCTGGCCGCCCTATGCCCGCATCGCCCGGGCGGAGACGCTGACCGTCCGCCGCGCCGACTTCATCAGCGCCGCCCGGCTGCAAGGGGCGTCCAGCCTGCGCATCATCCTGGGCCATATCATGCCGCTGTGCATCGCCTCGCTGATCGTGCGGACGACGCTGGACATGGCCGGCGTCATCCTGACCGCCGCCGGTCTGGGCTTCCTCGGCCTCGGCGCCCAGCCGCCGCTGCCGGAATGGGGGGCGATGATCGCCAGCGGCCGGCAATATGTGCTGGAGCAATGGTGGGTCGCCGCCATGCCCGGCCTCGCCATCTTCATCGTCAGCCTGGGCTTCAACCTGCTGGGCGACGGGCTGCGCGACGTGCTGGACCCGAAGGGGGACTGACATGACCGATCAAAAGACGGCGGACGACACCCCCCTGCTGGACGTCTCCAACCTGCGCGTCGCCTTCCCCACCCGCAACGGCGTGACCGAGGCGGTGCGCGGCGTCTCCTTCACGCTCGGCCGGGAAAAGCTGGGCATCGTCGGCGAGTCCGGTTCCGGCAAGTCGATGACCGGCCGCTCCATCCTGCGCCTCGTCCCTTCGCCGGGCCGGGTCACCGCCGACCGGCTGGCCTTCAACGGCGAGGATCTGCTGGCGGCGTCGCCCAGACGCATGCGCGACATCCGCGGCCGGCGCATCGCCATGGTGATGCAGGACCCGAAATACTCGCTGAACCCGGTGATGACCGTCGGCCGCCAGATCGCCGAGGCCTACCGCGTCCACAGCAAGGCCGGCGCCGCCGAAGCGAAGCGCCGCGCGCTGGAGATGCTGGCCGCCGTGCACATCCGCGATCCGGAACGGGTCTATGACCGCTATCCGCACGAGGTGTCGGGCGGCATGGGCCAGCGCATCATGATCGCGATGATGCTGATCCCCGACCCCGACCTGCTGATCGCCGACGAACCGACCTCCGCCCTCGACGTCACCGTGCAGATGCAGGTGCTGGCGATCCTCGACGACCTCTGTTCCCAGCGCGGCATGGGCATGATCTTCGTCAGCCACGATCTGAACCTCGTCGCCTCCTTCTGCGACCGCATCCTGATCATGTATGCCGGCCGGGTGGTGGAGAGCTGCCGCGCATCGGAGCTGCACGCGGCGCAGCACCCCTACACCCGCGGCCTGCTGGCCAGCCTGCCGCGGATCGACGAGCCGCCGGGCGACCTGCCGGTGCTGAGCCGCGATCCGGCCTGGTTGGAGGCATGAAGACGATGATCGACATCCGGGATCTGCGCGTCCGCTTCGGCCAGGGCGCCGATGCCGTCACGGCGGTGGACGGCGTCACCCTGTCGGTGCGCGAGGGGGAAAGCTTCGGCCTCGTCGGCGAATCCGGCTCCGGCAAATCGACCGTCCTGCGCGCGGTCAGCGGCCTGAACGACGAGTGGACCGGCCGCATCGCCATCGCCGGCACGGAGCAGGGACCGAAGCGGCAGAAGAGCTTCTACAAGCTCTGCCAGATGGTGTTCCAGGACCCCTACGGCTCGCTGCACCCACGCCACACGGTGGACCGCATCCTGGCCGAACCCATCGCCATCCATGGGCTGGGCGACGCCAATGGCCGCATCGACCGGGTGCTGCGCGATGTCGGGCTCGGCCCGGCCTTCCGCTTCCGCTACCCGCACCAGCTCTCCGGCGGCCAGCGCCAGCGCGTCGCCATCGCCCGCGCGCTGGTGCTGGAACCGCGGCTGCTGCTGCTGGACGAGCCGACCTCGGCGCTCGACGTGTCGGTGCAGGCGGAGATCCTGAACCTGCTGCGCCGGCTGCGGGCGGAACATGGCCTGACCCTGGTGCTGGTCACCCACAATCTCGCCGTCGTCGCCAATCTGTGCGACCGGCTGGCGGTGATGAACCGTGGCCGGCTGGTGGAGGAAATGACGGTCGAGGAGTTGCGCCGCGGTGCCGCGCGCCAGCCCTACACCTTGCAGCTGCTGCGCGCCAGCCAGGGCTACGACCGCGCGACGGCGGAGGGCTTCCGGGATTATGCGTGAGAGAGCAGCCGCGCCGTAATTCTGCTCACACCAGCCGCACCACGCACAGCTTGTCCTCCGCCCCCTTGGCGGCGGCCTTGTGGTCGGCGATGGCGGTGTTGACGGCGTCCGGCGTCAACCCATGGCTGCCGGAGGGGATCACCACCGCCACCCCGCTGGCCGCCAGCAGCGGGAAACGCCGGACCGCCCCGTAGCGGTCCTTCGCCAGGAACCCGCCACTCTCCCGCGTTTCCGCGTCATACAGGCTCTCGGCATCCGACCGGAACAGCGCCAGAAGCTCGGTCAGACGGGACAGCACCTCGTCCTCGTCGCCGCCGCTGACGCCCAGGAAGAAATCGTCGCCGCCGATATGGCCGGCGAAGGCATCGGCAGCCTTGGCGACGGCCCCGGCATTGCCGGTCCAGGCCTTCAGCCGCTCGCTGAACATCAGGATGGCACGGTCGCCCTGGCGGAAGCCGAAGCTGTCGTTGAAGGGCTTGAAGTTGTCGAAATCCAGATAGGCCAGCACATGGCCGCGGCCGTCATCGGCCAGCGCCGCTTCGATGTGGCGCAGAATCGCCGCGTTGCCGGGCAACCGGGTCAGCGGGTTCTGGTCGGCCGCCATCGCCAGATTGCGCTCATGCACCAGCCGCAGCAGCGCGCCGCTCGACAGCACGCCGGCATAGGCGCCGCCCTCGACGATGACGATCCCATCGGCCGCCGACTCGGTGGAGAAGGCTTCGATCACCCGGTCCAGCGGGGTGGAGATGTCGCAGACCGGCGAGCGGATGACCAGATCGTCCAGCCCGTTGCCCAGGCCGCGGTTGCGCAGCAACTCCCCGCCGAACCGCGAATAGACGAAGCGCTTCAGGTCGCGTTCGCGGATCAGGCCCAGCGGGCGGTCATGCTCATCGATGATCGGGGCGATGGCGGCGCTGCCCTCGCGGCGGAAATAATCCAGCAGCTCGGTCTTGCGCGAATCGACCCGCAGCGGCGGCAGCCGTTCGATCACCTCCGACAGGCGGCGGTGCGACTCGCTGGGTTGGCGGCGGTCGCGGCGGTTGAGCTCCTCGACCACCGGATAGCGGTTCGGCAGGCTGGTCAGGTCCACACGCGGCCGGGCGATCAGGAAGCCCTGGGCGAAGTCGCAGCCCAGATCGCGGCAGGTGTAGAACTCGGTCGCGGTCTCCACCCCCTCCGCCACGATCTGGATCCCCAGCGCATGGGCATGGCCGGCCAAGGCCGCCACCAGCGCGCGCTTGCGCGAATCCGCATCGATGCCAGCGACGAAGAAGCGGTCGATCTTCACATAGTCCGGCCGCGCCTCGTACAGCGTGCGCAGGCCGGAATGGCCGACGCCGAAATCGTCGATGGCGATGCCGGCCCCGCCCTGGCGATAGCGGTCGACCGCCGCATCCACCGCGACGCCGCTGGCGACCGGCCGGCTTTCCGACAGCTCCAGCACGATGCCGTTGCTGCGCGATGCCGCCTGATCGCGGGCCAGCCAGGGCGAGTCGGGCCGGCCGATCAGCCGGGCGTCCAGGTTCAGGAACAGCTTCGCCTCGTTCCAGCCCGACAGCGCGCGATAGGCGGCGACCGCCTTGGCATGCAGCGCCGTCTCCACCGTCGCCAGCAGACCGGCGGCCTCGGCGGAGTCCAGCAACTCGGCCGCGTTGGCGAAGCCGGTGCGCTCGAACCCGCGCAGCAGCGCCTCATAGCCGTGACAGCGGCCGGACCGCAGCTGCACGATCGGTTGGAAGGCGTAGCGCAGGGCGCCGACCGCCGCCGCCCAATCGAAGGATGCGGCTTCGCCCTGACCGTAGCTGACGCTGTTCCAGCTCGCGCCATAGGCCCCGGCGCGGTCGCCTTCAGGATTTCCGGTCCTGGACCCGGCTTTTGTCCCGCCTTCAATGGTGGTCAGCACAGTCATCGCTCGGTCCGCCAGCGCTGATCCGAGATAAGATCAGCGCTTGGTTGTAACAGAGCTTGTTTGCGGTTTCATGACCGCAGCGCCATGTTGTTGTCTCCCCGGCAAACCAGCCTGCCCCGAATCGAATCCTCGTATCGCCGCGCCCGCCTGCGCTATAGGAAGTCCCCTTCTTGAAGGCGGGCGGTTCGGGTGAGCGGGAGGCGAGCGGGATGAAGGTCGGCATCGACATGGGGGCGACGAACGCGGGAAGCGCCGCGACGCTCGACCTGGAGGAGCTGCTGGCGACCCGTCTGCTGGTCCAGGGCAATTCCGGTTCCGGCAAGTCGCACCTGCTGCGCCGGCTGATCGAACAGAGCGCCCAATGGGTGCAGCAGGCGGTGATCGACCCGGAGGGCGATTTCGTCACGCTGGCCGAACGTTTCGGCCATGTGGTGGTGGAGGCCGACGCCCACAGCGAGGCCGCCTTGCAGTCCGTCGCCGCCCGCGTCCGCCAGCATCGGGTTTCCGTCGTCCTGAACCTGGAAGGGCTGGACGCGGAAATGCAGATGCGCCATGCCGCCGCCTTCCTCGGCGGGCTGTTCGATGCCGACCGCGATTTCTGGTATCCCATGCTGGTGGTGGTGGACGAGGCGCAGCTGTTCGCCCCCTCGGCCGCCGGCGAGGTGTCGGATGAGGCGCGCAAGGTCTCGCTCGGCGCCATGACCAACCTGATGTGCCGCGGGCGCAAGCGCGGGCTGGCCGGGGTGATCGCCACCCAGCGTCTGGCGAAGCTGGCAAAGAACGTCGCGGCCGAGGCGTCGAACTTCCTGATGGGCCGCACCTTCCTCGACATCGACATGGCGCGTGCCGCCGACCTGCTGGGCATGGAGCGGCGGCAGGCGGAGATGTTCCGCGACCTGGAGCGCGGTCATTTCATCGCGCTCGGCCCCGCTTTGTCGCGCCGGCCGCTGCCGCTGCGCATCGGCGCGGTGGAGACCCAGGGCCGCACCGGCAGCCCGACCCTGATGCCGCCGCCCACCACCCCGGTGGAGGATGCCCGCGACCTGATCTTCACCACGACCGGGCCGGAGCCGCCACGCTACGTCCGCCGCCCCACGACCTCGGCTAGCGCCGACCTGATGGCGCAGCTGGCGCGCGGCCGCCCCGCCGCCCCGCCGCCGTCTTCCGGCAGCACCGCAGACGATGAGGCCGAACAACCGGCCCTGCTGCCGCTGGAGCCGGTGGAAACCCCGGAACAGGCCGCCGGGCGTGAGGCGCAGTATGACGAGGTGCTGGCCGAGGTGCTGGCCGACCCGGAGGCGCCCTACCGCTCGCTGGCCGTGCTGTACCAGGATTTCCTGGTGCGCTGCCGCGGCCGCGGGGTGGATGGCGACCGTCTGGCCCTGCCCGCCTTCCGCCGCCGTCTGGCGACCGCCCGCGCCGGGGCCGGCAACGGCGACGATCCCGCCTGGCAGCGCGCGACGGAGGTCGCCGCCACCCTGGCGGAGGACATCCAGCCGGTCTTCCTGCTGCTGGCCCGCGCCGCCCTCGACCATGCTCCCTGCCCGTCGGATGCCGATGTGGCGCGCGCCTGCGGCAGCCGGTCGAAGGGGCGCGGCCGCCGCCTGCTGACCTACATGGAACAGCGCGGCTTCATCGCCAGCCGCAGCGGCCTGGGCAACACCCGCGCCATCGCCCTGCCGGCGCTGGGGTGGGAAACCGCGCTGGGCGATCCCAACGCCGCAGATGCTGGCGATGCCGCCGACGCTTCCGACGAAGGCGGATTGTTCGCGGCGGGGTGATCCCTCACGCGGCCAGATGCTTCTGCATGAACAGCAGGTCGAGCCAA
>NZ_BADK01000906.1 GCF_000333595.1 Azospirillum sp. B506
TGCTCCAAATTGCGGTTGGCAAGATCGCGATTGGCAAATCGTAGTTGGGAGTAGTTCCTCGATGCGTCTCAGCCGTCCTTCGCCCGTTGCGGCCCTGCCGGTCCGCTCCCTCAGGCCCGCCCTGATCGCCGGCGGCATGCTGGCCCTGGTGGCCGGCTGGTCTCCCGCCCAGGCCGCTCCCGCCGTCGACGATGCCGGCGCCAAGGCTCTCGCCACCTCGCTGAAGAACGACCTGCCCCGCTGGTTTCCGCCGCCCACCGAGGATGGCGATGGCATCGGCTTCGAATGGCAGGGGGACCCGACGGTCAAGCCGGCCGGCGACCACTATGACGTCGTCCTGCCCCGCCTGTCGGCCGAGGATGCGGAAGGCACGCTGTTCGACATCGGCACCATCCTGCTGGCGGTGACGCCGAAGGACGACAGCCAGTATGGCGTGTCGATCACGCTGCCCAGCGCGATCAAGGTGCAGAACCTCGACGACAAGGACGAGTATGTCGACGCCGCCACCATCACCATCGGCAAGCAGTCCTTCACCAGCACCTGGTCGGGCGCGCTGGAGACCCTGCTGACGGTCGATGGCGCCTTCAACGATCTCGCCGTCACCGCCGCCGGCGGCAAGGGCAAGGTCTCCATCGCCTCCATGACCATGGTCCAGGACCTGAAGCCGGAGGCCGCGACCGGCGGCACCACCCTGTGGAGCGGTCCGGCCGCCTTCGCCTTCGGCGGCCTGTCGGTGCAGGACGAGAAGAACAAGGAACTGGTGAAGATCGGCGGCGTCACCGCCGAAGCCACCTACAGCCGGGTCGACCTGACCAAGGTCAGCGCGCTGCAGAAGCTTTCCGAACAGACCGCCGCCAAGGGCGTGGCCCCGACCGCCGCCGAGCTGCTGCCGAAGCTGCAGGGCATGTTCGGCGGCATCACCGGCGCGATGCGCCTGTCCAACCTGTCCTTCGTCAATCCGGAGGACGGCACCGCGGTGTCCCTCGGCCAGCTCGCCTTCCGCAGCGGCCTGAGCGACCTCGACCAGGCGCAGTCCACCGTCAGCATGGGACTGGAGGCGCGCGACTTCGTCATGACGCCGTCGCCCGCCCCCGCCGGCTTCACCCCGCGCGCCTTCGAGATGAAGCTGTCGGTCGCCAAGCTGCCGAACAGCGCCCTGTGGAATGCCTTCACCGAGCTGGTCAAGGCCGCCGAAGCGGAGGAGGCCCCGCCGCCGAAGAAGAACGCCAAGGCCGCTCCCACGCCGCCCTCGTCCGAAATCGTCATGCAGCAGGCGATGGCCGCCATGGGCGAGGCCGGGACGGAGCTGCGCCTCGACGCGCTGAACCTGGACACACCGGCGACGGCCGGCACCGCCACCGGTACGGTCAAGGTCGCCACCCAGGCCGCCTTCGGCGTCACCGGCGGCGCCACCGTTCTGCTGCGCGGCATCGACGCCGCGGTGAAGGCGATGCAGCCGGCCCCCGGCACCAAGCCCGACAAGGAGACTCAGGATCTGCTGGGCGGTCTGGCGATGATCCAGGCCCTGGGTCAGGCCGGCAAGGACGACACCGGCGCCGACACCCGCACCTACAAGATCGACATCACGGAGGCCGGCCAGCTCCTGCTGAACGGCGCCGACATGACCGCCCTGCTGGCCGGCGGCAGCGAGCCGGCGCCGGCCCCCGCCCCGACGGAGCAGCCGAAGAAGAAGAAGTAGGCACACCTCCCGCGGTTGCATGGCACAAGCCTCTTGAACGGCGGAGACGCTTTCACATATCTCCGCCGTCTTGACGCCAACACCCGTGCCCAACCAACGAAGGTGCCCCCATGACCGAGGAACGGCTCAGTTTTCAAGCCGAGGTCAGCCGTCTGCTCGACATCGTCGCCCACTCGCTCTACAGCGAGAAGGAAGTCTTCCTGCGCGAACTGGTCTCCAATGCGTCGGACGCCTGCGACCGCCTGCGCTACGCCGCCCTGACCCAGCCGGAACTCTCGGCCGACGATCCGAACCTCAAGGTCCGCCTGCTGGTCGACAAGGACGCGCGGACCCTGACCGTCGCCGACAACGGCATCGGCATGAACCGCGAGGATCTGGTCGAGAATCTCGGCACCATCGCCCGCTCCGGCACCGCCGCCTTCATGAAATCGCTGGAAGGTGCGGAGAAGGGTGACGGCAAGAAGGACGTCAACCTGATCGGCCAGTTCGGCGTCGGCTTCTATTCCGCCTTCATGGCCGCCGACAAGGTCACCGTGCTGACCCGCAAGGCCGGCGAGGCCAGCGGCTGGCGCTGGGAATCCGACGGCAAGGGCGAATTCACGATCTCCGAGGCCGACGGCCTGTTGCGCGGGACAAAGATCGTCCTGCATCTGCGCGACGGCGACGACGAGTATCTCGACGAGGCCCGCCTGGGCGGCATCGTCCGCAAATATTCCGACCACATCGCCATCCCGATCCTGTTCGGCGAGGGCGAGGACGCCAAGGCGCTGAACAGCGCGTCGGCCCTGTGGACCCGGTCGAAGTCGGAGATCACCGCCGACCAGTACAAGGAATTCTACCACCATGTCGGCCACGCCTTCGACGATCCGTGGCTGACCCTGCACTGGCGGGCCGAAGGGGCGCTGGAATACACCAACCTGCTCTATGTGCCCTCGACCAAGCCCTTCGACCTGTTCGACCCCAAGCGCGCCCATCGGGTGAAGCTGTACGTCAAGCGCGTCTTCATCACCGACGCGGCGGAAGGGCTGATCCCGCCCTATCTGCGCTTCCTGCGCGGCGTGGTCGACAGCGAGGATCTGCCGCTGAACATCAGCCGCGAGATGCTGCAGCACAACCCGATGCTGGCCAAGATCAAGGCCGGCATCACGCGGCGCGTCCTGTCGGAACTGTCGAAGAAGGCCAAGGACAGCGAGAATGCCGCCGAATACGACAGCTTCTGGGAGAATTTCGGCGCGGTGCTGAAGGAGGGCCTCTATGAGGACTACGAGCACCGCGACGAACTGCTGAAGCTGCTGCGCTTCCGCACCACCGCCGGCGACGAGTTGGTGTCGCTGGAGCAGTATGTCGCCCGCATGAAGGAAGGGCAGGACGCCATCTACACCATCAGCGGCGACGACATCGACACCCTGCTGCGCAGCCCGCAGCTGGAAGGCTTCAAGGCCAAGGGCGTCGAGGTTCTGCTGCTGACCGATCCGGTCGACGAGTTCTGGATGCCGTCGGTCGGCGTCTATGACAGCAAGCCCTTCAAGTCGGTGACCCGCGGCGGCGCCGATCTTGGCAAGATCAAGGGCGAGGAGAACGAGAAGCCGGAGGACAAGGCGCCGGAAGGCGAGCTGACCGACCTGCTGGCCCTGCTGAAGCTGACCCTGTCCGACGCGGTGAAGGACGTCCGCAAGTCCGAACGCCTGACCGACAGCGCCGTCTGTCTGGTGGCCGACGACAACGACATGGACATGCACCTGGAGCGCCTGCTGAAGCAGCACAAGCAGCTGAACGGCGAGGCCGGCAAGCGCATCCTGGAGATCAACCCGTCACACGCCCTGATCAAGCGGCTGGCCGAGCGGGCCAAGGGCAACGGCGCCACCGACGCGCTGGAGGATGCGGCCTGGCTGCTGCTGGACCAGGCCCGCATCGTCGAGGGCGAGTCCCTGCCCGACCCCGCCGCCTTCGCCCGCCGCTTGGCGAGCGCGATGGAGAAGGGGCTGGCGTAACGAGCGCCCGCAATCCGGCACCTGGGAAGACGCCCCCTCCTCTCCACAGGAGGGGGCGTCCTTCATTCTACCCCCGCCCCACCCGCTGGGGCGGGAAGACCAGCGACATGGTGGTGCCTTCGTCGCGGCGGCTGACGACGTCCAGCCGGCCGCCATGCAGTTCGATCAGCCGCTTGGTCAGCGGCAGCCCCAGTCCGGTGCCGACCTGGGCGCGGGCCAGCGCGCTGTCCACCTGTCCCCAGGGCTCCAACGCCTTGGCCAGCTCCTCCCCGGTCATGCCGATGCCGGTGTCGTGCACCGACAGCCACAAGCCACCATCCGCCGCCACGCGGCCGTGAAGCGTCACGATCCCCCCGGTGGGCGTGAACTTCACCGCGTTCGACAGCAGGTTCAGCAGCATCTGGCGCAGCTTGCGTTCATCCGCCCGCAGCGGCGGCAGGTCCAGCGGCACCGCGGTGGCGATGCTGACGCCATGGCGCGAGGCCCGTTCGGTCAGCAGCCGCGCGGTGCCGATCGCCACCCGCACCACATCCACCGTCCCGTCGATCAGTTCCAGCCGGTCGGCGTCGGCCTTCGACAGGTCGAGCAGGTCGTTGATCAGCTCCATCAGGTGGCGGCCGCTTTCGGCGATGTCGCGGGCATAGTCGCGATAGAGCGGGATGGCGTGGGGCCCCAGCACCTCCTGCTCCAGCAGCTCGGCGAACCCCATCATCGCGGTCAGCGGCGTCCGGATCTCGTGGCTCATATTGGCGAGGAAGGCGGTCTTGGCCCGGATCGCCCGCTCGGCCTGCCGGCGGGCCTCTTCCAACTCGCGGGCACGCAGCTCCATCTGTTCGGCCGAGCGCGCCATCAGTCCGGTCACCGTGCCGACACCAAGATAGCGGCCCTGTTCCACCACCAGGAAGCCGGTCACCAGCGCCGCCGGCTTCAGCCGGGCCAGCCGCCGTCCGATCTCCGCCAGCGGCGTCGTCCCCTCGACCAGCAGCGGATGCGGATCCATGAGGATGGACACCGGCAGGTCCGGCTCCGGCCTGGCCTCCCCCCCTTCCCCAGGGTCCGGCAACAGCCGGCCGCGCTCCAGCAATCCGGCCACGCCGCCGTCGCCATCGACCACCGGCAGGGCGGCAAGCTCCGGCTGTCGATGGAAGCGGGCGAGTGCCGCTGCGCAGTCCTGGGACATGGCCAGCGGCGGAACCGGGACAGCCAGCCCGGCCGCGGTGAAGGCGGGTTCGTCCATAGGCGGCTCCGCCCTGAAGAACCGGGGGGAAGGCGGGAAATCGAATGGCGTCACTGCGGCTCCCTCCTTTCCCGCGGGTATGATGAGGTCCGGAAGGGTCATAGTCCACGCCGCATCGTGCCGGATTGAACGACGCCCCCATTGGGGAAAGGCTAGCACCGGATTATGAGCAATTGGTTTCTGCCGCATTCCCCGGCATTCGCAGAATATTATACCAAAGGTACTAATGCTTTTGATTTGCCGACCCTCTCCACTCGGCCATAGGGCGGGAGCTGGGGTGTTTGAGAATGCCTCCGAAACACAGTATGATGCTCAGGTATTCGGGGTGCCGCGAACGGAGCTGCCGGGCTGAACCGCCCGGACGGCTCCGGTCACGGCTTTTGCCACTGGCGTCCCGGGCATCAGGGAGACCGGAGGGGCGAACCGCCGCCCGTCGAACAATGACAGGATTACAGGGGATGTCCATGCCCTCGCGCCTTGAAGAGCTGTGCGTGAAGAAGGGGTTGAAGATGACCGATCAGCGGCGCGTGATCTCGCGCGTGCTGTCGGAGGCGACGGACCATCCCGATGTGGAGGAGGTGCATCGCCGCGCATCGGCCATCGACCCGCGCATCTCCATCGCCACGGTCTACCGGACGATGCGGCTGTTCGAGGAGGCGCATGTCATCGACCGGCTCGATTTCGGCGACGGCCGCGCGCGCTATGAAGAAACAAGAACCGATCACCACCACCACCTGATCGATGTCGACTCGGGTGAAGTGATCGAGTTCACCAACGATGAAATGGAACGGCTGAAAGAAAGCATAGCCCGCGAGTTGGGCTATGACCTGATCGGCCATCGGTTGGAACTGTACGGTGTCCCGCGCAAACGCCGTGCCGATAAATCTGAGTCTTAACTATACACGGGCTTGATTTGCCATGCGCACAAGGGGTGGCGGCTTAAACTGCCCCCACCCGGAATCGCCACGCGCGGGACGGGTGGGTCAGGCGGCCATCGCTTGCGGGGTGCATCGGGTGCCGGTCTGGACCTTGCAGGCCGCTGGCCCAAGGTTAGGCGAGGAGCAAACCTCACTGACCGGAACCGGCCGAACCATGGATGACCGTCCCGACAACCGCCAAGGCCAGCCACCCCGCACCCGGCCCGAAAGCCCGCCGAGCACGGCCGGGCCGCAGACCTCGCAGGCGACACCCAACGCCGCTGCCAGCCTCGATCCCGTGCTCGACCGGTTGGACCGCCTGTCGGAGTTGCTGATGCGGCGCATCGACCGGCTGGAGGAGCGGGTCCGTAGCCTGGAGCAGGGACATGGTGAGATCATCACCTGCTGATCGCCGTCAGGCCGGGCTGGAGGAAGCGTCGGGCGACCTGATTGCCCAGTTGGAGGAGGCAGACGACAGCGCCGGGCATGATGACGGCTCCGAGGATGGGTCCGAAGACGAACCGCTGTTCGAGGTGCCCTGCGGCCCCACGATGCTGCATTGATCGGGCTGCATTGATCGGGCTGCATCGACAGGGCTGCATCGACCAGGATGCTCCGATCCTGGTCCGCATCAGGGTTGACCTGAAAATCCTTGCCCGCCGCAGGGTGACGGCCGGATAACTGCGGTCATGCAAACGACGTTATCCTCATCGATTGGCCAACAGTCCCGGCCCGGCTTGAACGCGCATTCGCCGCTGCCGGTGGCCGCGCCCGATTCGCCGGTTTCCGGCCCGGCCGGCGTCGCCTTCTTCGACTTCGACGGGACACTGATCCATGGCGACAGCCTGCCGATGTTCGTCGGCGAGGTGATCGGCCGGCGCCGCGCCGCCCTGGCGCTGGCCGATGCCATCCGTTCGGCCCTGCACCGCCATGTCCGCGGCCGCGGGCCGGGCTGCGACTTTCCGGGATCGGTCAAGGCGATCTACCTGAAGCGCACCTTGCGCGGCTTGCCGGTGACCGACGCGCTTGCCGCGGCCGAGCGCATGATCCCCCGCGTGCGCTGGCACCAGCCCATGCTGGACGTGCTGACCGAGCATCGCCGCCAGGACCGCCGGGTGGTGATCGCGACCGGCGCGCTCGACCTCTACATGCCGGCACTGCTGCGCGGGCTGGGGGTGGACGACCTGCTGGCCACGGGCATGGAGGTGGTGGACGGCAAGCTGACCGGCCGGCTCAGCACTGCCAACTGCGTACGGCTGGACAAGGCGGAGCGGGTAACCGGCTGGATCGCCAACAACGGCCCGGTCACCGCCACCTGGGGCTACGGCAACCATCCCAGCGACCTGCCGATGCTGGCCCTGATGCACAAGGGCGAAGTGGTCCGTATTCGACGAAGGTCGAACCACAGGTAGCAGCCGTTTACAAAGCTGCCAGTTCCCCCCCATACTCCAACCGTCCATAACAAAAACATGATGGACGGAGGAGAACCGTGGCTTTCAGCATCGATGCCGACATCCGGATGCCGGGCTATGGCGGGCGGCGGGCGGTGGTCGCCGATGCCGACCGCTTGCAGCGCGAGGCGCTGGCCGGCCATCTGTCGGGCCGCGGCTTCCAGGTTTCGCAGACCGACGACGCGCTGGAAGCACTGACCATCATCGGTGCGGAAGCGCCGGTGGTGGCCCTGCTGCCGCTGGATCATGAGGGGGACGACGGCGACCGCGCCGCGGCGCTGGCGGCGATGCTCTATCCGCAGACGCGCATCCTGATGACCGGTCCGCGCATGTCCAACCTGCCCTTCCCCATCCTGCCCCGCCCGGTCGACCTGACCGCGCTCGACCGCTGGCTGGACGAAGCGACGGTTTAAGCGGCAAAGACCCGCTCCAGCTTCTGCGGGTTGGCGATCTGGTAGACCCGGAGGATCCGGCCGTCGCCGATGTCGAAGGCCAGCACGCTGCGGAACGACCCGGCCAGCTCCGCCAGCAGCCCCGGCCCGCCATTCACCCGCACCGGGGTGAAGCTGAAACTGACATTGCGCTTGCGCTGGACTCCGAGCAGAAAACGGGCGATGCGGTCGGCGCCGAACAGCGGGTTCACCGCCGTCCGCGCCATCCCGCCGCCATCGCCCAGCCACTGGGCGTCGTCGGACAGCAGGGCGACGATGGCGGCATAGTCGCGCCGGACACTGGCCTCGGCGAAGGCAATGGCCAGCCGCCGTCCGGCATCGGCCGAGTCGGCCGGTCGATCCCAGGCGGCGGACTCGGCCAGCTTGGCACGGGCACGTCGCATGATCTGGCGGCACGCCTCCACCGACTTCCCGAGCATCGCCGCAATCTCCGCATAATCCAGGTCCATCGCCTCGCGCAGGACGAAGACCGCCCGCTGGTCGGGCGCCAGCCGTTCCAGCAGCAGAAGCATCGCCAGCGACACCGACTCGGGCTCCGCAGCCTCGTCGCTGTCGCTCTCCCAGCTGGTGACCTCCGGTTCCGGCAACCACAGCCCGTAATAGCGTTCCCGCGCCACCCGGGCGGAGCGCAGCCGGTCGAGCGCCAGCCGCGTCACCAGGGTGGTGAGATAGGCGGGGGCCGATCCGACGCTGCCGGGAGCCACCGCCGCCCAGCGCAACCAGGCGTCCTGCAGCGTGTCCTCCGCCTCGGCCACCGACCCGAGCAGCCGGTAGGCCAACGCGCGCAGCCGCGCCCGCTCGCCCGCGAAGGCGGCGAGCGCGGTGTCGGGATCGGCCAGCGCCGTCACGCCGCCATCCCGACGGCGGTGCCCTCGATATGCTGGGCGATGCCGATGCGGTTCCAGGCGTTGATCTGCGCCGCCGTCACCGTCAGCTGGGCGATCTGCTCGGCGCTGAAGTGACGTTGCAGCGCTCGGTACGCCTCGTCGATGCGGTCATGCTGGGTGCGGGTCAGCACTTCGGCCCAGGCGAAGGCGGCGCGCTCGTCCGGCAGAAACAGCTCCGACCGCTCCCACTCGGCGAGGGCGGCGATGCGCTCTTCCGACTGGCCGTCATGGCGGGCTTCCTTGCTGTGCAGGTCGATGCAATAGGCGCACCCGTTGATCTGCGACACCCGCAGGTCGATCAGGTGGATCAGCCCGGTCGGCAGGCCGCTGCCGCGGATGGTCTTGGCGGTGGCGTACAGCGTGGCGAACAGCGACGGCGCATCGGCGGCGACGGTGAAACGGAAAGCCATGGTGGTCATCCTCGTCTGGAGTGTCATCGCCCCCATGACGGGACGCATGTCTCCGGCGTGACGCATGGCTGCCTTGCGCCCGGATCAGACGGTGCGCTTCAAGCGTCGCTCAACAGGCCGACCGCCTCGCGCAGGATGGCGACCTTCGCGGCGAACCGCCCCTCGGGATCGCTCTCGCCGATCAGCTGGATCATGATGCCGAGCGCATGGGCGACGCGCGGCGCCGTTCCCGGCCGCTCCCGCAAGCGGGTGGCAAGCTCGGCCAGCGCCGGCCGGTAGGGTCGCCCCTCGAATCCGTCGGTGGCGATCGACTCGAAGCGGTTGGCGAGGTCGAGGATCTCGCGGTTGTCGCTCATGCCCGCTCCACCGGATTCAGACGAACAGCATGGCGCCGCCGCCGGGCGCCTCGTTGAGGAAGGTGACCACGCCGCCGGTGGCGACCGGCACATCCGGGCGCAGCGAGACGCCGGGCGGCAGGCCGAGGGCGCGCAGCCCCATCTCGCAGGCCATCACCGTGACCCCCATCGCGACGCAGGCCTCCAGCAGCTCCTCGAAGGTGGCGAGGCCATGGGTGGCGAAATAGCGGTCGCGCGCCACCGGCGTGCTGCCGTCGTCGGCAGGGTCAAGGTCGTGCCAGCCCAGCACGCCCGGCTCCGCTTCATGCACCAGGGCGCGCAGCGCGCGGCCGGTGAAGAACAGCGTGACCTTGCGGTTGGTCGCCGCCGCGGCGCTGGCCATCACCAGCGCGTAATGGACGCGGTCGAAGCCGCCGGCGAACAGCACGATCGACAGGGCCGACGTGCCGCCGGCTCCGGTCGCGCGCAGGGGGTCAGGCATCGTTGCTGACTTCGTCTCAGGCAGGGCAGTGGACATGATGGCCGCCTCCCGTCAGTGCCGCGGCGCCCGTCAGTGGGCGGAGAGGTCGTGGATCGTCCGATGATCGCCGCAAAGCGCGCAGTCGGGATCCCGCTTGATGGCGATGCGCTGATAGGACGCATAGAGCGTGTCCATCATCAGCAGGCTGCCCGACAGGCTCTCGCCCAACCCCAGCAGTTCCTTCAGCACCTCCGTCGCCTGCAGCGACCCGACGAAGCCGGCCAGCGCGCCCAGCACCCCACCTTCCGAACAGGACGGCACGGCGCCCCGCGGCGGCGGCTCGGGGAACAGACAGCGATAGCAGGGGTGCGGCGCGCCCAGATGCGCCTTGAAGGTGCTCAACTGCCCGTCGAAGCGCAGGATCGCCGCCGACACCAGCGTCCGGCCGGCCAGGAAACAGGCGTCGTTCAGCAGGAAACGCGTGGCGAAATTGTCCGATCCGTCGGCAACGATGTCGTAGCCGGAGATCAGCTCCATCGCATTGTCGCGGTCGATCCGCGTGCGGTGCGTCTCCACCCGCACGTCGGGGTTCAGCGCATGGATGCGGGCGGCGGCACTCTCCACCTTCGGATGACCGAGTGTCGATTCGTCGTGGATCACCTGCCGTTGCAGGTTCGACAGATCGACCGTGTCATCGTCGACGATGCCGATGGTGCCGACGCCGGCCGCCGCCAGATAGAGCAGCAGAGGAGCGCCAAGGCCGCCGGCACCGACGACCAGCACCTTGGAACGCAACAGCTTTTCCTGGCCGATGCCGCCGACTTCCGGCAGCACGATGTGGCGGGAATAGCGGTGAAGCTGGGTATCCGTGAAGTCCATGGCCCGCAGCATAGCGCAAGGACGGGCCGTTGCAGCAACATTCGATGCGGCGTTTTTCGTGAGGCCGGTTGCGCGCCGCTCAGGCCTTGGTCGCGGTGGTGGTCGGCTTCGCTTCCGATGCCCACTGGCGCAGGCGGTCCTGACGTTCGCGCAGCGTCTTCTGGATGGCGCTTTCCTGATTGAGGCCGGCATCCGTCAGGTCCGGATTGCGCGGCACCAGGCCCATCCGGAAATCGGTCGGCGCCTTCAGGTCGGACGGCGGCACCACCACCATGGTGTATTGGCCGGGATCCAGCTTGTAGGTCGGCTTCTGCAGGAAATTCTGTTCGGCATCGGGCTTGCTGGTATCGCTGGCGGCGACCACCTTGCCGTCCTTGTCCATCATCGCCCAGCGCGTGTTGGGCAGCGTGATGTCGGCGGTGAAGGTGCCGCCCTGCACCACGTTGAAGGTGTGCTTCTGAATGCCGGTGTCGCCATTCCCCGACGGCTGGGCGGTGCCTTTCAGCGTGGCGCCCGCACCGGTCACCAGGATGTTCTGGCGCTCGGTGATGTCCATCGAATAGTCGCGCACACCCGCAGCACGGTTGGCCTGGGAAATCGTCGCGGTGTAGGTGCCCGGACCCAGCCGTGCACTGGCGTCCGCCGTCGATTCCTGCGCCCGCAGGGTGGTCACCACCTCGTTGCGGTCGTTGCGGATTTCGACGTTGGTGAAGCTGTTGTTGATCTTGAAATTATATTCGCCGGCCTTGCTGACCGTGAAGGTCTGGGTATCGGCGTTCGCCCCGTCCGCACCGACTCCCGTCGTCTTTCCCTTGAACTGGGAGAAGGCGCTGTTCGACAGGTTCGGGACGTAGGTGGCGGCAGTAATATCCGACATGGAGGTCACTCCCCGGCGGCGAGGACGGAACAGGCGTTGCTGCTGCCGGGAAGATTAGCCGAATTCGCAAAATCCGTCAAATTTCGGGCGGGAATTTCGCCCTCAGGCTGCGGAGTGGGGACGGACCACGCCCCCATCCACTCCTGCCGGCCCTATCGGCCAAGCCCCCGTCTTATTCCAGCCCCTCGAACAGGGCGGTCGACAGATAGCGCTCGGCGAAGGACGGCAGGATCACGACGATCTGCTTGCCGGCATTCTCAGGACGCGCACCGATCTCCAGGGCGGCGGCCAGCGCCGCACCCGACGAGATGCCGACCGGGACGCCTTCCAGACGGGCAACGCTGCGGGCGGTCTCGAAGGCGCGCTGGTTGGAGATGCGCACCACCTCGTCGATCAGCTCCTTCTTCAGGATGTCGGGCACGAAGCCGGCGCCGATGCCCTGGATCTTGTGCGGGCCGGGCATGCCGCCCGACAGGACGGGACTGTCCTCCGGCTCCACCGCCACCGCCTTGAAGGAGGGCTTGCGCGCCTTCAGCACCTCGGCGGTGCCGGTCAGCGTGCCGCCGGTGCCGACGCCGGAGATCAGGAAATCGACCTGGCCGTCGGTGTCCCTCCAGATTTCCTCCGCCGTGGTCGCGCGGTGGACGGCCGGGTTGGCGGTGTTCTTGAACTGCTGCAGCAGATAGGCGTTCGGATCGGCGGCCAGGATTTCCTCCGCCTTGCGGATGGCGCCCTTCATGCCTTCCGCCGCCGGGGTCAGCACCAGCTCGGCGCCCAACAGCTTCAGCATCTTGCGCCGTTCCACCGACATGCTTTCCGGCATGGTCAGGATCAGCTTGTAGCCCTTGGCGGCGGCGACGAAGGCCAGCGCGATGCCGGTGTTGCCGGAGGTCGGCTCGACCAGGGTCGTGCGGCCGGGGGCGATGGTGCCGGCGGCCTCGGCGGCCTCGATCATGGCGCGGCCGATGCGGTCCTTGACGCTGGCCAGCGGGTTGAAGAACTCCAGCTTGCCGATGATCTGGGCCTTCACCCCCGCCTCGGCGGCGAGGCGGTCCAGCCGCACCAGCGGCGTGGCGCCGATCGTGTCGAGGATGCTGTCGTAGATCTTGCCGCGGAACTCCGGTGCAGCCATGATTCCACCTCTGAGATTTGTGTTATATGTGATTTCAACACCCCAGACGGAGCATTATCCAGCACAGGGAGCCTGTCAAACAGGAAGTGGCGGCGCCAAGCCTCTCCGGTCTTCCGATGGATCAGATGGTGAAGTCGATGCGGTCCTCGGTCTCGCTCTCCACCCCGGCGCGGCGTGCGCGCATGCACAGATCCTCGATGGTGATGGTGTCGAGCTTGGCCATGCATTCCTCCTGCAGTTCGCCCCACAGCGGGCGGACCACCTGATGGCCCAGCACCGAGCCCGCCGGCTCTTCGATCGGATCGGTGGCGGTCTCCATCGCACGGACGACCTTCACGATCTCGCCCAGCGTGATCCGCCGCCGCTCGCGCGCCAGCCGGTAACCGCCGCGGGGGCCCCGCACCCCGGCCAGCACGCCTTCGCGAACCAGCTGCTGCAGCACCTGTTCCAGATAGCGCTTCGGGATGCCCTGGCGACGGGTGATCTCCCCCGACTGCACCGGCTCGGTGCCCGCGTTGTAGGCGATGTCGAGGACCGCCTCGATGGCGAACATCAGCTTCTTGGAGATGCGGAGCATCACGAACGACTCCCGGTATTCTGACCGTGGGTGGCCGACGGTGGAACCACCATCCCCTCTCCCACGTCCGCCTGTTGGTTAAGAACCGTTTTACACCGCCGCTGCGGTAATTCTCAACAGGATTTGTCGCAGACAGACTCGGGAAAATGCACCGCCTCTTCAGATCGGGATTCCCATTATCCCGCTGGCGTCCAGACCACCTCCCCCAAATCTTCGCGGAAGGCGAAGCGCTTCAGGTGGTCGATCACCACATCCTGCATGCGCTCCATCTCTCCGCCTTCCTCCAATTCCAGAGTCAGGGTCAGCCCCCGGTCGTCGGCCGCCATGCGGCAGCGGCGGCCGGTGGCGAAGGGAACGAGCCCCTGGGTTTCGTCATAGACGACCTCGAACTTGTGCGCCCAATGTTTGCACAGCTGGGTCATGTAGCGGCGCCCGTTCGGGGTGGCGACGCGCGCGGTCGATAGTGCCATGGTCCAGTCTCCTTCCCGGTCAGAGGCGCTCGACCTTGCGGGCGGCGTCATCGATGATGTCGGCGATGGCCTGGGTCTGCTCCGCCGTCAGGTCGCCGCGAAACAGCCGCAGCCGCAGGGCGAGCTTGAAATTCTCGATGGCCCGGTGGATTTGCGGCGAGGATTCGCGCTGCTGCCGGGCCCGCGCATGGGCGATGCGGTCGCGCACCGCAGCCACTGTCGAGTCCGCTGCCTTCAGCGCCTCCGAGCCTTCCGGCGTGATCTCGTAGAGCTTCTTGTTGCCCTCGGTCGCGCCGACGCGGATGTGCCCCTGTTCTTCCAGCAAGGTCAGGGTCGGATAGACGACGCCGGGGCTGGGGCTGTAGGCGCCGCCGACCATCTCCTCGATCGTCTTGATCAGGTCATAGCCGGAGCGCGGCTTCTCGGCGATCAGCCACAGCAGGACCAGACGCAGGTCGCCATGGTCGAAGACGCGCCGCTCGCCGCGGCCGCCCCGCCCCTGACCGCCCCAACCTTCCCAGCCGCCCGGATGACCGTGGCGGCCATGACGCCCGTGCCGGCCGCGCCCTTCCGGAGCCTCGTCGTCGAAGTCCGGGCGTGAGAAACGGCGGCCATGTTTGTGAAAAAGATGCCGAAGCATGAAACCCTCTCTTGATGCAGTTTCGATATAACGAAAACTTAGATATATCGAAATACGCTCTCTGACAAGAGGGAACCGTTCAGCCGGCCACGCGCTGACCGTCGATGCCCCGGACAAATCGGGCCTGCCCGCAAATCACTGTCGCCTGCCCGGCCGAAGCGGCTATAACCGACGCCCCGGCTTTGCTCTCGCGTGTGTGTCCTCATGCCCCTTCGGATCGAGACCTTTTCCAACGTCACCGGCGGCTCCAGCTTCTTCAAGGCGGTGGGTCACCCGCTGGCGGCGCCCAAGGCAGCGATCCTGATTGCGCGGCTGGCCTCCTTCGGCCCGGTGGCGGTCTACGACCCGCTGGGCCTGCTGTCGGGGCTGGCGGAGTTCTACGACCTGTCGTCGATCGACATCTGCGGCCTCTATGTCCAGGACGTGGAGCAGGTCGGCCGGGAGGTGTTCGGCCATGCCGCCCGTCCGGTCACCGAACTGCCGTCCAGCGGCGCCCGCACAATCTTCGTCGTCGCCTTCGATTCGCAGCGCTTGGAAGGCCACATCGCCCATCTGATCCCGAAGCAGGCCGGAGTCGTCTCGCTCGACGCCATGCGCGTGCCGGAAGACATGCTGAACGATCCCGGCCATTACCTGTCGAAGTTCAACTGGGCAACCAACTTCGCCTGGTTCCGCGACGGCGACGGCCACCACACCCGCGTGGTCTCGGCCAACTACTGGCCGCGCTACGGCGCCAAGGGCACCCGGCTGTGGGCCTGCCTGTTCGACGCCGAGGGCCGTCCGGTCGCCGACTGGACGGAGCCGATGCCGCCGACCGACGGCACCGTGGTGATCGACAGCCGGCAGGTGCGCGCGCGCTTCAAGCTGTCGCCCTTTTGCGGATCGCTGTTCCTGCACGTCATCGGCGCCGCCGGGCATGACGTGGTGAAATATGCGCTCGACACCTATGGCGACGACGACAGCGTGATGTCGTGCACCCACGACGCCAACGCCTGGCCAGCCGACCTCTATGCCGGCCTGCCCGCACCGCGCGAGGGCGAGAGGGTGTCGTTGTGGATTCAGAACAGTCATCCGACGCCGATCCCCGCCGGCGCCGTCGGGCTGAACCTGATGGGCTCGGCCGACATCCGCACGCTCGACCGGGCGGTCCCGGCCTTCGCCACCATCGAACTGGACGTCGCCAGCCTGTTCCCGGAGGCGCGCTGGCCCCAGCAGTTCGAGGTGCAGGCCGGCAAGCATTTCGTCCGTCCGCGCTATGAGATCGTCGCCGCCGACGGCCGCCGCCGCATGGCCCACGCCAATGTCGAGCGCACCGACCTGAAGCCGGACCCCAAGTTGCCGCAACTGACCGGCGGCGCGATGGACAAGGGCGTCGTCGGCAAGGGCCACATCCTGCCGGCGCCGCTGCTGCCGATGGGGCGCTGGCGCACCACCCTGCTGCCGACGCCCATGAGCACGGCGCAGACCGAGCTGCCGGTGAAGGCGGTGGTCTATGATCGCAACGGCGCCACCGTGGCCGAACACCGCTTCGGCAACCTCAAGCGCTCCGACAGCGTGGCGCTGGACGTCACCGGGCTGGTCGCCGACAAGACGGTTGTCGATGGCTGGGGCCATGTCGAGCTGGTCTATGATTTCGAAGCCGGAACGATTGCTGACGGCTGGCTGCACGCGCTGGTTCGTTACGAAGACATAACGACCGGCCATGTGGCGGAAACCAGCTTCGGCAGCCACATGTTCAATATGGCGATGGTCTACCGTGACGAGCCGCAGAGCTACCATGGCCGTCCGCCCGGCCTGTCGACCCGCCTGTTCCTGCGGCTGGGCACCGATCCGTGGGACACGCTCTGCCACCTCGTCTACCCTGCCTCGACCCGCTGGCATGACACCTCCGACACCAGCCTCGTGCTGGTGCGGCGCGACGGTGTGGAGGTGGCGCGCAAGCGGCTGGCGATCCCCTGCGGCGGCTCGCGCTTCTGGCGCTATCATGAGATGTTTACGGAAGCGGAACGGCTGGCGGCCGGAGATCATGCCTATGTGCTGATCCGCGACACCACCTGCCGCCTGTTCGGCTACCATGGCTGCCTTGCGGCCGGTGACAGCGCCTTCAGCCTCGACCATATGTTCGGTTTCTAGAACCGATCCAACACGCACACCGTCCTTCGCCGATACACTGCGGGATCAGACCCATGGCCACCACGCACCACACCAAGGTCCTCATCATCGGCGCCGGCCCGGCCGGCTACACCGCCGCCATCTACGCCGCGCGCGCCAACCTGGAGCCGCTGATGGTCCAGGGCATGCAGCCGGGCGGCCAGCTGATGATCACCACCGATGTGGAGAATTTCCCCGGCTTCGCCGATCCGATCCAGGGCCCCTGGCTGATGGAACAGATGCAGAAGCAGGCGGAGCATGTCGGCACCAAGATGGTGTTCGACCTGATCACCGACGTCGACTTCACCAGGCGCCCCTTCGTCTGCAAGGGCGACAGCGGCGACACCTACACCGCCGACAGCGTCATCATCGCAACCGGCGCCCAGGCGCGCTGGCTCGGCATCTCGACGGAAGAAATCTACCGCGGCTTCGGCGTGTCGGCCTGCGCCACCTGCGACGGCTTCTTCTTCCGCGGCAAGGAGGTCGCGGTCGTCGGCGGCGGCAATTCGGCGGTCGAGGAGGCGCTGTACCTGACCAACCATGCCAGCAAGGTCACGGTCATCCACCGCCGCGACAGCTTCCGCGCCGAACGCATCATGCAGGACCGCCTGTTCCGCCACCCGAAGATCGAAGTGGTGTGGGACAGCACGGTCGAGGAGATCGTCGGCGAGGGCGACGGCACCATGGGCAACCCGCGCGCCGTCACCGGCGTCCGCGTGAAGAACGTCAAGTCGGGCGAGGAGCGCGTCATCCCGGTGGCCGGCGTCTTCGTCGCCATCGGCCATGTGCCGGCGACCGGCATCTTCCAGGGCAAGGTGGAGATGGACGAGGCGGGCTACATCGTCACGGTGCCCGATTCGACCGCCACCAACATCCCCGGCGTCTTCGCCGCCGGCGACGTGAAGGACAAGGTCTACCGCCAGGCGGTCACCGCCGCCGGCATGGGCTGCATGGCCGCCTTGGAGGCCGAGCGCTGGCTCGCCCACCACGAGCCGGCCGCCGGCGCGCACGGCGATCCCAGCCCGGCCGGGACCTGGTGAGCTGAGAAAATGCACTCTCCCCGTTCCGAT
>NZ_BADK01000905.1 GCF_000333595.1 Azospirillum sp. B506
GAGAGGTTGTCATGTTCGATTTCGATGTCGTCACCGGTCCCACCCAGCCGCCCCACTGCAGCCTCGCCGACGAGCACGCCGGTCCGGCCGCCGCCGAGTCGGCCCTGCCGCCGGTCGATCCGGCCCTCCTGGCGGCGGGCACCCCGTCCGAGTCACCTATGACGAAGGGCGAGAAACAACGGTCCTGAGCCTGGACCGGATCGCCGGCCGTGGTGTGCAGGAGCCGCATCCCAGCTTTCGACCAAAAAAATCACGAATCCTACCTATGTTCGGCCGGCTGTTGTCGTATACTCCCTATGGGCAGACGTGTCCGGGGGACGGCTCAGCCGGTCGCTCCTCTTGTGGGTACTCCTTGTCAGGCACTCCTTGGGCTTTCGTCCCGATTCGGGCGTGATGGGCCGGGCGTGATGGTCGGATCGGAAGAAGGATGACGAATCATGGCGGATGATGCTCTCTCAAGCGTCAACTCTATGGTCTCCAGCCTCAACGCGTCGATCAACAACGCGGTTGAGGCCATCAAGAAGTCGCAGAGCAATCAGGCGATCGGCGAGGTCCAGGAATTCTCCAAGACCGTCCAGAAATCGGCGCAGACCAACACGGCGGGCGCCACCGACATCGGCGTGCTTGCCAAGAACACCACCCGCCTGAACGTTGCCAGCACGCTGGCGGCGAACGACAAGGTCGATTTCTACAAGTTCAAGGTCACCTCCAAGGGCGAGATGACCATGGGGCAGGTCGGTGACGACGGCGTCCGCGTCCAGCTGATGAACAAGCTCGGCCGCGTGATGGCCGACAGCGACCCGAAGTCCGGCGACGATTACAAGGCGTTCAAGCAATTGCAGGCCGGCAACCTGACGGTCGACAAGGGCGACTACACCCTGCGCGTCAGCCGTGACAAGGGCCAGTCCGACAAGGACCCCAAGAATTACGCCATGCAGCTGGTCATGGGCAATTACAGCCAGGATTACGACACGGTCGCCAAGCAGCCGGCCAAGGGCGATACCGGGCAGCAGGCGCTCACCACCGGGCAGCAGGCGACGCTCGACGGGCTGAATCAGGCCATCAGCAGCATGAACTCCATCCCCACCGGCCAGACCGGCACGCAGAAACTGATGGGCAGCTTCAGCCTGTTCGTGTGAAGCCAAGACGCCGGTTGTGCTATGACGGAACGGAGCCAATCCGTTCCGGAGCAAGATGTTGTCGTCCATCACGCGCCTGACCCCCGCCGACCATCGCCGCGTTCCCTGGAAGAACGGCGGCGGCGTCACCACCGAACTGGCGGTGGAGCCTGCCGCCGATGGCCGCCCCGATGGCCGTTTCGTCTGGCGCGTCAGCATCGCCGACGTGGTCGAACCCGGCCCCTTTTCCGCCTTTCCCGGCTATGACCGGTTGATCGCCGTGGTCGAGGGCGACGGCATGCGCCTGTCGGTCGACGGTGCTCCGCCGGTCGAACGCCGCCGACTGGATCCCGCCTTCGCCTTTCCCGGCGAGGCGCCGGTGTGGTGCGAGCCGACCGCCGGCCCGATCCGCGATGTCAACCTGATGGTCGACCGCGCCTCGGCGACCGGCGCGCTGACCCTGCTGGCCGGTCCCGCCGCACACCGGGCTGCCGGCGACGTGCTGCTGGTCCATGCCCTTGCCGGGATGCTGACGGTTACCCTCGCGGGTGGCGAGGCGCTGGCGGTTCCCGCCGGCCACAGCCTGCTCCTGCGGGACGTGGCGGCGCTGGTTGAGGTTCCGGACGGGGCGGAGGGTGTCTGCGCGGAGGTCCAGCGCCGTTAGGACTTCGCCGCCCGGATCAGATCCGCATACCAGCGCGCCGAGTCCTTCGGTGTGCGGACCAAGGTCTGGAAATCGACATGGACGATGCCGAAGCGCTGGCCATAGCCGCTGCCCCATTCGAAATTGTCCAGCAGCGACCAGACGAAATAGCCGCGCACGTCCGCACCCTGGGCCATCGCGTCGCGCATCGCGGCATTGTAGATGGTCAGGTAATTGATGCGGTGCGGATCGTGGACGGCGCCGTCGGGGCTGACGCTGTCGCTGCCACCGCAACCGTTCTCCGTCACCACGATCGGCAGGCGGTAGCGGCGCTGGATGGTCAGCAGCTCGTCCCGGAAGGCATCGGGAAAGATCGCCCAGCCGACGCCGTGGGTCGGCGACTCGGGTGGTGCGTCGCCCCAGCCATACCCCCAGGTCCGGGTCGCATCGGCCTTGGCGAAGATCGGGCCGTAATGGTTCAGCCCGAACCAGTCCACCGGCCGGGCGATGCGGGCCATGTCGCCGGGCTGCACATGGGGCTCGATGGCGGCGGCGGTCAGCGGCGGGTAATGGCCGAGGATCTGCGGGTCGCAGAAGACCAGATTCCAATGCTCGTCGAGCAGGGCGGCGGCGGCACGGTTCTCCGGCGTGTCGGTCTCCGGGATCACGACCTGACGGTTGTGGATGGCGCCGATGGACGCCCCCGGCACCATGGCGCGCAGCACGTCCACCCCGGCGCCATGGGCGAGGTTGACGTGGTGGATGGCGCGCAGATGCTGGGTCCGGTCGACGATGCCCGGCGCCGCCCAGGGAATCGCATAGCCGAACAGGGTGAAGACCGAGAATTCGTTGAAGGTGATCCAGCGCTTCACCCGGTCGCCGTAGCGGCGGGCGCAGAGCGCCGCGTAATCGGCGTACCAGCCGGCGCAGTCGCGCGACGACCAGCCGCCCAGATCCTGCAGGGCCTGCGGCAGATCCCAATGGTAGAGGCAGAGCCAGGGCTCGATGCCCGCCTCCAGCAGCCGGTCGACCAGCCGGTCGTAGAAATCCAGCCCGGCCTCGTTCACCGCGCCCTTGCCGCGCGGCATCACCCGGGGCCAGGAGACCGAGAAGCGGTAGGCGTCGACGCCCAGCCCCGTCATCAGTGCCACATCCTCCGGCATCCGGTGGTAGTGGTCGCAGGCGACGTCGCCCGTGTCGCCGTTCACCACCCCGCCCTGGGTGCGGCAGCGGATGTCCCAGATGCTGGGGCCGCGCCCATCCGCCGCCGCCGCCCCTTCGATCTGGTAGGCGGAGGTGGAAACGCCCCAGACGAAACCCGGCGGGTAGGACGGGGCAGGATAAGGGGAGGGGCGGTCGGTCATGGTCAGGCGGCGATCTGGTTGATGCTGCGGCAGCGGGCCTCGAAGGCGTCGGAGATGAATTCCGGGCGCTTGTAATAGCCCTTGATCCAGCTCGCCAGCAGGCAGAGTTCCTCCAGCTTCACCAGCTCGTCCAGCGTTCCGTCGGGAAAGCGGATGGAAAAGCTTTCGGAGATGTATTCCAGAACCTGTTCAACCTGGTCGATCGACAGCTGGATGTCGGTCTCCAGCGTCGCATTCCGGGTCAGCAGAGCCTCGTCGACCCCATATTCATCGCGAATCAGCTTCACGATCCAGCGGAACATGTGCATCCAGTTGGATACACCCTCGATCGACTTGCTCATCGCGACGCTCGGCTCAGGTTGCGCGAAAGGGTTAGGCAGCAGCGACTTTACGCACGGATCGTTAAAGAATAACGCAGCCCCTATCCGGGTCTCCAGCGCGGAGCGGCAACAGACCGCGCCGCTTTTGCCACCTGCACGGGCATTGGCAGGGCGGATTTGCCTATATATTGGGCGGTAGCCGGGGGGAATGCGGCCGGACTCGGCGCTGCGGCAAGGCGGCACGCTCCATGCACAACGAAGCCGCCCCATCGCAAAGCGAGGCTTCCGCCATGAAACGCGCCGCCACCCCCGAGTCCCATCCCGTCGATGAGGTGCTGCCGCCCTGGCGGCTGCTGGCGCTGGGGCTGCAGCATGTGCTGGTGATGTATGCCGGCGCCATCGCGGTGCCGCTGATCATCGGCGGTGCGCTGAAGCTGCCGAAGGACCAGATCGCCATGCTGATCAACGCCGACCTGTTCGCCTGCGGCGTGGTCACGCTGATCCAGGCGGTGGGCGTCTGGCGGTTCGGCATTCGCCTGCCGGTGATGATGGGCGTCACCTT
>NZ_BADK01000904.1 GCF_000333595.1 Azospirillum sp. B506
TGTGTCGATGCTGGCGGCCGGCGTCGCCTATTACGCCCTGCTCGCCATCTTCCCGGCCATCGCGGCGCTGGTGTCGATCTACGGCCTCGTCGCCGACCCGTCGACGATCGAGAGCCAGCTGAACCAGCTCGGCAGCCTGCTGCCGCCGGAAGCCCTGACCATCGTCAGCGACCAGGCGCGCAAGGTGGCGACCGCCCCGTCGCAGGGGCTGGGCTTCGGCCTGATCTTCGGCCTGCTGCTGACGCTGTGGAGCGCCTCGCGCGGGACCAACTCGCTGGTGTCGGCGCTGAACATCGCCTATGGCGAGACGGAGACGCGCGGCTTCATCGCGCTGGCGGCGCTGTCGATGGGGCTGACGGTGGCCGGGCTGCTGTTCGTCGTCGTCGCCATGGGCATGATCGTCGCCGTGCCGGCCGCCATCACCATCGTCGGGCTGAAGGACACGCCGATCGGCTGGGTCGCCAGCCTCGCCCGCTGGCCGATCCTGGCGGTGACCATCATGCTGGCGCTCGCCGTCTTCTACCGCTACGCCCCCGACCGGCGCGAGCCGCAATGGCGCTGGGTCACCTGGGGCTCGGCGATGGCGACAATCCTCTGGCTGCTGGGGTCGCTGGGCTTCTCCGTCTATGTGTCGAACTTCGGCAGCTACAACGAAACCTACGGGTCGGTCGGCGCCGTCGTCATCCTGCTGCTGTGGTTCAACCTGACCTCCTACGTCGTGCTGCTGGGGGCGGAGCTGAACGCGGAGATCGAGCACCAGACCGCCCGCGACACCACCGACCGCGACGGGCGTCCGGCCCGGCCGCCGGGGCAGCGCGACGCCTATGTCGCCGACACGGTGGGCGAGCGGAAGGCCGGCTGACCGTCCAATCTTGAAGCGCCTGTTGGGCAAAATTGCCTATTGGCAGGGCGGCCGCTGCGCGCTATGGTCGTTCTCATGCAACAGATGCTGTCCATCGCGTCCTGCGGACGCTCCCGATATTTTGGCCGCTGGTTTCGTTCGGCGGCCTAGGAACGCGCATCTGTCGCTCACTCCCGAAGCCGCCCGGACTGACCCGCGGCGGCTTTCGCGTTTGTGACTTCCGGCCCTCCATGGGCTGCACATCCTGAAAATCCGAACACGGGCGACCCGGGCGGCCTCATCATCCGAAGAGAGGTTGTCATGTTCGATTTCGATGTCGTCACCGGTCCCACCCAGCCGCCCCACTGCAGCCTCGCCGACGAGCACGCCGGTCCGGCCGCCGCCGAGTCGGCCCTGCCGCCGGTCGATCCGGCCCTCCTGGCGGCGGGCACCCCGTCCGAGTCACCTATGACGAAGGGCGAGAAACAACGGTCCTGAGCCTGGACCGGATCGCCGGCCGTGGTGTGCAGGAGCCGCATCCCAGCTTTCGACCAAAAAAATCACGAATCCTACCTATGTTCGGCCGGCTGTTGTCGTATACTCCCTATGGGCAGACGTGTCCGGGGGACGGCTCAGCCGGTCGCTCCTCTTGTGGGTACTCCTTGTCAGGCACTCCTTGGGCTTTCGTCCCGATTCGGGCGTGATGGGCCGGGCGTGATGGTCGGATCGGAAGAAGGATGACGAATCATGGCGGATGATGCTCTCTCAAGCGTCAACTCTATGGTCTCCAGCCTCAACGCGTCGATCAACAACGCGGTTGAGGCCATCAAGAAGTCGCAGAGCAATCAGGCGATCGGCGAGGTCCAGGAATTCTCCAAGACCGTCCAGAAATCGCTTGATGAGGCACGGGAATTTCGCGAAGGCATCATCCGATACCTTGCTGATACCGGCACGTCGGAAG
>NZ_BADK01000903.1 GCF_000333595.1 Azospirillum sp. B506
CCGGCTTCGCCGCGCGCTCGTCGGTCAGGTTGGGGCTCCAGGCCACCGCCTCCATGCCGAAGGCCTGGCCGACCCTGGCGACCTTGCTGCCGAGCTTGCCCAAGCCCACCAGGCCCAGCCGCTTGGCCCCGAGATCGCCGGTCAGGCCGGTCTGCCAGCGGCCCTCGCGCAATGCCCGCTCCTCGGCCGGGATGCGCTTGGTCAGCGCCAGGATCAGGCCCCAGGTCAGTTCGGCGGTGGGGGCGCCGACCATGCGGGTGCCGCTGACCGGGATGCCGCGGGCGGCGCAGGCCTTCAGGTCGATGGCGTTGTTGCGGGCGCCGGTGGTGATCAGCAGCTTGAGGTTCGGCAGCCGGTCGATCAGGCTTGCCGGGAACGGCGTGCGTTCCCGCATGATCACCAGCACGTCGAAGGGCTCCAGCGCCGCCGCCACCGCGTCCTGATTTCCGAGCGGCTGCTCGAAGACCATCAGGTCGCTGCCCGGCGGAAGCTGCGACCAATCGGCGAGGTCGCGGGCGACCCCCTGGTAGTCGTCGAGGATGGCGACGCGCATGGAACCCACCCCGTCTTACTTGGTGAAGTAGGGCGCCAGGTTGGCGCGGATGCGGTCGAGCACCGGAACGGCGGTCGCCGGCACCTCGAACGGACGGCCGGTGATGGTCTCGCCGGCCTCGATGTAGACGCGGGCGGCTTCCAGAACCACGTCGGCGGGGATTTCCGGAACGTCCTGGGTGTAGGGATCGCAGCGGGCGACGACCCAGTTGCGGACGAAGTCCTTGTCGAAGCTTTCCGGCTTCTCGCCGGCCTCGAACCGCTCCTGATAGCTGGCGGCGAACCAGTAGCGCGAGCTGTCGGGGGTGTGGATCTCGTCGGCCAGCAGGATGTTGCCGTCGGCGTCGAAGCCGAATTCGTACTTGGTGTCGACCAGGATCAGGCCGCGCTCCGCCGCCATCTTCTGGCCGCGGGCGAACAGGGCCAGCGCCTTGTCCGACACCTCGTCCCACTGGGCGCGGGTCAGCAGCTTGCGCTCGACGATCTCGGTCGCGGTCAGCTCCTCGTCATGGCCGGCGTCGAAGGCCTTGGTGGTCGGCGTGATGATCGGGGTGCCGAGCTTCTGGTTCTGGCGCAGCCCGTCGGGGAAGATGTGGCCGTACATCTCGCGCCGGCCCTGCTTGTACATCGACCAGATCGAGGTGCCGGTGGTGCCGGCCATATAGTCGCGGACCACGACCTCGACCGGCATGATGGTCAGCCGCTTCGCCACCACCACGTTGGGATCCGGGTATTCCAGCACATGGTTGGCGCAGATGTCCTTCGTCGCCTCGAACCAGAAGCGGGCGGTCTGGGTCAGCACCTGCCCCTTGAAGGGGATGGCGGTCAGGGCGCGGTCGAAGGCCGACAGGCGGTCGGTGGTGATCAGGATCCGCCGCGCCCCTTCTCCCTGGTCCGGAAGGTCGTAGTTTTCACGCACCTTGCCGCGGTAATGATTGGGCAGCTCCGGGATGAAGGCGTCGCGAAGAACGTTGGTCAGGTGCGGGGCGAGCAGGGCGGTGTCAACCATGGGATCCTGGTCCGGATGCAGGGGCGGATGCGTGAGGCGCGCATGATACCCGAAACCCCTGCCGGAGCCAGGACGCTAATTTAGGAGGGAGGATCGCTGTCCGATGCATGACGGGACCATCGAAATGCCGGAGGCCGGCAGCGCAAACGGGCTTGCCGGCGACTATGTCCTGAAGCCCGGAGTCGTCCGGGTCTGGTTCGCCGATCTCACCGCCCTGTCGGCGCAGAAGGCGGCGATGCGCGCCCTGCTGTCCGCCGACGAGCTGGAGCGTGCCGACCGCTTCCTGATGGAGCGGCTGACCGACCGCTTCATTCTGCGCCGCGGGCTGCTGCGGCTGCTGCTGGGGCGTTGCACCGGGCGCGACCCGGCGGCGCTGGTCTTCGATTATGGGACGCACGGCAAGCCGGCGCTGCCCGGCGGCCCGGCCTTCAACCTCAGCGACAGCGAGGACAGCCTCGCCATCGCCGTGGCGGCGGAGGGGCGGATCGGCGTCGACATCGAACGGCTGCGGCCCATCGACAGCGCCGACGGCATCGCCGACCGCTTCTTCCACGCGACCGAGCGCGCGGCGTTGCAGAGGCTGGGGCCGGAGCGGCGGGACGAAGGGTTCCTGCTGGCCTGGACGCGGAAGGAGGCCTTCATCAAGGCTGCCGGCGTCGGGCTGTCGATGCCGCTCGACCGGTTCGCGGTGGAGGTGACGCCGGACGCACCGCCGGCCTTGCTGGAGATAGGCGAGGACTTGTGCGGCGACGTCGGCGTGCCGGCGGACTGGAGCCTGTTCGACCGCCGGGTGCTTCCCGGCACCGTCGCCGCCATCGCGGCACACGGCACCGGCTGGACGGTGGAGACGCGGGTGGTGGGGGCGGGGTTCGTGGGGTAGGGAGACCCTGCCTCACTCGCCCCCGGCCAAGGTCCCGGTCAGGCGGTTGCGGATGGCGGAGACGGCGCATTCCAACGGACGGTCGTCGTCGGGCTTGGGCGCCTTGTCCATCACGTCGGGGCACATCTCCTGGGCCATCCACACCTGCGGCTTCGGCGGAACCGGTGCGTTGGGGTCGCAGGTGGCGGGGTCGGGGTGGGTCTCCTCGGTGCTGCCGTGGGTCGGCTTGACCTCCAGGTTCGGGGAGACGCCGAAGCAGTCCACCAGCGCTCCCGACGGTCGGTAATAGCGGGCGGTGGTCAGGCGGATGCCGGTGTCATACGCTGAGTGAGGAGATGGTCTGCACCGACCCCTTGCCGTATTGAGCGGGAGCCGAACAGCAGCGCCCGGTGATGGTCCTGCAGGGCGCCGGCGACGATCTCGGATGCCGAGGCCGAGCCGCTGTTGATCAGCACCACCACCGGCAGCCCGGCCATCAGGTCGCCGGGGGTGCCGCGTTAGGTGCGGGATTCCTCCGGATCGCGGCCGCGGACCGAGACGATGTCCACCGTGTCCAGGAAGCGGTCGGCCACCTGCACCGCCTGCTCCAGCAGGCCGCCGGGGTTGTTGCGCAGGTCGATGACGGCGCCGGCCAGCCGGCCCTTCGCCTGCCGACGCATGTCCTCGATCGCCGAATCCAGCGCCGAGGAGGTCGACTGGTTGAAGGTGGCGATCCGGACATAGGCGACATTGCCCTCCAGCCGGTAGCGCACCGGCTGGATCTTCACGATGGCGCGGGTCAGCGAGACGCGGGTGCCGGCGTCGGTCGCCGGCGGGCGGCGGATCGACAGGGCGACCGAGCTGCCGACCGGGCCGCGCATGCGGGCGACGGCGTCGTGCAGGTTCAGCCCCTTCACCGCCACGTCGTCGATGCGGGCGATCAGGTCGCCGCTGCGCAGGCCGGCGCGGGCGGCGGGCGAGCCGTCGATGGGGGAGACGACCTTGATCAGGCCGCTTTCCTCGTCCATCGTCACCTCGATGCCCAGCCCGCCGAACTCGCCCTGAGTCTGTTCGCGCAGATAGCGGTAGCGCTCGGCGTCGAGGAAGCTGGAATAGGGGTCGAGCGTGCCCAGCATGCTGTCCAGCGCCGCCTCGGTCAGCATGCGGTCGCTGGCCTTCGGGTTCTCCGCCTTCTTCTTCTTCAGCCCGTCCTCCGCCTTGTCGACCAGCACCTGCGGGTCGAAAGGCTTCACATGCTCCGTCAGGACGCGGCGCATGGCGTCGGAGAACAGGACGTAGTTGCGGTCGGCGGTGGACAGCGAGCCATAGCCGCGGACCTTGGCGAAATCGGTACGGTAGCGGTCGAGCGCCGCGACGGTGTCGGCACGGCTGGCGGGCGCCACGGCGCAGGCGGGCCCGATCGCCACCATCATCAGCAGCAAGGCAGCCAGCAGCTTCGCCATCCTTGGACCCTCTTGACTGGCCGATCCGGCCGGCGGTCTTACATGCATCGTTCACTATACCAGGGTTTCGCCGGTCGCCCGACCCTAGCACGTCGTCCGTCCATTCTCAAAGTCCACCCCGATGTCGGCAAGAGGGGATGCAAGCGGCAGGGGGGCGGTAGAAAGGGCGGGCCGCGTCAGGGGACGGAGTCCTGACATGGGGCGCGCAAACAACGATGTCGCGCGCCCCGATGGGACGCGCGACCGGCGTGAAGGGATGAGCACGTTCGGAGGGGGGAGGCCGGGGCGGCAAAAGGCGCTCAGTAGGCGCCGCTGCCCTTCACCACGACGCGCACGGTGCGCAGCATGATGCCGATGTCGGCCCAGAAGTTCCAGCCGACGACATAGGCGGTGTCGAGCTGGACGCGGCGCACATAATCGACGTCGCTGCGGCCGCTGACCTGCCACAGCCCGGTCAGGCCGGGGCGGCAGCGGGCGTAGAAGGGGAAGCAGGCGTGATAGTAGGACACCTCGTCGTCGATGATCGGACGCGGGCCGACCAGGCTCATGTCGCCGCGCAGGACGTTGATGAGCTGCGGCAGCTCGTCCAGGCTCGATTTGCGCAGGAAACGGCCGACCCGGGTGATGCGCGGGTCGTTGCGCAGCTTGCGCGTCGCCAGCCATTCGGCGCGGGCCTCCTCGTCGGTGGCGAGCAACCGTTCCAGAACCTCGGCGGAGTTGACCACCATCGAGCGGAACTTCAGGCAGGTGAAGGGACGCCCGTCGGCACCGACGCGCCTATGGCCGAACACCGCCGGGCCGCCGTCGCGCGCCACCATCCAGGCCAGCACGAGCATCAGGGGGCCGAACACGGCAAGCAGCGCCAGCGAGCCGACGATGTCGAAGGCACGCTTCACGGGGTGTCTGTGCAAGGGGGGACTACCGGGGAGCCGGTCCATCGCCTGCATCGCCGACCGGGTTCCGGCCATGCGGCCGGGATCCAAACGGGGAGCGCCCAAAAGAGCGATGTTGGACAACGCCATTGTAATCTCTCGTCGCTGATCGTCTCTGGTCAGAGCATAGGACCATCCGAGAGAGGCAACGGCCAGCGCGCGAAAGGGGTCCCGCCGATGGGGCGGGCCTGGTGGAAAGGGTGGGTTAGCCCGCCGGTACGGGTATGCCTTCACCCATAGCGTTGCTTTTGACGATCGGATTCACGCTCCAAATCGTTTCCGATTTTACGCGATCCGATCTAGCAGATACGCGGAAGCTGTTCTCCGGTCAGCCAATCGACAATCCGGCGACCGCCGAAACGGGTCTCCATCTGCACGAAATGGTGGGAATCCTCCACCACCTGCCCGATGCAGGCGGCATCCCGTCCCAGCGGGTGGCCGCGCATGACGGACAGCAGGCGGTCGCGCTCCTCCCCGGCGCAGATCGCGATCAGTTTGCCTTCATTGGCGGCATAGAGCGGGTCAAGGCCCAGCAGCTCGCAGGCCGCGGTCACCTGCGCCCGCACCGGGATGTCGGCCTCGCGCAGCCGCATGCCGACGCCGGACTGGTGGGCGATCTCGTTCAGCGTCGTCGCCAGCCCGCCGCGGGTGGGGTCGCGCAGCACATGCACGTCGGGCACCGCCGCCACCATCGCCGCGACCAGCCCGTTCAGGGCGGCGCTGTCGGACAGGATCGCCGTTTCGAATCCCAGATTGTCGCGGGTCGACATGATGGCGACGCCATGGTCGCCCATGGTGCCGCTGACCAGGATGGCGTCGCCCGGCCGCGCCCGGTCACCCGACGGGGCGACGCCGGGCGGCACCATGCCGATGCCGGTGGTGGTGATGAAGACACCGTCGCCCTTGCCGCGCTCCACCACCTTGGTGTCGCCCGACACGATGGCGACCCCGGCTTCGCGCGCCGCGGCGGCCATGCTGTCGACCACCCGCTTGAGGTCGGCGAGGGGGAAGCCCTCCTCGATGATGAAGCCGGCGGTCAGGTGCAGCGGCACCGCACCCGCCATGGCGACGTCGTTCACCGTGCCATGGACGGCCAGCGAGCCGATGTCGCCGCCGGGGAAGAACAGCGGCGAGACGACGAAGCCGTCGGTCGTCATCACCATGCGCCCGCCCGGCACATCGAAGGCGGCCTGGTCGTTGCCCTGGTCGAGCCAGGGATTGGCGAAGGCGGCGGCGAACAGCTCGCGCACCAGCTGCGCCATCGCCTTGCCGCCCGACCCGTGGGTCATGTCCACCGCCCCACGGGCGATGTCGAGCTTGCGGGTGAAGAGGCGGCGGTCGGTCATGGCGGGGGTCCGGGTGGTCGGTTGGAGAGCGAGTTTCCGCGCAAGAGATGCGGGAACCCTTGCCTTTGGTGCGCCGTCATTCCCGCGAAGGCGGGAATCCAGCGGGTTCAGGGGCTTGGCTGGGAAGCCTTGATCCCCGCCTTCGCGGGAATGACGTGCCTGTTCGCGGGTGCGGTTTTCCGTCGAAACACGCGCGAGCGGCGTCAGGCCGTGGCTTCGGCCGCTTCAGTTTCGACCTGGGCGACCTCGGCCAGCAGAGCGAGCGTTCGCTCGGCTTCCTCGGCATCCAGGCGGGACAGGGCGTAGCCGACATGGACGATCACGTAATCGCCGACGGTGACGCCCTCCACCAGCTCCAGCGAGCAGGTGGAGGTGACGCCGCCCAGGCTGACGGTGGCGCGGTCGTCGGGCAGCAGGGCGGTGACCAGGGCGGGGACGGCAAGGCACATGGCGGCGGTCCTCCCCCGTCAGACGGCAGCGGCGGCGGAATGGGAGGCGCGGGCCTCTGCCAGACCGTCGGCGATCCAGTCGTACCATTCCTCCAGCCCCTGGCCGGTGGTGGCCGACAGCTGGATCACCGCCAGCGACGGGTTCAGGCGCTGGGCGTAGCCGATCATGCGCTCGACATCGAAGCTGAGATGGGGCAGCAGGTCGATCTTGTTCACCACCAGCAGGTCGGCGCGGACGAACATGTCCGGGTATTTCAGCGGCTTGTCCTCGCCCTCCGTCACCGACAGCACGACGACGCGGTGGGTCTCGCCCAGGTCGAAGCCGGCGGGGCAGACCAGATTGCCGACATTCTCGACGAACAACACGCCGTCCTCGGCGAACTGGCCGTCAGCCGCCAGCTTGTCGGCGGCCTGCGCCACCATCGAGGCGTCGAGATGGCAGCCCTTGCCGGTGTTGACCTGCACCGCCGGGGTGCCGGTGGCGCGGATGCGGTCGGCGTCGAAGCTGGTCTGCTGGTCGCCCTCGATCACCGCGACCGGGAAGCGGCCCTTCAGGTCGGTCAGGCTGCGGGTCAGCAGGGTGGTCTTGCCCGAGCCGGGGCTGGACATCAGGTTCAGCACGAACACGCCGCGCTCGGCGAACCGGCGGCGGTTGACGGCGGCCAGCCCGTCATTCTTCGCCAGGATGTCGCGTTCGATGGTGACCAGCCGCGGCTGGTTCAGCGCGGCGCCGCCGTCGATGGCGTCGGCACGGTCGGGGCGGTGATGGTCGTGGGTGTGATGGTGGTGGTCATGGTCGTGGCCGTGGCTATGGTCATGGCTATGGTCATGCCCGTGATCTGGGTCATGCCCGTGCCCGTGGTCATGCCCGTGGTCATGGTGCCCCTGGTCCTGGTGTCCATGATCGGTGTGGCTGTGGCGGAACACGGTGCCGTCGGGGGCGACATGCTCGTGGGTGTCGTCATGGTGATGGTGGGCATGATGGTGCGCCTCGCCATGGCGGTGGCGGTAGACCTTGCCGTCCGGGCCGATGTGCTCATGCTCGGCGTCGGCAGCCTTGCCGTCGATCCGGGTTTCGCCTTCTCCGCATCCGCAAACCGTGCACATCACGCGCTCTCCCACTCGTCAATCCGCAAGACGCCCGCTCCAGGGTACCGAAGTCAGGTTAATGATCTCGGGTTAAGCCCTCTCCTCCCCCGGGGAGAGGGAGGGGACCCGCGCCGGAGGCGTGGGGAGGGTGAGGGGGCCGGCGCGCAAAGCGCGCCGCCAAGGGGCATACTGCCCCTTGGCAATCCCCTGGCGCGGTCATTCTGCCCGCGCTACCCCCTCCAACCCTCTCCCCACGGGGGAGAGGGCTTGTAGGCGCGTATCTTAACCTGACGTCGTTACCCTGACGCCTGCCCATCATCGGCCTGCCCGCAAGCTTCGGCAAGCGATCCTCATTCGTGTACGTCTATGCCGCAGGCGACGCAGGGATCCAGCATCGCGACCAGCAGCCGCACCCGCTCCACCGCATCGTCGCGGCCGCGCACCGGCGCCCCGGCCAGCGCGCGCGCCAGCGGGCCGTCGGCGGCGAAGTTCCAGTCGGTCGGCGCCACCATGCGGGCGTCGGCCAGCCGGCCGTCGCCATCCAGCCGCAGCCAATGGGCCAGCCGGCCGCGCGCCGTTTCCGCCACGCCGCAGCCCTCGCCCGGACGGCCGGAACCGGCGGCAGCCGGGCCGGCGGGGCGAAGGGCCGCGATGGCCGCCTCCATCCGCCGCGGCAGTTCGGCCAGATCGGCGAGCCGCGCCGCGAACAGCCGGGCCAGCCCGTCGCCGAACCGCTCAGTCACCGACAGGACCAGCGGGTGCCCCGCCTGCCGCTCCAGCGGGCCGGTCAGGGCCGGGGCGTCCTCGTAACGGGGGGCTGTGGCGAAGGCCGGATCGCCGGCCAGCGCCGCCGCGAAACGGTCCGGCGACCGGTCGACGAGCAGCGGCACGCAGCAGGCTCCCCAACCCGCCAGATCGGGCGACAGCAGCCGGGCGCCCAGACGGGCGGCATAGCTGCCGCCGGCAGCCGCCCAACCGGCCAGCTCGTCGGCGTCCTGCGGCGGCGGGCCGGCGAAGACGGTGGTGTCCAGCCAGCCGGCCATCCGCGCCAGCGCGTCGCGCAACGCCGCCGCGTCCGGCCGCAGAATGCCGCCGCCGGGCCGCAGCCCGTCCTTGGCCGGATAGAGCGCCGGCAGGATCGCCGACACCGCGGTCCGCAGCTCGCGCAGAGCCGCCGGCTTCGGCGGGGCGCCCAGGCGCGCCGGCCATTCGACCGCTGCCTGCCAGCCATGGCTGTCCAGCACCTCCGCATCGGTCAGCAGGCTGCGGGCGGTCTCGTGGGCGCTGGCGTCGATTCCCAGCGCCGCCTCGCAGGCGCGGGCGACGGCCAGCCCCTGGGCGCTGCCGCACAGGCTGAACAGCAGGGGCGCCAGTCGCGCCGCCTCATCCGCCTTGCGGCCGACCAGGGCGGCGACGGCGCGCGGGCGGCGGGTTGCGACCTCGGCCCGGCCGATGGTCCCGCGGTCCAGCCACAGCCGGACGGCGACCGACCCCTCTCCGGGCAGCGTGGCGGTGGACATCGGCGTTTCCCGTGCGGACCTTCCGTGAATGGACCCGACTGTATCTTGACGGATCGGGGATGCACCTCATTGACCTGCGTCAAAATACGTAGTTCCGGCCCAGAGAAACCGTTGTCTCGGCCATGGCCGGGCCGGCGCTTTCTGCTACACTTCCGCCCAACCGCGCCACACTGTCCGGTTTCCCCTGCGTCGGGCGGGAAAGCCGGGGCGGTACAAGCCGATGGGCGCGACACGACATCAGAGGATGCTGGTCCATGAAACGTTTCCCTCTCGCCTCGGCCGTCCTGCTGGCCGGGCTGGTGCTGCCCGCGGTCGCCGACGCCCACACCTTCGGCGCCCATGACGCCGGCTTCGCCCACGGTTTCCTGCATCCGATCGGCGGCTGGGACCATCTGCTGGCAATGGTCGCGGTCGGGCTGTGGGCGGCGCAGCGCGGCGGGGCCGCCTTGTGGGCGCTGCCGGCCACCTTTGTCACCGCCATGATCGGCGGCGGCCTGCTGGGCATGAGCGGCATCGCCCTGCCGGCGGCGGAGCTGGGGATCGCCGGCTCGGTGATCGTGCTGGGCGCCCTGATTGCAGCGCAGTCGCGCCTGGCGCTGCCGGTGTCGATGGCGGTGGTCGCGCTGTTCGCGCTGTTCCATGGCCATGCCCATGGCGTCGAGATGCCGGAGGCGGCGCAGCCGCTGCTCTACGGCCTGGGCTTCGCGCTCGCCACCGCCCTGCTGCATGGCGCCGGCGTCGGTGCCGCCCTGTCTCTGCGCGGTCTTGCCAGCGGCGGCAAGGGGGCGCTGGTCCTGCGCGGGCTGGGGGCCGCCATCGGGCTGGGCGGCGTGGCGCTGGCAGCCCTGGCCTGAGGGCAGTTGGTCTGAGCGCAGCCTGTCAGCCGTTCCTGACGAAGGGCCGGGTGGGAAACCGTCCGGCCCTTCGGCTGTGGGGGCGGACGGCCCTGACCGAAGCGGGAATGGCCGGAACAATCGGCATCTCCTGGTGTTGCAAGCCGGCAGCCCCCACAGGAGACGCCCGGCATGACCCATCGCACCGACGCCATTCCGTCCGCAACTCCTCCCGACACGGCAGCACCGCAGGGCCGCCGGCCCGAGGAGATCGAACACGAGATCCGGTCGATCCGGGCACGCATGGATTCGGTGATCGACGAGATCGAATTCCGCCTGTCGCCCGGCCAGATGTCCGGCGGCGTGGTGCAGGTGGTGCACGACGTGATCCAAGGTGGCGGCGATGGCCTGTCCGGCCGCATCGCCCGCGCGGTGCGTGCCAACCCGATTCCCGTGGCGCTGATGGGCGTCGGCGCCCTCTGGCTTGCCGTGGCGGTCGCCCGCACCCCCGAATCGGCCACCGAATTCGACGATTACGATCCCCATGGCCGTCATCTCGACCCGCGCAGCCGGCATCTGCTGACCGACCTGACCGGCGCCTGCCGCGACGGGGCCGAGGCCTTCCGCCGCGCCGACATGACCATCGCCGATCCGTCGCTGTCCGGCCGTCTGCAGGAGCTGGCCGACCAGCTCGACCGCAGCGCCCTGGCGCTCGACGCCGAGCTGCGCGAGGGCGGCGGCTGGATCGAGACCGCCGGCGCGACCGCCGGCGAGGGGGCCCGCGTCTGGTCGCCCATGCATGGTCTGGCGGAGGCCAGCGCCCGCAGCGTGATGGCCGGGGCCGGCGGACCGGCTACCCGCGGCGACCTGCTGGCCCGGCTGGAAGGCGGGCTGGACGGCACGCTGGCGCTGTTCCGCGACGCCCTGCGCGACGCGCCGGACGAGCATCTGCAGGTCGTCATCGGCGCCCAGTTCCACGCCCTGGAAACGGTGCGGTACCGGGTCGGCGCGCTGCACGAAGCCGTGGTCTGAGGAGGGCGGGGCATGCTGGGGCTGAGCCGCCGTCATTATTACGAGCATCGCAACCGGACGAACCGCCAGCAGGGCGGCGGACGCGCCGCCAATGATGGCGAGGCCCGCGGCCGGTCGGCGGAAACCCCGTCGGAGATCCCGAAGACTGGCTGGAAGGACATCCTGCTGCGGGTGTGGGACGAGCA
>NZ_BADK01000902.1 GCF_000333595.1 Azospirillum sp. B506
CGCCCACCGCGACAAGGTGCTGCGCTGCATCGAAGCCGGCAAGGCGGAGGGCGCGCGGCTGCTGGCCGGCGGCGGCGTGCCGGAGGGGGCTGCCTTCGCACGCGGCGCCTATGTGGCGCCGACCGTCTTCACCGATTGCCACGACGGCATGTCCATCGTGCGCGAGGAAATTTTCGGCCCGGTCCTGTCGCTCCTGACCTTCGATGACGAGGAGGAGGTCATCGGCCGTGCCAACGCCAGCAGCTACGGCCTTGCCGCCGGGCTGGTCACCGGCGATCTGGCCCGCGCCCACCGGGTGATCCACCGGCTGGAGGCCGGCATCTGCTGGATCAACGCCTGGGGGGAATCGCCGCCGGAAATGCCTGTCGGCGGCTTCAAGCAGTCGGGCATCGGCCGCGAGAACGGGGTCGAGACGCTCGACCATTACACCCGCCTCAAGTCGGTCCAGGTCGAGTTGGGACCCTACGCCTCGGTGTTCTGAGGCCGATTTTTACTGAAGGGGTGTTCGATGTCGAACCAACCAACCTCCGGTGCCGCTGCGCCGGAGACCGGCACCGCCATGCCTTCCATCGCCCAGGCGGTGCGCGAGTATGACTACATCATCGTCGGCGCCGGATCGGCTGGCAATGTGCTGGCCTGCCGCCTGACCGAGGATGCCGGCGTCAGCGTCCTGCTGCTGGAGGCGGGCGGACCCGACCACCGGCTGGACTACCGCACCCAGATGCCGGCGGCGCTGGCCTTTCCGCTGCAGGGCCGCCGCTACAACTGGGCCTACGAGACCGAACCCGAACCGCACATGGACAACCGCCGGATGGAGTGCGGGCGCGGCAAGGGGCTGGGCGGGTCGTCGCTGATCAACGGCATGTGCTACATCCGCGGCAACGCGCTGGATTATGACGGCTGGGCCGAGCTGCCGGGTCTGGAGGACTGGAGCTATCTCGACTGCCTGCCCTATTTCCGCAAGGCGGAGACGCGCGACGCCGGCCCCAACGCCTATCACGGCGGCGACGGCCCTCTCTTCGTCACCACCGCCAAGCCGGGCGTCAACCCGCTCTACGAGGCGATGGTGGAGGCCGGGGCGCAGGCCGGCTATGGCCGCACCGACGATCTGAACGGCTACCGCCAGGAGGGCTTCGGCCCGATGGACCGCACGGTGACCGCGCGGGGGCGGCGCTGCAGCACGGCTCGTGGCTATCTCGACCGGGCGCGGGAGCGTCCGGGCCTGACCATCGTCACCCACGCGCTGACCGACCGCATCCTGTTCGACGGGCGTCGCGCCGTCGGCGTCGCCTATCTGCGCAACGGCACGCCGGTGACGGCGCGGGCGCGGCGGGAGGTGTTGCTGTGCGCCGGGGCCATCGCCTCCCCGGCGATCCTGCAACGGTCGGGGGTGGGACCGTCGCCGCTGCTGCGCGAGCTGGGGGTGGAGACGGTGCTCGATCTGCCGGGGGTCGGCGGCGATCTGCAGGACCATCTGGAGATGTATATCCAGTATCATTGCCGGCAGCCGGTTTCGCTCTATCCCGCGTTGAAATGGTGGAACCAGCCGGCCATCGGCGCCGAATGGCTGTTCCTGGGCACCGGCATCGGCGCCAGCAACCAGTTCGAGGCCGGCGGCTTCATCCGCACCGGCGACGACGTGCCCTGGCCCAACATCCAGTATCATTTCCTCCCCGTCGCCATCAGCTACAACGGCACCAATGCGGTGGAGGCGCATGGCTTCCAGGCCCATGTCGGCTCGATGCGCTCGCCCAGCAAGGGCCGCGTCCATGCCCGCTCGCGCGATCCCGGGCAGGCGCCGAGCATCCTGTTCAACTATA
>NZ_BADK01000901.1 GCF_000333595.1 Azospirillum sp. B506
GATGTCTCCTTCGGTCCGGCGCCAGCAGCCGGCCCGACCCGCCGGTGAAGACCGCCTTGGCCTCCGGATGGCGGCGGACGAGATCGGCGAAACCCAGGATGCGCTCCGCCGCCTCGTTCAGCGACGGATCGCCGCGGTCGGCGGTGATCGGCGGGTTGACGGCGCCGCCCAGCATGATGATGCCGTCGATCCGCCCCTCCGGCTCCAGCCGCGGGAAGCGGTTCTCCAGCGGCAGGGCGACCAGCGCGCCCAGCCCGGTATACATGACCAGCAGAAGCAGAAGCGCCGCCAGCGTGACCAGCCGCCGCCCGGCATGCTGCCAGCGCCGCGTCCGCCACAGCAGCGCGCCCAGCGCCACGGCCAGCACCAAGGCATTGCCGGGCGCGACGATACCCCACAGCAGCTTCGACAGGATGAAGGACAAGACCGGAGCATCCATGGCGGTGAATGGGATGGGCGGAGCATAAGCGGGACGGTATGAAGGCGGCAACCCAGCTCTCTCCCGCCCCAAATCCCCCTCTCCCCCCCGGGGAGAGGGCCGGGGTGAGGGGGATGCATGGGGTGGATTTGGTGGGGGGTGAAAGGTGTGCGATGCTTGGGAACCCTCGTCGCGCGCCCTCTCACCCTAACCCTCTCCCCGGGGGGAGAGGGGATTGGATGCGTGCGCATCACCCCCGCCAATATCCCCACACCGACGCCGGCGGCAGGTTCCGCAGCGTGAAGCCCAGACGCTCGCCCTTCAACCCCAGCGCGTCGCGGTTCAGCGGCGAATGCGGCATGAAGCTGTAGAGCAGGAAGCGCCCGCCCGGCCGCAGGATGCGGAAGGTGGCGTCCAGCACCTCGCGCTGGAACTCCAGCGGGAAGGTGATCATCGGGATGCCGATCACCACCGTGCCGACCTTGCCGCACAGCGCCTCGCCCAGCAGCTCCGGCGCCTTGCGGCAGTCGTCGGCGATGACGGTGACCGCCGGGCAGCGGGCACGCAGATGGCGGGCAAGGTCGTCGTCGATCTCGAAGCTGTAGAGCCGGTCGGGCGGAATGCCGGCCTCCAGCATCGCCGCGGTTATGGGACCGGTGCCGCCGCCGAACTCGACCACGACCTCGTCCGGCTCGCGGCGGATTTCGCGGGTGATGCGCCGGCGCAGCGCCTGGGAGGAGGGGGCGATCGACCCCATCGCCCAGGGATCGGCCAGCCAGCGGCGGAAGAACAGCCAGGATTCGGAAAGCGGTGCGGATGCAGCCTCGGTCATCGGAGCCTCCCTGGTTCGGGACGGTCCGTCACCCCTGGTGCGGGCGCGGCCGTCCTACCGGAGAGTTGCTGCCAGAAGTTGGTGACCTGCGTATGACAGGCTGCTGGCCACCAGCGTCAAAACCACCAGCGCCGCGACGGTCAGCCCCAACCCGATGCCGATGGCGCCGCCGTCGCGTTCGATCAGCCCCAGCGAGATCAGCACCAGCGCGAAGCCGGGCAGCCAGCCGGTCAGCGGCAGCGGCACGATGCAGGTCAGCGTCAGGATGAACAGCAACAGGCCGAACCAGCGCTCCTGGTCGATGCGGGCGAGCCGGTGCAGCCGCGGCTTCAGCATCCGTTCGATCCACACCAGCCGCGGCATGGCGGCGTCCAGCGTCCGCGCCGCCAGCCGGGTGCCGATGGAGCGCCGCAGCAGCCAGTCCGGCAAACCCACCCCGCGCCGGCCGAAGGCGAGCTGGGCGGTGTAGAGCACGATGGGCAGGTCGAACAGGCAGGACACGCCGAGCGGCACCGGCGCGATGGTCGGCAGCGACAGGGCCAGCAGGATGGTGCCGAGCGAGCGGTCGCCCAGCGCCCGGATCAGGTCGCCCAGCGTGACCCGTCCGGCCGGCAGGTTGGCGCGGAAGCGGGCCAGCACGTCGGACGTGCGCTCCTCATCCTCGCCGTCGCAGACGACGGGCAGGGCGATGGTGCCGTCATGCTCCAACTCCGCCTGGACGCTGCCGTCTGCGTCGTCGATGTGCCGGCGGGCGTTCAAACGCCGGCCTCCGCCGCGGCGCTCTCGTAGAGTTCCAGCGCCTCCAGCCAGGTCTCCTCGGCGGTCGCCAGCTTCTTCTCCACCGTGCCCAGCTCGATCTGCAGTTTGGTCAGCTTGTCGGACGGGCCGGTGTAGAGCGCCGGGTCGGCCATCTTCGCCTCGATCCTGCGCTTCTCCTCGGCAAGCTTGGTCACCAGCGCCTCGGCGTCGGTGGCCTTGCGCTTCAGCGGCGCCAGCGCGGTGCGCGCCTCGGCCGCCGCCCGGCGCTGGTCCTTCTTGTTCGGCCCGGCGTCGCGCTCCGTGCCACCCTTCGCCACCGCCCGTTCCGCCTTGGCGCGGTCGAGCAGATAGCGGCGGTAATCGTCGAGATCGCCGTCATAGGCCTGCACCGTGCCGTCGGCGACCAGCAGCAGCCGGTCCACCGTCATCTCGATCAGGTGGGGGTCGTGGCTGATGACGATGACGGCACCGGGGAAGTCGTTGATCGCCTCGATCAGCGCTTCGCGGCTGTCGATGTCCAGATGGTTGGTCGGCTCGTCCAGCATCAGGATGTGCGGGACTTCCCGGCTCATCAGCGCCAGCAGCAGACGCGCCTTCTCGCCGCCGGACAGGTTGGCGATCTTGGTCTCGGCCTTGACCTGCGGGAAGCCGAAGCGGCCGAGATGGGCGCGCACCTTCTCCTCCAGCGCCAGCGGCATGATGCGCTGGGTCTGCTGGATCGGCGTCAGCGACAGGTCCAGCTCCTCGGCCTGATGCTGGGCGAAATAGCCGATGCGCAGCTTGGACGGCCGCCGCATCTCACCGGCCATCGGCTGCAGACGGTTGGCCAGCAGCTTGACCAGCGTCGATTTGCCGTTGCCGTTGGCGCCGAGCAGGCCGATGCGGTCCTCCATGTCGATGCGCAGGTTGACCCGCCGCAGGATCACCGTGTCGCCATAGCCGATGCTGACGCCTTCCAGCGCGATCAGCGGCGGCGCCAGCTCGTCCGGCGGCGGGAAATTGAAGACGACCTCGGGATCGTCCTCCATCAGCGTGATCGACTCCATCTTCTCCAGCAGCTTCAGGCGGCTTTGCGCCTGACGGGCCTTGCTGGCCTTGAAGCGGAAGCGGTCGACATAGGACATCATGTGCTTGCGCCGCGCCTCCTGCTTGGCGGCCATCGAGGCCAGCCGTTCCTGGTTGGCGCGGCGCTGCGCCAGGAACTGGTCGTAATTGCCGCTGTAGGTGACGAGCTTGCCCTGATCGATGTGGATCGTCGTGTTCGGCACCGCGTTCAGCAGCTCGCGGTCGTGGCTGACCAGCAGGATGGTGTGCGGGTAGTTCTTCAGATAGCCCTCAAGCCAGATGGTGGCTTCGAGGTCGAGGTGGTTGGTCGGCTCGTCGAGCAGCAGCAGGTCGGGGCGGGAGAACAGCACGCCGGCCAGCGCCACGCGCATGCGCCATCCGCCGGAGAAATCCGAACAGGGCCGCGCTTGAGCCTCGGCATCGAAGCCCAGGCCGGACAGCACCTGTGCCGCGCGCGACGGGGCGGAATGCGCCTCGATGTCGGCCAGCCTTGCGTGGATTTCGCCGATGCGCATCGGGTCGGTCGCCGTCTCGGCCTCCGCCAGCAGGGCTGTGCGTTCGGTGTCGGCGGCCAGCACGGCGTCGATCAGCGTGGTCGGGCCGCTGGGGGCCTCCTGCGCCACCATGCCCATCCGCATGCCGGCCGGCAGGGTGATGGCGCCGGCATCGGTTTGCAGCTGGCCCGAGATCAGCTTCAGCAGGGTCGATTTCCCGGTGCCGTTGCGTCCCACCAGCGCCACGCGGTGCCCCTTGGACACGACGGCGGTCGCATGGTCGAACAACACTCGGCCGCCGAAGCGGAAGGTCAGGTCATTGATGTGCAGCATAGCGCGGAGGATGTAGCACGCGGGGGCGCCGATTTGAAGCGGGCCAGGGTGGTTGACATGCGGATGGCACGGCTTTGTCCCGCGCGGGGCGTCATTCGTCGGCCTTCCGCCAGGTTCCAAGGAGCGGGTGCCGGTTCGCCGGTTTGTTTGAACACGACCAAGTTGGAGAACGGAACCGCCACCCGCAATTTTTTTATTGAACGATCATTCAATAAAAACCACGCTGCTTCCTGAAACCAAATTGCGGGATGCGGATCACCCTTGGGCCTGGGATCGGGGAGACGGGACATGATGCGGTTCGGACGGCAGGCCCATTACATTCACGGCCGCCCCGTGGAGGGCGAGGGGGCGGAGCACATCGCCACCGTCAACCCGGCGACCGGCGAGACGCTGGCCGAGGTCGCGCAGGCGACAGCCGCGGAGATCGACCGCGCCGTCGACAGTGCCCGTGCCGGACAGGCGGTGTGGGGTGCGATGACGGCGATGGAGCGGTCGCGGGTGCTGCGCCGGGCGGTCTCCCTGCTGCGCGAGCGCAACGACGCGCTGGCCGAAATCGAAACGCTCGACACCGGCAAGCCGTTGAGCGAGACCCGCGCGGTCGACATCGCCACCGGCGCCGACGTGCTGGAATATTACGCCGGCCTCGCCCCGGCGCTGGAGGGGCGACAGATCCCCCTGCGCCCCACCTCCTTCGTCTACACGAGGCGCGAGCCTCTGGGGGTGGTGGCCGGGATCGGCGCCTGGAAACTACCGATCCAGATCGCGCTGTGGAAATCGGCCCCGGCGCTGGCCGCCGGCAACGCCATGATCTTCAAGCCGAGCGAGGTGA
>NZ_BADK01000900.1 GCF_000333595.1 Azospirillum sp. B506
ATCTGAAGGGCAGTTTCTAGACTTATTCGGCTCGAGAGAAGACTGGACGAATACCGTGTATCCGAAAGCATTGTGAAAAAACTTTAATGATGCTTCACTTAAAGCCATGGTGGTGTGACGCGGATTGAAAGCCTCTCCCGCCGCTTTGAAAGAATGCATAGGGTCGCAAAATGAAGAAACTTGCCTTCGTCGCGCTTTTTGTATCTAGCGTCGCTGTTTCCGCTTGCGTTCCTCCGACAATGTATGATGAGCAGGCCATGTATCGGCCGGGCGGCGCGTTGGCGGATAAGCAAAGCGGTCCGGCGGTGCTCGCCAACATCAACGACGCCACCGTAAACGCGATGTTCCCGAAGGGTACGCAGAAATCGACCGTCATGCAGTCACTGGGCGTGCCGATGTCAACCTCGACCAGTTCGGACGGAACATCGACGCAGACCTATATGTATTCTTTTACCAGCTACCAGCGGAAGATCGTTCAGTCGAATGTATTGACGGTCAAATATGACCGCAACAACGCAGTTGAAACCCTGACCTTGTCGGCGTCAAACAACACTTGGTAACCGCCGCAGCGGATCAGCAGAGTTTTGCGAGTATATGCAATCAAGGGGCGCGTCCGTGACTGCGCGCCGGACGCCCCTTCCTGTCTGGGGAAGTGGCTTTCGATGACGTCGCTGGTGTGGGGCGCCACCGAGCCGTCAGGGCGCGTGAGTGATGGCGTTCCGTCTCCCGCTCCGGGGGGAGGGACCTATTGCCGCTTTGCCTTGGCAGCCTTTTTCGCGGCGGCACGCAGCGCCGCCTCGAATCCGGATCGCGCCCAGGGCAGCAGCTCGTCGCGGTCGTCCAGCGCCGAGTCTGGCGGCGGATAATAGGAGAGAGTGGTCGGCTTGTCCGGCATCGGCCGGAAGGGTTCCAGGCCCAACGCCGCGAAGGACGCGCGGTTCACGTCATCCGCCTTGAAGTATAGAACATCGTCGGCGACCAGCGCGAAGGTCAGCCCGTCGATGGATAGGCCGTAGCCGCCGAACATGCGGCGCACATGCACATCGCCCAGCGGCGCCAGCATCTCGCAGAGTGTCGAGACATAGTCGCTGGGCGGCCGGGCGGGCATCTGTCTGTCAGGTTACTTCTTGCGGAATGCGTCCAGCGCCACGACCTCGCCGCGCTTCGGCTCTTCGGCCGGGGCGCTTTCCTCGGCCTTTTCTTCCCCGCGCTCGGCGGCGGCACGGGGCGGCATGGTCGCGACCTCCGCCGACTCGGCGGCGGCCAGCGGTTGGAACTGCAGCGCGAAGTTCACCGAGGGGTCGGCGAAGGTGGTGATGGCGGCGAAGGGAATGACCAGCCGCTCATGCACATTGTTGAAGCTCAGCGTGACCTCGAAATGGTCGTCCGTCACGTCCAGCCCGTAATACTGGAACTGGAGGACAATGGTCATCTCGTTCGGATACTGTGAGGACAGGTAATCCGGGATGTCGACACCGGGGAAGCCGGTGCGGAAGGTCAGGTAGAAATGGTGATTGCCCGGCAAGCCGCGCTCGGCAACCTCGGTCAGCGCGTCACGGACAACGCCGCGCAACGCGGTTTCGACCATACGGTCATAGCGGAGCTGCTCTTTCGGCATGCTTGGGCGGATCCCTGATAACGCAATCGGTCTGGCGGCCCGCTGCGGCAAAGGCCGGTACGAATCGCCGGGAAGAGAGGTGTGGGCCTTCTGTTGCTAGGCGGCCCACGGCCCCACCCTTGGGCGCTAACCCGCGGGGATTAGGTTTAGGCTACCAGCCGCCGTTAGGCAGCGAGGCGAGCCTGAGCAACGTTGTCGTTGGCAACTATTGCAACGGCCCGATAACGGCGGAACCATGCCGAGCGAAAACCATGCCTTTACCACGCGTGTCGATCCTGTTTCGCCCCCAACGACCCCGGTCAACGAGTCCGGTGTATGGTTGGTGGAGGCGCCGGGTACCGCCCCCGGGTCCACAACGCTTATTCCACAAGGCGTTTATCGCCATAGTCGGCGAACCGACGTCGCGAATATAGGCACTCCCGCCCGGCAAGGGAAGGGGCTGTGTGACATGATCGCCAAATGCGTTGCGGTGACGCGGGCCGTTTCCAGAATGGCGGCTTGCACCGGCGACCCGCTCTGCTTAAGAGTCCGGCCGTTGCAGCCCCGGAGTCACCATGCCGATCACGCCCGAGCAGCGCGACGAAATCGATCGCCTGCGCGCCGTCACCGCCACCACCCGTCGCGCCACCGTCCCGGCCCTGGAGGAGATCCTCTATCAGCCGCTGGAGGTGCTGGACCACGGTTTCGTCCGCGTCATCGACTATATGGGCGACGATGCGGCGGTCGTCCAGGCGGCGCGCGTGTCCTATGGCAAGGGCACCAAGAAGGTCAGCGAGGATTCCGGCCTCATCAAGTATCTGATGCGCCACCGCCACTCGACCCCGTTCGAGATGTGCGAGATAAAGTTCCATGTGAAGCTGCCGATCTTCGTCGCCCGCCAGTGGATCCGCCACCGCACCGCGAACGTGAACGAATATTCGGCGCGCTATTCCATCCTCGACCGCGAATTCTACGTGCCGGCACCGGAACAGCTGGGCGCCCAGGCCGTGGTGAACCGCCAGGGCCGCGGCGACGTGCTGGAGGGCGAGGAGGCGGCCGACGTCATGCGGCTGCTGCGCGAGGATTCCGAACGCGCCTACAGCCACTATGAAGAGCTGCTGAACCACCGTGAGGACGGCACGGTCATCGATCCGTCCCGCCAGGGGCTGGCGCGCGAACTGGCGCGGATGAACCTGTCGCTGAACTATTACACGCAGTGGTACTGGAAGGTCGATCTCCACAATCTGCTGCATTTCCTGTCGCTGCGCGCGGACAGCCATGCCCAGTATGAGATCCGCGTCTATGCCGATGCGATGCTGGACGTGGTGAAGCGCTGGGTCCCGGCGGTGTTCGAATCCTTCACCGAATACCGCATGGGCGGCGCCCACCTGTCGCGCACCGGCCTGGACGTGGTGAAGCGCCTGCTGGCCGGCGAGCCGGTGACGCAGGAGGCCAGCGGCCTGTCCAAGCGCGAATGGCGCGAGCTGATGGACCAGCTCGGCCGCAGCGAGTCGTAAGGGAAGCCAGGACGATGACGCCGGATCAGGCCGAAAGCATCTATCGCCAAGGCCTGGTCGCCGCACAGGCCGGCCGCTGGGCCGCGGCGCAGGAGCTGATTGCCCAGGCCATCATGGCCCGACCCGGCGTTGCCGTCTGGTGGGCCACCTATGGGCTGGTGCTGGAAAGCCAGGGCGACCTGCCGGCTGCGGTGCAGGCTTTCGCCGGGGCGTTGAACCTCGACGGCAATCTCGCCATGGCGATGGACGGCCTGCTGGCGGCGGCGGAGGCGCTGGCTGCCGCCGGCCATGCCGATCTGGCCGAGGGGATTTACTGCCGCGCGCTGGCGCTCACCCCCGATACAGTGGCAGCACTCGTCAAAGCCAGCGCCCTGCTGTTGGTGCAGGGCGTCGATCCGTCGAAGCTTCTGGGCCGTGCCGCCCTGCTTCAGCCCGAACGCCCGGCCTGAGCGGGCGCAGGCCGGAGCCGATCTCAGTCGCGGTCGTCGTGGTCTTCGTCGTCCCGCCCGTCCTCGTCCGCTTCGCTCGCGAGGCGGCGCTGGTTCGCCAGCATGTCGAGCGCGCCCTGAAGGATGTAGGCGGCGGCCATCTTGTCCACCACCTCGTCCCGGCGCTTGCGGGTCATGTCGGCCTCGCCGATCATGAAGCGCTCGACGGCGGAGGTCGACAGCCGCTCGTCCCAGAAGGCGATCTCCGCCTCCCAGCCCAGCAGGTCGGACCGTTCCAGCAGATTGTTGGCGAAGGCGCGCACCGATTCGGCGCGTGGCCCTTCCGTCCCGTCCATGTTCAGCGGCAGCCCGACCACCAGACCGCCGATGCTGTAATCGCGGATGGTCTTGCCCAGCTCGCGCGCGTCCTGGGTGAATTTGGTGCGCTTCAGCGTGCCGATCGGGGATGCGACGATCAGTCCGGGATCGGCCACCGCCAACCCGACGGTCTTGGTGCCGACGTCAAGGCCAAGCAATCGTTGATTTTTGCCCAGCCGGGCCGCGAGTTCGGAGAGGGTATGGATCATCGCCCGACCATAGGGCCGTAGCCCTGGCGCCGCAAGGTCGCTTGCGTCCTTGCAAAAGATACTTAGACTTCTAAGTATGAGCGGCTCACCCTCCCACACCGTCCTGTCGTACCGGCCGTTGGCCGACGCCGACATCGCCACGATCTGCGGCTTTGCCCGCAATGCGGAGGAACTCTATTTCCTGTTCCCGCGCGCGGTCTGGCCGCTGACCCCCGATCAGGTCCGCGCGACGCTGAGCATCCGCCGCGATCCCACCGTGGTCACCCTGACCGAGGAGGGGAGGGAGCGTGTGGTCGGCTATGCCAACTACGCCACCTTCGAGGAGGAGCGCACCGCCAGCATCGGCAATGTCAGCGTCGATCCGGCGCTGCGCCGCCGCGGCATCGCCGATTATCTTGTGCGGACGATGATCGACCGCGCCTTCGATCACCATCGCCTGCCCGAACTGACACTCTATTGCTTCAGCACCAACACGCCGGCCCTGCTGCTCTACGCCAAGCTCGGCATGGTGCCCATTGCGCTGGAGACGCGGGTGACGCCCTGGGGCGACCCGATTGCGCTGTTCAAGCTGCGCATGGATCGCGTCGGCTGGCGCTCCGCCGCTCCCGTTGCCGCCTGAGCGTCGGCGGGCTTCCTTCCAAAGATTTAATGATTGCATCGCTGGCGGGCCGGCCCCCGCGGCGTATAGTCGGATACCAGGCCGACGACGCACGGCCGACCCATGGGGCAGATCGACGGAGCGGGCGGATGAGCAGGATGGGCGCGGACGCGAACCGGCGTGCGGTGCTGGCCGGATTGGCCGCTGGCGGTGTCGGGCTGTTTGCCGCCGGTGGGGCGAAGGCCATCACTGCGCAGTCAAGTTCCGATTACGGCGCCATGCTGGATGCCGCCTGCGGTGCCAGCGCCGACCACAGGCGCCAGATCGCCGCGGTGGAGAAGACGATGGGCGTCCTTCTGCCCGACGCGCGGGTGGTGGAGGCGTTGCAGCGCACCCAGTGCCCGTCCTGCGGATGTCCGCTGGCACTGGCCGCCGGGCTTGCGAAAGGCGATGCCGGGGCCTTCTGAGCGGCGGAATGGCCGCAATCGTTGCGGATGAAGCCGGCGGGTGCTAGCTTCGCGGCCGATTTCCAATGTTTGGAAGAGAGTAGAGGCATGTCGCTCGACA
>NZ_BADK01000899.1 GCF_000333595.1 Azospirillum sp. B506
CTCCTCTGGATGTAGAGCGGGATGACCGCCGCGCCGCGTTCGGTCGAGGCCTGGGCGGCGGCGGCCAGCGCCGGATTGTCGGCAAGGCGCAGGTCGTTGCGGAACCAGACGATGATGGGGGAAGCGGACATACGCGGCGCTCGATTGGTCTCCTCCGGACCCATTGATATAGGCCGCGCTTACGCTTCGGCCAGAGCATCCCGGAAAGTCAGCGGGCGCGGTCCGGCGACAAACGGCCGCAGGGGAAGCGGTAGATCCGGCCGCGTGCCGTCATCAGCACCTCGAACCCCGGCGCCAGCAGCCCGTCGAAGGCGGCGTCCAGCACGTTCAGCCCGCCGGTGAAGCTGCCGAAGGCCGGCAGGATCAGCTTGGCGCCGTCATGGACGAAGCAACGCTCGCGCACCCGGCGGGCGGCCAGCGCCACCGCGGCGGCCGGGTGCAGGTGGCCTGACAGCTCGCCCACCGCGCCGGGCTGCGCCTCATGCCGGAAGGTCAGCGGGCCGACGGACAGTTCCGCCACCGACCGGCCACCGAGTCCCTGCGGCGGTTCTGGATCGTGGTTGCCGGTGATCCACACCCAGTCTGCGATGGCGGCGGTCAGGCCGCGCAGCCGTTCCACATCGGCCCGGTCCATCCGCTCCGCCGCGCGGCGGTCGTGGAAGCTGTCGCCGAGGCACAGCACGCGCGCCGGCTTTTCCCGCGCAATCAATTCCGCCAGCCGGTCCAGCGTCGCCCGCGTGTCGTAGGGCGGCAGCATCCGGCCGCGCGCGGCGAAGGCCGATCCCTTTTCCAGATGCAGGTCGGCGACGGCGAGGATGCTCTCCGCCGGCCACAGCAGCGCGCAGGATGGATCGGCCAGCAGATCGGCACCGCGGAAAGTCAGGGCGGCGCGGCTGTCATCGCTCTGACAGACAGAGCCGTTGGCTTGGGAGGAAGCTGACAACATTCGTTTACCGGCAATCATCGGAAAAGGCCAATAACCATGAGAATTTTATGGGCATGATGTTTGCAGCCGGACGGGTCACCGCCATGGAGGCATGGCGGATGACAACCATACCCGGAGGATACCCATGGCCACAGTGACGTTCACCGGCCCGAACATGCCCAAGGACATGACCGTCTACGCGGTCGCCGGCGATACCGGCACCCTGCTGGCGCTGGCGAAAAAGCACGACATCCCGATCCCGTTCCAGTGCCAGGACGGCGAGTGCGGGTCCTGCCTCGTCAAGGTGACCTATCTGGACGGAAAGACGCCGATGGCCATCGATCTGACCGAAAAGGAGAAAGTTACCCTGTCCGTCAACGGCAAGCTGAACAGGGACCTGTTGGCGGCGGCCGAGAACGCCCACCGTCCGCCGCCCTACCGTCTGGCCTGCCAGTTCATCGTGCGTGACGAGACCATTCTTGTCGAGTTCAGCGGCGAGCCGGGAGTGGAGCCGGAGCTGCGCAAGTAACCTGCGGACGGCATGGGGCGGTGTCACAACGACAACCGTCCCTGCTGAGGGCGCCCCTGCTGCGAACGCCCTGTTTCCGATTTCGCAGGCCGTGGCGGAGCCAGTTCCGGCATCGCCTCCGCCAGCAGTTCGGCCTCGGCGGCGGCGAGCAGCTCGTCGGTGGCGCTGCCCTCCACCCGCTCGCGGCCGATTTCCAGGATCACCGGCACCGCCAGCGGCGAAATGCGGTCGAGGTCCTTGTGGGCGATGCGCCCGCGCACCCGCGCCAGGAAATCGGACAGGCGGCGGATGTCGGTCAGACCGCCGGCGGCATCGGCCCGCGTCGCCCGCAGCAGCACATGGCCGGGGTCGTGCTTGCGCAGCACGTCATAGATCAGGTCGGACGAGAAGGTGACCTGTCGCCCGGTCTTCTCCTGTCCCGGATGCCGGCGGTCGATCACCCCGGCGATCAGCGCCACGTTGCGGAAGGTCCGCCGCAGCATCGACGATTCGTCCATCCAGGCTTCCAGATCGTCGCCCAGCATCTCCTGATCGAACAGTGCATCCATATCGGTGCCCATATCCTGGGGGGAGCGCAGCGACCACACCGCCAGCACATAGTCGGTGGCGACGAAGCCCAGCGGCCCCAGCCCGAAGCGCTCCATCCGCCGGGTCAGCAGCATGCCCAGGGTCTGGTGCGCGTTGCGCCCCTCGAAGGCGTAGGCGACGAGGAAGCGCTTGCCCGCCTTGGGGAAGGTCTCGACCAGCAGCCCGTCGCGGTCGGGCAGGACCGAGCGGTAGCGCTGAAGCCGCAGCCATTCCTGCACATCCTCCGGCAGACCGTCCCACTGACGCGGATCGGCCAGCATGGCGCGCACGCGCTCGGCCAGATGGGTGGTCAGCGGCAGCCGCCCCCCGGCATAGGCCGGCACCTTCGGATCGCCGCTGCCGCCCTTGGCAACCTGGGCCTCCATCTCGCGCACGCCGAGGAACTTCAGCAGCTGGCCGGCGAACAGGAAGGTATCGCCGGGTGTCAGCCCCTGGATGAAATACTCCTCGACCTCGCCCAGCACCGGGCCGCGGTTCAGGCGGACGCGCAGCAGCGCCTCCTGGGTGATGGTGCCGACATTCATCCGGTATTGCCGCGCCACCGCCGGACCGGCCACCGCCATCCGGCCATCCTCGCGCAGCCTCAACCGCTGGAACCGCTCATAGGCCCCGAGCGCATAGCCGCCGGTGGCGACGAAATCCAGCACGTCGTCGAACTCGTCGCGCGTCATCGCCGCATAGGGGGCGGCGGAGACCACCTCCTCATACAGCTCGTCCGCCAGGAAGGGGGCGGCGCAGCCCATGCCGAGCAGATGCTGGGCCAGCACGTCCAGCCCGCCCGGCCGCGGAGCCTCGCCGTCCAGCGTGTGGTCGTGGACGGCCTCCAGCGCGGCGCGGCATTCCAGCACCTCGAATCGGTTGGCGGGAACCAGCAGGGCGCGGCTCGGCTCATCCAGCCGGTGGTTGGCGCGGCCGATGCGCTGGACCAGCCGGCTCGACCCCTTGGGCGCGCCGATCTGCACCACGAGATCGACCGCCGCCCAGTCGATGCCGAGATCGAGCGAGGAAGTGGCGACCACCGCCCGCAGCTCGCCGCGTGCCATGGCGCCCTCGACCTTGCGGCGCTGCTCCACCGCCAGCGAGCCGTGATGCAGCGCGATGGGCAGGTTGTCGTCGTTGACCCGCCACAGCGCTTGGAACACCAGCTCGGCCTGGGCGCGGGTGTTGACGAACAGCAGGGTGGTGCGCTGGTGGCGGACCCGCTCGTAGATTTCCTTCATGGCGTGCATCGCCATGTGGCCGGCCCAGGGCACCCGCTCCTGGGATGTCAGGATCTCGACCTCCGCCTGCGCACCGGAGCGGCCCAGCACAAGGCGCACGTCGTCGGAGTCCGTCCCCTCATGCCGGCCGCGGTGGGACAACCAGGCCAGCAGCCGCTCCGGCTCCGCCACCGTGGCCGACAGCCCGACCCGGCGGGCGGCGGGAGCGAGGCGCGACAGCCGGGCCAGTCCCAGCGCCAGCAGGTCGCCGCGCTTGGATCCTGCCAACGCATGCAACTCGTCGATGATGACGCAGCGCAAGGATCGGAACAGCCGGTCGGCGTCGGTATAGGACAGCAGCAGCGCCAGGCTTTCCGGCGTCGTCATCAGCATGTGCGGCGGATGGCTGCGCTGGCGCTTGCGCTTGGCCTCCGGCGTATCGCCGGTGCGGGTTTCCGCCCGGATCGGCAGCCGCATCTCGGCGATGGGCTGTTCGAGGTTGCGCTGGATGTCGACCGCCAGCGCCTTCAGCGGGGAGATGTAGAGGGTGTGGAGGCCCTCGCGCGGCCGTTCCGCCAGTTCGATCAGCGAGGGCAGGAAGCCGGCCAGCGTCTTGCCGCCGCCGGTGGGGGCGATCAGCAGCGCGCTCTCCCCGTGCTCGGCGGCTTCCACCATCGCGATCTGGTGCGGGTGCGGCGCCCAGCCGCGCGACCGGAACCACGCGGCGACGTTGGGCGGGATCAAGGCGGGGGAAGCTGCATCCATGGCGGTCCGACTGTAGCGGATCGCTGGGAACGGAAGAAGAACGAAACTGTGGGAGCGGGCCTTAAACGCCGCGCCTTCTTCACCCCGAAGCAGTGCTCCGGCCCCGGAAACGTGCGGCTGCGCACTTTGGCGGCGTAGGTCGCGGCGGCCTGGCTGACCGTCTCGCCCAGGTTGGCGTAGCGCTTGACGAATTTCGTTGGAAGGGCGCCGAACAGCCCCAGCATGTCGTCGGTGACCAGCACCTGGCCGTCGCAGGCCGGCGAGCCGCCGATGCCGATGGTGGGGATCGCCACCTCTTCGGTGATGCGGCGGGCCAGCGCTTCCATCGTGCCCTCGATCACCAGGGTAAAGGCGCCGGCCTCGGCGATGGCGCGGGCATCGGCGGCGATCCGCTCGGCGGCCTCGGCATCGCGGCCGACCGCCTTGTAGCCGCCGAGCGTGTTCACCGACTGCGGCGTCAGCCCGACATGCCCCATCACCGGTATGCCACGGGCGGTCAGGAAGGCCACCGTCTCCGCCATCTCCAGCCCGCCTTCCAGCTTGACCGCCTGGGCGCCGGTCTCGGCCATCACGCGGGCAGAGGCGCGGAAGGCCGCTTCCTTGCTCTCCTGATAGCTGCCGAAGGGCAGGTCGACGACGACGCAGGCCCGTTCGGACGCGCGCACCACGGCGGCGCCGTGGGCGATCATCATGTCCAGCGTCACCGGCAGCGTGCTGTCCAGCCCATAGACCACCATGCCCAGCGAATCGCCGACCAGCAGGATGTCGACATGCGGGTCGAGCAGCCGGGCCACCGGAGCGGTGTAGGCGGTCAGGCAGACGATGGGATCGCCCCCCTTGCGGGCGCGCAATGCCGGAACCGACTGGCGGGCGGTGAGGTTGGAAGCGCTCATGTTCGGGCCTTTCCAAGGCAGGCTGCAGCGGGCCGAAGGGGGGCGATCCAGCTCGCTGACCATTCAATACGCTTGGCCGACGCACAGTCTGGCCAAGAAAAATGGCGCAGATACACCAAAACCGCCCTCGCGAGATTCGCGGGACGGTCGGGTGCAAGACACAAGGGGTCTTGGGCGCGCGTCACACGCGCCCTTCGCAGTCGCTAAGCGCGACCGGCGATTAGTAGCCCTCGCGTTCCATCCGCTTGCGGAGCAGCTTGCGGGTGCGACGCACCGCTTCAGCCTTCTCACGCGCACGCTTCTCCGAGGGCTTCTCGTAGTTACGGCGGAGCTTCATTTCACGGAAAATGCCCTCGCGCTGCATCTTCTTCTTGAGCGCGCGGAGGGCCTGATCGACGTTGTTATCTCGGACCAGAACTTGCACGTTAACCGTCACCCTTCCAAGTGAAGCATGTTGCGCCAAGGCAACAAATAGGCATGCGCGGCAGGCGCACCCCTTGTGTGGGGGCAGTGTGTAGCACGCCCCTTCGCCTTTGTGAAGGGGAGTCTTCGGTTCACCAGCACAAGCCCGGCCATAGGCCTGTTCTGAACCCCAGGAATCGGTTGCTCTGGCTCGCTGCACACTCCAGATATAGCGGCATGCCTGTGCTTCCAATCGCCCGGATGGGCAATCCCGTGCTCCGCGAGATCGCGGAGCCCATCGCCGACCCGACCGATCCGGCGGTCTGCCGGCTGGCGGCCGACATGATCGCCACCATGCTGGACGCGCCCGGAGTCGGTCTCGCCGCCCCGCAGATCGCGGAGTCGCGCCGGATCATAGTCTTCCGTGTCCCCGCCGACCGTGGCGAGGGGGAGGAGGTGGCGAACACCGTGCTGGTCAATCCGGTGATCGAGCCGTTGACCGACGAAAAGGCCCTGGGCTGGGAGGGGTGCCTGTCGATTCCCGGCCTGCGCGGGCTGGTGCCGCGTTACACGCGTATCCGCTACCGCGGCTATGGGCTCGACGGCGCCCGGATCGAGCGGGAGGCGTCGGGGTTCCATGCCCGGGTGGTTCAGCATGAGGTCGACCACCTGGATGGCGTGCTCTATCTTGATCGCATGGACGATCTGCAGCTCCTGGTCTGTACCGAGGAGATGCATCACCTCAACGCCGCGCTTGCCGCGGCTAAGGACGCGCCGCCCCGGACCTGAGGGCGGACGCTGGGAGAGTTGGCTATGAGCATCGACACGCTACGCGACGAGATCCTGGTGGCGAGCCTGCCCAATGTCGTCTTTGACGGCTGGAGCCTGCAGTCCCTGCGCGACGGCACCGAGATGGCGGGGCACGAGTCGTCCGCCCTGCTGCGTGCCTTCCCCGGTGGCGTCACCGACGCGGTGGAGCATTTCGCCGATTGGGCCGACCGCCAGATGCTCGACCGTCTGGAAGCCCAGCCGCTGGCCGAGATGAAGGTGCGCGAGCGCATCTCGCTGGCCGTCCGCACCTATTTCGAGGTGCTGGAGCCCTATCGCGAGGCCAAGCGCCGCCAGCTCTCCTATCTCGCCATGCCGCAGAATGTGGCGCTCGGCCTGCGGCTGCTCTACCGCACGGTGGATGCGATGTGGTTCGCCGCCGGCGACAGCTCCACCGACTACAACCATTACACCAAGCGGGCGCTGCTGGCGGCGGTGGTCAGCTCCTCCACCTTCTATTGGCTCGACGACAAGTCGGACGATCATGCGGAGACCCGCGCCTTCATCGACCGCCGCCTGGCCGACGTGATGGCGGTGGGCAAGGCCACCTCGTCGGTCGGCAAGCTCGGCTCGATGCTGACCATCCTGCCCAACCCGCTGCGATTCGCCCGCCAGATGCGCCAGCGTACCGCCGGCGCCCAGGCGAGCAACGCGACGATCCATAT
>NZ_BADK01000898.1 GCF_000333595.1 Azospirillum sp. B506
CGTCGCTGTCGCCGCGCCTGTGCTTGCAGTCGCAGCCGGCGCGGCAGCCCTACATCGCCCGGAACAGCGGCAGGTAGCTGCGGCTGACCGGCAGCGTCTCCGCGCGGCCGCGCAGGTGGATCTGTGCG
>NZ_BADK01000897.1 GCF_000333595.1 Azospirillum sp. B506
CAGCAGCCCGGTCATCGAATGGACGTCGGACTCGTGGTCGACCACCAGGATCGTCCAGGGCGGAGCCGCCGGATCGGCCATGCCCGCGCGCGCCGCCGGGACCGATCCGGCAGCGTCGCCGCGGCCGAAGCCGGGGCCGTCCGCTTCTTCGTCGGCAAACAGGATCTCGTCGTCGTCAAAGGCGCCGGTGCTCATGCGGGTTCGGTCTCCAGCGGTCCGGGCGTCGGCGAAGGCTTGGCGGCAGGGGGACGGGGGGCGGAGGCAAGTGCGGAAGGGGCGATGGCGATCTTCGGGATGCGCAGGCTGAAGGTAGTTCCATCGCCGGGAACGCTGTCAACCGAGATCCGCCCGCCCAGCGACTGGGTGACCAGATTGAACACGATGTGCAGCCCCAGACCGCTGCCGCCCGATCCGCGCCGGGTGGTGAAGAAGGGCTCGAACACCTTGGGCAGGTTTTCCGCGGCGATGCCGACGCCATCGTCGATGAAGCGGATCACCACGTCCCCGTCCCCGATCTCGTCGACGTCGATGACGATGTGGCCCTTGCGGTCGGGCGGAAAGGCGTGGGTCAGCGCGTTCATCACCAGATTGGTCACCACCTGGCTCAACGCGCCGGGGAAACTATCCATCAGGATGCCGGGCGAGCAGGAGATGGCGACGCGATGGGGGTTCTTGCGCAGGGTGGGGCCGAGCGAGGTCACCACCTCCTCCAGATAGGCCAGCAGGTCGAAGCGGCGGCGCTCCTGGCTGGTCTGGTCGACGGCGACGCGCTTGAAGCTCTGGATCAGCTCCGCCGCGCGGGTCAGGTTCTGTTCGATCAGGCGGGAGGATTCGGTGGCGGTGGCGACATAGGCGGAGAGGTCGGACTTTTTCAGCGTTCCGCCCGCGAACGCCTCGGCCAGGAACCCGGTCCGGCCCGACAGGTGGGTGGCACAGCCGAAGGCGATGCCGATCGGTGTGTTGATCTCGTGCGCGACACCGGCAACCAGCAGGGCGAGCGACGCCATCTTCTCCGCCTGGACCAGATTGGCCTGCGTTTCCTTCAGGTCGGCATAGGCACGTTCCAACTCCTGCATCGCATCGAAGATTTCCTCGGCCGATCGTGCTTCCACCGTGACGTCGGTCATGGTGCGGACGAACCCGCCCTCCGGCAGCGGATTGGTCCGCACCTCGACGATGCGGCCATCGGGACGGCGGCGCTTGAAGGTGAAGGGCTGGTCGATCATCCCCGCCGGCTCGCCCGGCGGCATGCCGATGCCGCCCCCGAAGTCGGCCCCGTCATCGCCGCCGCCACCGCTTCCGCCGCCTGTACGGCCGGCGCCGTAGCTCAGATACAGGTCGGGATCGTCGCCCATTTCGCCGAACTCACCCTGACGGCGTTGGAGGGCCACCACATCGGCGAAGCACGGGTTGCCGGCCAGCACCTCCGGCTGGATGTTCAGCAGTTCCGCGGCGCGGCGGTTCGCCATGACCACCCGGCCGTCGCCGTCGACCTTGATGATGCCCTGGTCGGTGTTGTCCAGCGTCACCTGCAGCACGGTGCGTTCATGTGCGAGATCGAGTTCCGCCCGTATCCGTTCGGTGATGTCGGACATGGTTCCGGTCAGGCGCCGGGCGCGGCCGTCGGGATCGCGCTGTGCGGTGGCGCGGTCCTCGATCCAGGCCCAGTGGCCGTCGCGGCGCCGCATGCGGTAGATCGCGGTATAGGCCATGGCGCGGTCGCGCAGACGGCTGCGCGACGCCGTCATCACCCGCTCCGCCTCGTCCGGGTGGAGCAGGGCGGACCAGGTCCGCGCGGTCATCGGCAATTCGTCCGGGCCGTAGCCGAGCAGGGCGGGGAATTCCTTGGACCACCAATATTGCCCGGTGCGCAGATCGTAATCCCAGACGGAGGAGCGGGTGGCGGTGATGGCCAACGCCATCCGCTGCTCGCTCTTGCGCAGGGCGGCCTCCTCCTCCCCGAGGCGGGCGAGCATGGCATTGTGGGCCTGGATCACCCGCCCAAGCTCGTCGGCGGCACGCCAGTCCACCGGCCGATGCGCGCCACCCCCTTCCGATTCCAGGATGGAGGCGATCAGCCGATCCAGCGGACGCCCCACCGTCATCCGCAGCGCCGCCAGTGCCGCCGCCACGGTGCCGGCCAGCATCAGCAGAAGCAGCACGGTGGCGTTCATCACCTCCTGCCGCAGCTGGTCCCGCACCGCGCCGTCGCTGTAATGCAGAGTGAGGGTTCCGACCTGAAGGTCCTTGACCCGGATCGGCCGCCGTTCGATGTGAAGGTCGTCCCTGACCGGGCAGGTCCGGCCCGGCCATGCGAACAGGCCGTCGGCCAGATCGTCGGTCACCTCGACGCAGACCAGCTCCCGGTTGGCGCCGATGGCCTGGAGGGTGTTGCGGATCGCCTGGGAGTCGAAGGTCCACAGGGTGTTGGACAGGGCGGCCGCGTTGATGTCCGCGACGGTCGCCACCTTGTCCCGTAGCCCCGCCTGCAAATCCTTGTAGCGGTCATGGAAGAACAGCGCCGAGAACAGAGAGACCGCCACCACGAGGCTGGGCACCAGGATCAGCAGGAATTTGGCCGATACCGTCGGTACGCGCCGCCACGCCTCAGCGATCCTGGTCATGCGGTGCCGTTCCGGAGGTTCGTTGACGGGGCGGTTGGCCGTTGCGGGAGCGGACGGCTGCTGCGGGCGGCGGCAGCGTGGCACGCGGACCGGGCGCCGCTCCCAAAACCTTCTACCCGGTTGTGCGCAGGCCGTCCATGGGGGCGAATCCCAGGGTGGGTTCCGGCCCGGACGTGTCGTGCGCCGGAGGAAAGGCGCCCGGCGCTTGGCATCGGCACTTGAGGCGGGGCGACCGCTTGCACTACTGTGCATAAGCAAAAGACCTGGGTTTCGCGCGCATTTGTATGAATGGCTGCCAGGGCTGCGGACCGGTTGAGAGGAACTATGGATTTCAAGACGACCACCACAGGCGATGCGACCGAGGTCAGGCTGACCGGCCGCCTGGAATTCACGGACCACGACCGGCTGAGCGACCTCGTCAATCTGGTGGAGCAGTCCCAGGCACGCCGCTTCGTCCTGGACCTGTCGGGGCTGGAGTTCATCGATTCCGCCGGCCTGGGCATGCTGCTGATCCTCCAGGACGAGACCGAGACCCGCAACATCAAGATGATCGTGCGCGGACCCACCGGCGATGTCAGGCGGTCGATCGAACTGGCGCGGCTGACCGAGATCATCACCGTCGAATCCTGAACCGCCCGGTTTCAATCGACCAGTTACTGACGCAGGGCTGGCCCCGGTCCGGCCCTTGCGTCGCAGGTCTCTGTCCCAGGGGAGTTTGCCGCATGGACGCCGCTCATCACGATGGTACGGCCGAACCGGGCTTCCGCGGCTTCACCCTGTTGCGCGACCGGATGCCCGCCGAACTGGTGGCGCGGGTTGCGGCCCGCTTCCCCGGGACGGTTCAGGACCACCGGGAGGGTCCGGCCGCAACCGGAGGGCAGATGGCCGCCCCGTCTATGGCTGCCCCGTCTATGGCTGATCGAGTCGGCGGACGGGCGGTGGAAACGCTGCTGATGGAGCGGGCCGACCGCGACCGGCTGCGCGCCGCCTTCGACCGCGGCCCCTTCCTGACGGTGGAGTTGGGGGAGGGCGCCGACGGCGCGGCGGCACCGCTGGACGACTGGTCGGGCGCCCCTGCCGCCGACCATCCCGATCTTCCCGGATTCTATCTGTCGCTGACCACCGGCACCGCCTATGGCCTGCAATGCCCGGTGCTGATCTGCGACGAGCTGGTGCGGCGCGGCGCGCTGGACCCGCAACGCCGGTCCAATGTGGAGCTTTGCCTGCACGAGGCGGTCGCCAACGCCATCGTCCATGGCAATCTGGGCCTGTCGAGCGCGGTGAAGGGGGAGCCGGGCGGCTACCGCCGGTTCAGCGAAATGATGCGCGACCGGCTGGGCGACCCTGCCGTGATGCGGCGGCGGCTGGACATCTTCTGCCGCTGGAACGAGCGCTGCATCGCCATCGCGGTGGTGGACCAGGGCGGCGGCTTCGACACCGAACTGGCCCCGGCGACCACCGGCAACAAGGCGCGGTCGGGTCGCGGCTTCGTGTTCATGCGCACGCTGGCGTCCCGCGTGACGGTGACGGACGGCGGGCGCTGCACCGTCCTGCAGTTCGACCGCTGACGGAGCGTCCATGGCCGCGCCCGCCCTGTCGCTGTCGGACTGCCGCGTCCTGATCGTCGACGACAACGAATTCAATCGCAAATCCCTGGCGCTGGTGATCCGCCGCGCCGGGATCACCGACATCGCCTTCGCCGAGAACGGGCGGGAAGGGCTGGCGGCGGTCGACCGGTTCCATCCCGACCTTGTCCTGCTGGACGTCGACATGCCGGTGATGAACGGCCTGGAGATGTGCGAGGCGCTGCGCCGCAATGCGACGCACGAGCAGCTTCCCGTCCTGTTCCAGACCGCGCTGGACAGCGACGAGGAGCAGGTCCGCTGTTTCGAGGCCGGCGGCAGCGACTTCATCTCCAAGCCGATCAAGCCTGGCGAATGCGTGGCCCGCGTCCGTCACCAGCTGGAAAAGCGCAAGCTGTTCAATGACCTCGCCGCCTCCGCGAGCG
>NZ_BADK01000896.1 GCF_000333595.1 Azospirillum sp. B506
GCGTGAGGTGGACGAGAATGGCTATCTGCCCACCCACAACCGTCAGCTTCAGCCAGCCCCAGGGCCGCGATCCGGTGTGGAACGCCGCCAACTGCCGCAACCGCCGCATCTTCAACGACCGCGTCGGTCTGGCCGCCGGCCGCAATACGAAGCCCTTCCTGCTGCAGACCTACCGGCGCGACATGGGGGGCGGACAATTCGCGCTGATGAAGGACGTCTCGGCTCCCGTCACGGTGCGGGGCCGCCATTGGGGCGGGTTGCGGCTGGCCTACAAGGTGTGAGGCTGCGACCGAACGCCGGGCTTCCCTCTTGATCCGTATCAACGCATAGGATCAGCCTTGCGGATGAAATGGCGGGGCAGAGGGAGCGACCATGAAATATGTCGAAGAGTTCCGCGATCCGGTTCTGGCCCGCAACGTTGCCGCCGCCATCGCGCGGGAGGTGCGGGCCGACCGCTCCTATCACCTGATGGAGTTCTGCGGCGGCCATACCCACGCCATCTCGCGCTACGGCATCCCCGACCTGCTGCCGGCCAATGTGCGGATGATCCATGGGCCGGGCTGCCCGGTCTGCGTCCTGCCGGTCGGGCGGATCGACGACGCCATCGCGCTGGCCCGCCGGCCGGAGGTGACGCTGTGCACCTATGGCGACGTGATGCGGGTGCCGGGGTCGGGCCGGCTCAGCCTGCTGAAGGCCAAGGCCCAGGGCGCCGACGTGCGCATGGTGGTGTCGGCCGACGCCGCCGTGCGCATCGCCACGGAGAATCCGGACCGGCAGGTGGTGTTCCTCGCCATCGGTTTCGAGACGACGACCCCGCCGACCGCGCTGGCCGTCCGCGCCGCCGCCGCGCAGGGGCTGGCCAACTTCTCCGTCTTCTGCAACCATGTGCTCACCCCCTCGGCCATCCAGGGCATCCTGGCGGGGGCGGATGAGGGACTGTCGCTCGACGGCTTCGTCGGGCCGGCCCATGTCTCCGTCGTCATCGGGTCGGAGGCCTACGCCCCGGCCGCGGTCGAGCATGGCAAGCCGGTGGTGATCTCCGGCTTCGAGCCGCTGGACGTGCTGCAATCCATCCTGATGCTGGTCCGCCAGATCAACGACGGGCGGGCGGAGGTGGAGAACCAGTTCACCCGCGCCGTCACCGCCGAAGGCAACCGCAAGGCCCAGGCGCTGGTGCTTGAGATCTTCGAGACCCGGGCATCCTTCGAGTGGCGCGGCCTGGGCAGCATCCCGCACAGCGGGCTGAAGCTGCGCGAGGCCTATGCCGCCTTCGATGCCGAGCGGCGCTTTCCCATCGCCGGGGCCAGCGTGCCCGACCACAAGGGGTGCGATTGCGGCGCCATCCTGCGTGGGGTGAAGCGGCCGGTCGACTGCAAACTGTTCGACACCGTCTGCACCCCGGAAAACCCGATGGGATCCTGCATGGTGTCGGCAGAAGGCGCCTGTGCCGCGCACTACACCTATGGACGTTTCCGCGACGCCTGAGCGGTGGCGGGGGACTGTCCTCATTGCGACCTTTCGCCGCAAGCCGGGCGAACGCCGCTGGACGAACGCCGACCGGCTGAACATGATGCATGTGAAACAATCCGCCGGATCGCTCATTGGTCCTGTGGACAACGGCAGACGTCGCAAGACTTCGCATTTCAGACCGGGAGGACCCGCATGACCTACAAGCACATCCTCGTCCATCTCGACGGCAGCCCGCATGTCGAGGCGCGGCTCGACGCCGCGATCGCGCTGGCCCAGCGGCACGGGGCCTTCCTGCGCGGCCTGTTCGCGCAGGGCGACCGCAACGCCACCAGCGTGATCGCCCGCCGGTCAAGCGACCATCTGGTCGACGCCGCCGCCCGCAGCGAGGCGCTGTTCAAGGAGAAGCTCGCCGCGGCCGGGCTGCAGGGCCACTGGCACGGGCTGACCCACGGTGAGTACAACCATGTCATCCGCGAGGTCATCATCTGGTCGCGCTTCGCCGACCTGACGGTGCTGGGCCAGTATGACCGCGATGCCGGTTCCCAGGCGGCGCCGGAGGAATTGAACGAGCAGGTGGTGCTGAATTCCGGCCGCCCGGTGCTGGTCATCCCCTATGCCGGGCGTTTTGCCGTGATCGGCAAGCGCGTCGCCGTCGCCTGGAACGCCGAGCGCGAGGCCGCCCGTGCCCTGTCCGACGCCATGCCGATGCTGGAGAAGGCCGACGAGGTGACGGTGATCACCGTGCTGACCCAGGCGTCGTCCGCGTCCCCGGAGTCGCCGCGGGTCGGCGTTCTCGACCATCTCGCCTTCCACGGCGTGACGGCGGAACAGACCCATTTCACCGTCACCGACATCGGCGCGATGGACGCCCTGCTGGCCCGCGCCATGGACACCGGCGCCGACCTGCTGGTGATGGGCGCCCATGGGCATTACGGCTTCCCGTTCCTGCATCGCGGCAGCGGGACGCGGCATGTCCTGCGCACCTGTCCGGTGCCGCTGCTGCTGTCGCATTGAGCGTCCGGGGGGAGGGGCACATGATGGTGCCCCTCCCGACCTCACGCTGCCTTCACCCCATTCAGGAAGGTTTCCACCTCCTGGCGCAGGCGGCTGGATTCGGTGGTCAGGTGGTCGGCGACGGTGCGGACCTCGCCGGCGGCCCGGCCGGTGTCGCCGGCGGCGCGGGTGACGCCGACGATGTTGCTGGTGACCTGCTGGGTGCCCTGCGCCGCCTCCTGGACATTACGGCTGATCTCCTGCGTCGCGGCGCTCTGCTGTTCGACCGCCGAGGCGATGGTCGCCGAAATCTGGCTGATTTCGCCGATGATGCGGCCGATTTCCTCGATGGCGGCAACCGCGTCGCGCGTCGCCCCCTGAATGGTGGAAATCTGGCCGGTGATGTCCTCGGTCGCCTTCGCCGTCTGGTTGGCCAGACTCTTCACCTCGCTGGCGACGACGGCGAATCCCTTTCCGGCCTCGCCGGCGCGCGCCGCTTCGATGGTGGCGTTCAGCGCCAGCAGATTGGTCTGGGCCGCGATGTTGTTGATAAGATCCACCACCTCGCCGATCTTCTGCGCCCCTTCGGCAAGGCCGGAAACCACGCCGTTGGCCCGGCTGGCGCCGCTGACCGCCTGCTCGGCGACACGGGTCGACTGGGTGACCTGACGGCCGATCTCGGCGATGGAGGAGGACAACTCCTCCGCCGCGGCGGCAACGGTCTGGACATTGGCGGATGCCTGCTCGGCGGCCGACGCCACCGTGGTGCTCTGGCGGTCGGTCTCGTCGGCGGTGCTGGTCAGTGCGCCGGCCGACTGCTGCATCCGGGTCGCAGCACCGGACAGGCTCTTCACCACGGCGGTCACGTTGCCCTCGAAGGTGCGCGTCAGCTCGTCAAGCCGGGCGGTGCGGCGCGCCTTGGCCTCCTCATCGGCACGCTGGACGGCGGCGAGGCGGTCGGCCTCGATGGCGTTGCGCTTGAACACATCCACCGCGTCGGCCATGGCACCGACCTCGTCCCCGCGGCCGACGCCGGGGACCTCGACCGCGCGGTCGCCGCCGGCAAGCCGGCTCATGGCGGCGGTCATCGCGACGATGGGCGCGGCGATGGAGCCGCGCAGCACCATGCCGGCGGTCACAGCGACCAGCAGGGAGACGAGCGCACCGACGATGGCGGTAACGTATCCGGTGGAAAAGGCGGCCTTCTGTTCCGCATCCCGCACGGTCAGCAGGCCGCGCTCGGCATCGTCGATCTGCCGGACCAGCACACGGATGCCGTCCATCGACGCCTTGCCCAGTGCCTTCGCCTCCATGGCGCGCGCCTCCTCCCGGGTGTCGGGCTTCGACATCAGGGCGATTTCCTTTTCGGCCACCGTCTGGCGCCAGGTGGCGGCATGCTGGCGCAACTCTTCCAGCCGGGCCTGCTGCTGCGGGTTGTCGGCGGTCAGCGACTTCACCTCCGCCAATGCACGGTCGAAGGCCTGCCCGCCCGAGCGGTAGGGCTCAAGGAATGCCTGATCGCCGCTGACCAGATAGCCGCGCAGACCGGTTTCCTGGTCGACCATTGCCGCCATGGCCGTATCGGTGGCCTGGATGACGCGGTAGGTGTGGAGAGTCCAGCCAATGGAAGATTGGATCGATGATAAAGTAAAATAGTTCGAATAGCTGATCGCGCCGATTATAACAATTAGCACTGAAAATGATGCCAGCAGTTTTCCGCCAATGCGGAGATTGATGAACCAAGACATTTTCTGCGCCTCATGTGAATGGACGGGCTAATTTTTCGTGTGGACGGTCGTCTCGCATTTTTAGTTGTATACGAATGGGTAGCAACCACCTCGACTCGAATATAAACACTGATATGGCGATTTGGTTGAGGTCGATCATCGCAAATTCTACGTATGACGATGCCTCGGGTCTATTACATAAAGGCTATGCCTCTTGGAGAGGCGTCGGGAAAATAATGCTTCGTTGTCCATCCGATGCCGCAGACAGCCGGAGGCAACACTACTCATGTATGCTGGGGCATGATGTCGCATCCGCCGGTGCGGTCCTGCGCGGGCGGCGGTCAACGATCGAAGGCAAAAGATAAAGAGCGCAGGGTCTGCAAAGCAGACCGGGGTCGGCGAATCACGGGGATTGATCAGCGCCGCAGCCGCATGTCGATGTGCGGGATGCCGAAATCGTCGTAGGGATCGCTGTCCCGAACCAGGCCGAAGCTGCCGTAGAAACGCTCCAGATACAACTGCGCGCCGATGACGACGTCATGGCTGGGCCAGCGTTCGGCCAGCACCGCCAGCGACTCCGTCACCAAAGCCCGTCCCAGACCGGTGGAGCGTTGCGAGCGGTCGACTGCGAGCCGGCCGAAGGAGACCGCACCCCCGGTATCCGGGCCATCATTTTGCAGGCCGTCATTTTGCGGGCCGAGACAGCGGGCGCAGCCGACGAGGGCGCCGCTTCCGTCCACTGCGATCAGATGAAGCGCCCCCGGGTCGCGACCGTCGATGTCGGGATAGGGGGATTCCTGTTCGACCACGAACACCTGGCTGCGCAAGGCCAGCAGGTCGTGCAGTTCGGTCAGCGTCAGGTCATCGAAGCCGACCCGGCGGATGGGCGGAGGAGAGTGCTTCATGAAACGGTCAGGCGATGGCGTTGCGGATCATGTAATCGGCGATGTCCTTCGGCTTCACCTTGACCTCCGTCAGCGGCTCGTCGGCGGTCATCGCCTTGGCGACCAGCAGGCTGTTCTGCACGTTGGTCAGGGTGATGCGGAACACGCCGGCAGCGCCCTTCAGCCGCGGGTAATAGGTGGGATCGATCGCCTTCTCGCGCCGGCCGAGCCGGGCCAGCGCGGTTTCCTCGTCCAGATCCTCGACCTCCTTGGATTGGACCAGCTTCCAGTCGGATTCCCCACCCCAGCCGACAGCGATGGCGGCTTTGGCCGCGGCCTCGTCCTCAGCGACCCCCAGCTTGTAAATGTGCTTTCCCTGCCCGACGTCGGACGCCCATTTGGTCAGGGCGACGCTGCGCGCGACATAGACGAGGGCCATGACGACTCGATCCTCCCGGCATGGAGTGGTGTGGACTGACGGCAGGGGCGCCCTATTGCAACGAGGACTCTATTGCAACGAGGACTGCCGCGCGATGGGCGTGATGAGGATACGGGTGACGACGTCCTTGCCGAACATGGCGATCACCGAATCGTCGATCCGGCGGCGCAGGGCGGGCACGTTCGCGATGTTGCCGCGGACGATCCATCCCTCGTCCACGCCCTTGTAGATGGCGGTGAGGATGGCATCGTGCAGGCGTGGGATGCTGAGCTGCACCTCGCCCAGCTTCAGGGCATCGCCGACCTCCAGATTCACCTCGACCTGGGTGTATTTCTCGATCCGGCCGGCATTCACCACCGGCACCATCAACGGCTTGATCCGCACCGACGGCGGCAGGCCGCCCGCCGCCCCCTCGTTGCAACGGCAGATGCATCGACGGCAACGTCAGGAACAGGGCGAGGCAGAGGGCAGGCAGAAGGCTGCGCATGGCAAAACACCGCGAAGGACCGGATGGCTGGATGCTACCGGTCCTTCCCGGCACATGCAACCGGTGCCCGCCCCCTATGCCGGGGCCGGGACCGATTGGTCACGGAGGATCCGGACCTTCATGCGGTCAGGCGGCCTTCTTGCCTCCGGCCGCCATCGCCTTCTTGTTGACGTCGCCGATGGCCAGCTTGTTCAGCAGCGTGTCGGTGTCCTTTTCCTCCTGCAGCGTCTCTTCCAGCAGCTGGGCCACCCTGTCCAGGCCGCAGGCGGTGGCATAGGCGTGCAGCGTGCCGTAACTGGCGATCTCGTAATGTTCGACCTTCTGGGCGGCGGCGATCAGGGCGGCGTCCTGGACTTCGGGTGCCAGACCCATTTCTAGCATTTCCTGGGCCTCGCTGATCAGCCCTTCCATCGCGTCGCAGTGCTTGCCGCGGGGGCGGGTGTCCAACTCCTCGAACACCTGCTGCAGCCGTTCGATCTGGCCGTGGGTCTGTTCCAGATGGGTTTCAAAGGCTTGGCGCAACTGGTCGGAACTGGCGGCCTTCGCCATCTTGGGCAAGGCCTTCGCGATCTGCTTCTCGGCGTGGTAAATGTCGCGAAGATCCTCGATCAGCAGATCCTGCATCGTCTTGGTGGCCATTGTGATGGTCCTTCCTCGCTGTGGGTGTTGGCGGAGCGGGGCTCCTGCGCGCCGAATGGCAGCGTGGACAACAGCGGCGGCGCCCTTGTGTTGCGGTATCGAACGGGGCATCGCCTTCGGGCAGGGGGCGGCGATCATGACGGATGGCGATGTGCTGTTCGAATTCCAGCGGGTCGGCAGCTATTTGCGGGTGACCGCGATCGACGCCAGGACCGGCGTCGAGGTGACGGTTGCCGGTCCGGCGACCGGCAGCCAGGAACTGCTGAAGCGCACGGCGATCAACAAGCTGCGCTTCGTCCAGAACAAGGGAGCCGGACCCGCGACACCGCCCAAGCCGGGGCCGAAGCGGGGGAGCGGGCTCTACTGACCGGGGGGGACAGGGCGAAGGCGGCGCAAAGAAAAACGCGCCGCCGGACGGGGCCGGGCGGCGCGGATCGAAGTCTGGCTTTTGCTGATGGTGAGCGCCGGCATGCCTGCGCCGGCGATCCCGGCCCCGGAATTGCCTCCAGGCCCGGGCGGCCGGTCGTAGAGCGAACCGCTCGACCCAGACAGTAGACCTATGCCTGCCCGTTGACACTGGCGCAGGGGGTGTAACGCTTGTAGAACCGCGCATCTCCGAACGAATGGCGCAGAAGAAAAGCCCCTTTTCCTGTGCCGTCCGGCCAGTTAAGCGGGATGTCGGCCGGGACATGTCCGTGCCGGGCCTTCGGGCAGAGGAACGAAACACCAGAGGATCGAGGCCATGGTGGGTATGACGGCTTTTGGCGTGATGGCGGTTCGTGTGACGGCGTTCCTGCGCGTGTCGGTGATGTCGGCCGCGGTGACGGCGACGGCTCTGGTGGGCGCTCTTCCGGTCCTGACCGCTTCGCAGGCGGCAAGCGCCGCTGCCTCCCAGGCGTCGCAGAAACCGGGCCATGGAGCGCAGGATCATGGCGGCCGCCCGTCCGCGTCCGGTGCGGCATCCTCCAATCCCGCGGCAGGCGGAGCCGCCTCTTCGGCGCCTCAGCCGACCACGCCTGCGGCGGGATGCCTGAAGCCGGGCGTGCCGCAGTGCATGGACGATCAGGCAACCTTCCTAAGCGCCGACAAGATGTCCTCCTGCCAGGGAGAGGTGAAGGACTACGTCGACAAATCGATGGCTTATCTGACGTGCCTGAATGAGGAGAATGTGTCGACCGGACGGGAATTGAGCCGCAACGTCGACCGTTTCAACTGCCGCCTTTCGGGCAGGAAGGGCTGCGCCAACTGAGGTTGTCGTTCTGCAAAGGGGGGCGGCCGTCGATGGCGGGGAGACCGGCGCAACCGGCTGCTGTCGAGCGGAGGGAAACTGTCGATCGGGGACTGTGAAACGCAACCGACCCGCGTCTTCAACCAATTGGATGGCTTTGCAATTGAACGGTGTTGTCGGTGACCTTGGCGATGGGGTCTCTGCCGACCGGGCAGGCCATCTGACACGCACACGGGCCGACTCCCTGGGGATCGGCCCGCGTTGCATACGGACGTTACTCGATCAACCGGCCTTGCGGCGGGTCTGGCGGCCGGAGCTGCGGCCCAGGCCGATACGCTTGGCGAATTCCGAACGCTGTGCTGCGTAGTTCGGCGCGACCATCGGGTAGTCGGGCGGCAGTCCCCAGCGGGAGCGATATTCGTCAGGCGACATGTTGTAGGTCGAGCGAAGGTGCCGCTTCAGCATCTTCAACTTCTTCCCGTCTTCCAGGCAGACGATGTATTCGGGCGTCACCGACTTGCGAATCGGCACGGCCGGCTTCAGCGGCTCCGCTGCGACCTCGCGCGGCTGACCATTCAGACCGGTCAGCGACGAGTAGACCGTATTGATCACGTCGGGGATTTGCTGAGCAGGCAACACGTTCTTGCTGACATACGCCGATACGATGTCGGCGGTCATCCGCAGCAGCGCATTGTCCGGTACATCGGCGCGAAGCTGGTCGCTCATTGCACTGTGTCCTGGTTTTTCATTTGTCCGTAGGAACCAAGTTGCATACCGTGATTTGGGTGTCAATATAATTTCGGCAAGCACCAAATTAGTTGCTCTTGCCGGCCAGAACAAAGGAGCGTGGTGCAAATCAGCTTTCGCTGAAAATCGTTGCGCGGTTGTGGCTGTGCCGCGGCTTTAAGGGCCGTCTAGTAAGTGCCGGCTTGCGATTTTCCCCCGAGTCCGACGCGGCAATTGGCTGATTTCCCGCTCATATATCGAACCGGCTATCTCCCTTGTTTCCGTCGCTCGGCAACGAAGAGGTGAAAGCCGTCGGCTGACTTTCGCGGTGGTAGGGCGTTGTGCCTCAACCCTTGCGGTCAGGGAGAATCGATGGCGGCAATTTATGGCAAATGCGTTGTAGTCGGGATGGGAGCCGGTTGTGCGTCGGCGCCGGGTTTAGCTATGCATCCATGTCATGGTGTGGCTGTGGCGGTTGGACCCGACATCTGGTAGGGTGCCGGCGTCTTTCGCCGCATTGCCGGTTCAATTGCCGCCGGCCCAGTTGCAGATCGTGCCTTCGCTACCGCACGCACCGGAGTTTTCGCCGTCATGACCGTCCGCACCGTGGCACTCGCTTCCGATCACGCCGGGTATGAGCTGAAGGCTCAGATCGTTCGGCAGCTTGAGGGCGCCGGCTATTCCGTCCTCGATCTCGGTACCGACGGGCCTGCCTCGGTCGATTACCCGGACTTCGCCGCGGCGCTGGCCGCCGCCGTCACCGACGGGCGGGCACAGCGGGGCGTGCTGATCTGCGGCAGCGGCATCGGCATCAGCATCGCCGCCAACCGTCATCCCGGCATCCGGGCGGCGTTGGTCCACGACGTGACCACCGCGCGGCTGTCGCGTGAGCACAACGACGCCAACGTGATCGCGCTGGGCGCCCGCGTCATCGGGCCGGAGATCGCCAAGGACTGCGTCGACGTCTTCCTGAAGACCGACTTCGAAGGCGGCGAGCGTCACAGCCGTCGCATCGCCAAGATGGGCTGAGCGCGTATCCGCGCAGCCTTATCCGGGCCGACCATTTGGCCGCAAGGCCCGCAACCGGGACGCGACAGAGCCCGGAACGACCTGCCCGGGCTCAAGGCCCGGCAAGACCCGATGGAGTCGCCGGACCCGCTGTCCGGCCGGCTCCATGCCCTTCGATGAGGAGCCTTCCGCCATGACCAGCAGCAACACCGCCGAGATCGGCCGCTTTTTCGCCGCCTCGCTCGCCGAGACCGATCCCGAACTGGCCCGCGCGGTGCGCGACGAGCTGGTCCGCCAGCAGGAGCAGATCGAACTGATCGCGTCCGAGAACATCGTCTCGCAGGCGGTGCTGGAGGCGCAGGGCTCCGTCCTGACCAACAAGTATGCCGAGGGCTATCCGGGCAAGCGTTACTATGGCGGCTGCGAGTTCGTCGACGTCGCCGAGACCCTGGCGATCGAGCGCGCCTGCAAGCTGTTCAACTGCGATTTCGCCAATGTGCAGCCGAACTCCGGCTCCCAGGCCAACCAGGCGGTTCTGCTCGCCCTGCTTCAGCCGGGCGACTGCGTGCTCGGCATGTCGCTGGCCGCCGGCGGCCACCTGACCCACGGCGCCGCCCCGAACATGTCCGGCAAGTGGTTCAAGGCCGTGCAGTATGGCGTGCGCAAGGACGACCATCTGATCGACTTCGATCAGGTCGAGGCGCTGGCCCGCGAGCACAAGCCGAAGCTGATCATCGCCGGCGGCTCCGCCTATCCGCGCGTGCTGGATTACCAGCGCTTCCGCGCCATCGCGGACGAGGTCGGCGCGATCTTCATGGTCGACATCGCCCACTATGCCGGCCTGATCGCCGGTGGCGTCTATCCGAACCCGTTCCCCTATGCCGACGTGGTCACCACCACCACCCACAAGACCCTGCGCGGCCCGCGCGGCGGCATGGTGCTGACCAACAAGGAAGACATCGCCAAGAAGATCAATTCGGCGGTGTTCCCCGGCCTGCAGGGCGGCCCGCTGATGCATGTCATCGCCGCCAAGGCGGTCGCCTTCGCCGAGGCGCTGCGTCCGGAGTTCAAGACCTATGCCCAGGCGGTGGTCGACAACGCCCAGATCCTGGCCAAGACGCTGATCGCCGGTGGGTTGGACATCGTGTCGGGCGGCACCGACAGCCACATCGTTCTGGTCGACCTGCGTCCGAAGAACCTGACCGGCAAGGCGGCGGAAGCCAGCCTGGAGCATGCTGGCATGACCTGCAACAAGAACGGCGTCCCGTTCGACCCGCAGAAGCCGATGATCACCTCCGGCGTCCGCCTGGGCAGCCCGGCGGCGACCACCCGCGGCTTCGGCGTCGCCGAGTTCAAACAGGTCGGCGAGATGATCGTCGAGACGCTGGACGGTCTGGCCGCCAGCAACTCCGGCGACAACACGGCGGTCGAGGCGGCGATGCGCGAGCGTGTGCGCGGCCTGTGCCGTCAGTTCCCGATCTATCCGACTCTGTAATTGCCTGTAACCGACGGGGAAACCACCAGATGCGCTGCCCGTTCTGCGGAAACGAGGACACCCAGGTCAAGGACTCGCGCCCGACCGAAGACAACTCGGCCATCCGCCGGCGGCGCTTCTGTCCCAGTTGCAGCGCCCGCTTCACCACCTTCGAACGTGTCCAGCTGCGCGAATTGACGGTGGTGAAGAGCAACGGCCAGCGCGAAGCCTTCGACCGCGAAAAGCTGCTGCGGTCGATGCGGATCGCGCTGCGCAAGCGCCCGATCGACGCCGACCGCATCGACCGGGTGGTGAACAGCATGGTCCGTCAGCTCGAGTCCTCCGGCGAAAGCGAGATCCCCTCGAAGCAGATCGGCGAGAAGATCATGGAGGCGCTGCAGACGATGGACCAGGTGGCGTATATCCGCTACGCCTCGGTCTACAAGGACTTCCGCGAAGCGTCCGACTTCAACGAGTTCGTGGAAACGCTGGCGCCGGAAGCCTCGCCGGGGATGTGAGTGCATCGGCGCGGGGCAGGCGGTCGTCCTGCCCCGCGCCAATTCCTCACCCGAACCGTCATCCAATCTGCGCCAGGATCGCCAGCAGCAGGATTGCCACGATGTTGGTGATCTTGATCATCGGATTCACCGCCGGGCCGGCGGTGTCCTTGTAGGGGTCGCCGACGGTGTCGCCGGTCACCGCCGCCTTGTGGGCGTCGGATCCCTTGCCGCCGTGATTGCCCTCCTCGATGTATTTCTTGGCGTTGTCCCAGGCGCCGCCGCCCGACGTCATCGAAATGGCGACGAAGATGCCGGTGACGATGGTGCCCAGCAGCATGGCACCCAGCGCCGCGAAGCCCGCCGCCTGTCCGCCGATGGCGGCGATCACCAGATAGAGCACCACCGGGGCCAGCACCGGCAGCAGCGAGGGGATGACCATCTCCTTGATCGCCGCCTTGGTCAGCATGTCCACCGCCCGGCCGTAATCGGGCTTGGCGGTGCCCTCCATGATGCCGGGGATCTCGCGGAACTGGCGCCGAACCTCCACCACCACCGATCCGGCGGCGCGGCCGACGGCGGTCATGCCCATGGCGCCGAACAGATAGGGCAGCAGGCCGCCCACCAGCAGCCCGACGACGACATAGGGATCGTTCAGCCGGAACTCGACCGGGACGTTGGGGAAGTAATGGCCCAAATCCTGGACGTAAGCCGCAAACAGAACCAGCGCGGCCAGACCGGCGGAGCCGATGGCATAGCCCTTGGTCACCGCCTTGGTGGTGTTGCCGACGGCGTCCAGCGCGTCGGTGGTGACGCGGATGTTGGCGGGCATGTCCGACATCTCGGCGATGCCGCCGGCATTGTCGGTGACCGGGCCATAGGCGTCGAGCGCGACCACCATGCCGGCCAGCGCCAGCATCGTCGTCGCGGCGATGCCGATGCCGAAGACGCCGGCCTGACCGTGGGCGATCAGGATGCCGGCGCAGATGACGATCACCGGCAGGGCGGTCGATTCCATCGACACGGCGAGGCCCTGGATGACGTTGGTGCCATGCCCGGTCTCCGACGCCTTGGCGACGCTACGCACCGGGCGGTAGGCGGTCGATGTGTAGTACTCGGTGATCCAGACCAGCAGGCCGGTGACGCCGAGCCCGACCAGGGCCGAGACGAACAGGTTGAAGCCGGTGATCGACACGCCGTCGGTCATGGTGATGGCACGGGTGAAGCCGAACAGGATCGCCGTGACGATCAGGATCAGCACCAGCGAGATGCCGGCCGCGACGATCAGCCCCTTGTAGAGCGCCTTCATGATGGCGTTGTCGGGACCGAGCTTCACCGCGAAGGTGCCGGCGACCGAGGCCAGGATGCAGACGGCGCCGATCAGCAGCGGATAGACCAGCATCATCCGAAGCACGCCGCCGGAAAAGAAAATCGCCGCCAACAGCATGGTGGCGACGATGGTGACGGCGTAGGTCTCGAACAGGTCGGCGGCCATACCGGCACAGTCGCCGACATTGTCGCCGACATTGTCGGCGATGACCGCCGGGTTGCGCGGATCGTCCTCCGGGATGCCGGCCTCCACCTTGCCGACGAGGTCGGCGCCGACGTCGGCGCCCTTGGTGAAGATGCCGCCGCCAAGCCGGGCGAAGATCGAGATCAGCGAGGCGCCGAAGCTGAGCGCCACCAGCGCCTCCAGCACGGTGCGGACCTCGACGGGGTCGTTGACGCGGTAGACCAGCGTCAGGATGCCGAAATAGCCGCCGACCCCCAGCAGCCCCAGCCCGACCACCAGCATGCCGGTGATCGCTCCCGACTTGAAGGCGATGTCCAGCGCCGGGGCCAGCCCGCGGGTGGCGGCCTCCGCCGTGCGGACGTTGGCGCGGACGGAGACGTTCATGCCGACATAGCCGGCGCTGCCCGACAGCACGGCGCCGATCAGGAAGCCCAAAGCCACCGGGAAGCCCAGCGTCACCCACAGGATGACCAGCAGGACGATGCCGGCGATGGCGATGGTGGTGTATTGGCGGTTCAGATAGGCGCGAGCCCCTTCCTGCACCGCGGCGGCGATGGCCTGCATCCGGTCGGATCCAGGCGACGCGGCCATGACTTCTTTTCCGGTACGAAAACCGTAGGCCAGCGCAAGCAGGCCGGCGGCGATGATGACGATGAACGCTAGAGCCATCGCATCCCCCGATTGCTTTTAAGGACGCGCCCCGGAAAGGCTGGTCCCACCACGCATTCAAGTGGGGGAGAAGTCGGGCGCAAGTATTATCGGGAAAAGCATGCGCCCGGTCCGGCCGCTTTGCAACCGCCGCACGGGGCGGCAGGACGCGGCGAAATGGCTGGGGGTGACCCTGGCCTTTATAGGTAGTGTCAGGATACTGCACCGCAAAATGGGTGCGAAATGCGGGTGGTGCGCGAGGCGGTCAGAGATTGCGTTGAGTAACCGCCTGAACCAGCACGTCATAGACCGCATCCTTGCCCACGACTTTTCCGGCGGCCTCGATGAACTTGGCCTTTACGGCAGGAATATTGACCAAAGCTCCGTTCAGGACAGACCGGTCGGCGATCCCGCCATAGAGGGCGGTCAGGAAGGCGTCGGTCAGGCGCGGCTGGTTGGCTTGGACCATCGGCTGCTTTTCCACAAGCACCTCAACGGCGACCACCACGGTGACGAACTGCTCGACTCGGGTCGGGCCGATCATCGGCGCCACCAGCGGCGGCAGGCGGACGAAGGCGGTGGGCGGCTTTGGCGGCGGTTCAATCTTTTTCGGCGGTGCGTCCGCATGTTCGGCGAAGTATTTCTGGTAAACGAACCAGCCGCCGAAGCTGGCGCCGCCCAGCAGCACGATGCCGAGCACGAGCACGATCAGGGCCTTGACCACGGCAGCACACCTTACACAAACGCCGAATCGCCGCACCCTGCGCCGTGGATGCTTTCGATTGTCTTAAACGCGCGTTGCCGGGGCCGAGGGGTCAGAAATGGTCCCAGCCGCGCCGGGACAGCGGCAGGGGGCTGCCGGCAGCGTCCAGCACCGCCACATCGCCGGGGGAGCCGGGGCGAAGCTCGCCGATTTCGGTGATGGCGACTCCGCAGTCGGCAGCGAGCGCCGCCAGCCCGTCGCGGGCCGTCGGTGGGGCGGAGAACAGCAATTCGTAATCGTCGCCGCCGGTGATGGCGACTGCCAGCCGGACCGGGTCACCGTCGATGGCACCGCGGGCCGCGTCCGACAGCGGCACCCTGTCGGCGCGGAGCAGGGCGGCACAGCCTGATTCCTCGCAGAGATGGCCGAGATCGGCAACCAGCCCGTCCGACACGTCCATCGCCCCGCTTGCCAGCCCGATCAGGCGCGGCCCGATGCCCATCCGCGGGTCGGGCCGGCGCAGGCGGCGCAGCAGATGGGCGCGGGTGTCCTCGTCCGGGATGTCGAGCCGGCCATAGGCGATTTCCAGCCCCAGGGCGGCATCGCCGATACAGCCGGTGACGAAGACGCGGTCCCCTGTCCGTCCACCCCAGCGCGGCAGGGCGCGGCCGGCAGGGACCAGCCCGAAGGCGGTGACCGACAGGGTGATGGGGCCGCTGGTGGAGACTGAATCGCCACCGGCCAGGGCGATGCCGAACTGACGCTGGTCTTCGTCCAGGCCGGCGGCGAAGCCTTCAAGCCAGGATTCGTCCAGGCCGCGGGGCAGGGCGGTCACCAACGTGTAGGCCAGCGGCTCCGCCCCCATGGCGGCGAGGTCGGACAGGTTGCTGCGCATCAGCTTGGCAGCGATGTCCGCTGGCGGGTCGTCGGGGAAGAAATGCACCCCGGCGACCATCGCGTCGGTGGTGACGACCAGCTCCCGTCCCTCCGGCACGCCGAACACGGCGGCATCGTCCCGCAGGCCGCGGGCACCGGGGAACCCGGCGGCCAGCGGCTTGAAGAAGCGGGCGATGCGGTCGAACTCGCCGAGGGGGCGATTCCTCTCCCTCCCGGGGAGAGGGTCGGGGTGAGGGGGATGCACGGGGTGGGTTTTTGTGAAAGGCACGCGGTGCGACCCCCTCACCCTAACCCTCTCCCCAGGGGGGAGAGGGGATGCTTGTCGTATATCACTCCTCGGCCGCGCTGCGGCCGGGATCGGGCTTGGCGAGGTCGTCGGCGCGCAGGGCGCGGGCGACATGGTCGAGCACGCCGTTCACCATCGCCGGCTCGCGGCCGGAGAAGAAGGCGCGGGCGACGTCGACATATTCGCTGATGAGGATGCGCGGGTGGGTGTCCAGATGCACCGCGATCTCATAGGCGCCGGCCCGCAGGATGGCGCGCAGCAGCAGCTCCAGCCGGTCGAGCGGGAAGCGCGGGTCGAGCGCGGCGCCCAGCACCCCGTCGACCTCGGCCCGGCGGTGGATTGCGCCGCGCACGATGTCAGCGAACAGCTGTGGATCGCCGGCGACGAACTTGTCGCCGTCGATTTCCTCGCCCAGCCGGTGGGCGACGAACTCGCCGACGACATTCTCGACCGGGGCCTGGGCCAGATCGATCTGGTACAGCGCCTGGGCCGCGGCCAGACGGGCGGCCTTGCGGCGCGCCTTGGCGGAGCCGCCACCGGTCTTGTTCTTGCGGGACTTCGATTTGCCCTTGGAGTCGCCGCCCTTGGGGGCGCGATCGGGTGTCACGGGGCTGCCCGCGTCGTCGTTGCTCATGATCTGCAGTCGCTAAAAGAGAGGAGATGTCGGGATCAGCGCGGATAGAGGCGGAATTTGCGCTTCAGGTCAATCATGTCAAGACAGGCCCGCGCGGCACGCCCGCCGGTATTGACCGATCCGACATTGGCCCGCGCCCAGGCCTGCTCGCGGTTTTCCACCGTCAGGATGCCGTTTCCGACCGCCAGGCTGTAGCGCAGGGCCAGATCCTGCAGGCCGCGGGCGCATTCGGTGCAGATGGTCTCATACCGTGTCGTCTCGCCCCGGATCACGCAGCCGAGCGCCACGTAACCGTCGAAGCGCCTGCGCGCGGTGAAGAAATCCATCGAGCGGATGGCGTACATGATCGCCGCCGGAAGCTCCAGACAGCCGGGCACGCCATAACGGATGTGCGTGGCACCGGCGCGGTCAAGCTCCGCGACGGCGCCACGCGCCAGCTCATCGGCAATGTCCTCGTGGACGCGGGCGTCCACGACCATGATGTGGGGCGTGTCGGTCATCCGGCGGTTTTCGGCCCCTTGCTCAGTCGTCGCCGGGGTCGGCGGCACCCGGCGTAATGGCGCCCAGATTGATAGGATGGTGGCCAACCACCGTCAGGCCGTAGCCCTCCAGCCCGATGATCGGCTTCTTGCGGTTGGAGATCAGGACCATCTTGCGCACGCCGAGATCCAGCAGGATCTGCGCGCCGATGCCGTAGTCGCGCAGTTCCGGCACGCTGCCGGCCTGACCCTCCAGCCGCGCCTTCAGCGTGGTGGAAAGGCCGTTCGGGTTCGGCTCGCGCAACAGCACGACGACGCCGCGGCCCTCCTTGGCGATCAGCTCCATCGAGGCATGGAGGTCGTTCTCGCGGCCGGAGTTGCGGTCGCCCAGCACGTCGTCCAGCACCGACTGCGCATGCATGCGCACCAGCACCGGCTCGTCGCCGGAGATGTCGCCGCGCACCAGCGCGATGTGCTCCGCATACTGGATCTTGTTGATGTAGACATAGGACTGGAAGCGGCCGCCGTAACGGCTGTCGAGGTTGCCGGCCAGAACCTGCTCGACGATGGTCTCGGTGCGGCGGCGATAGGCGATCAGGTCGGCGATGGTGCCCACCTTCAGCCCATGGAACTGGGCGAACTGCACCAGGTCCGGCAGGCGGGCCATGGTGCCGTCGTCGTTCATGATCTCGCAGATCACGGCCGAGTTGGAATGGCCGGACAGCCGGGCGATGTCGACCGACGCCTCGGTATGGCCGGCACGGACCAGCACGCCGCCGTCACGCGCCAGCAGCGGGAAGATATGACCGGGGGTGGCGAGGTCCTGCGGCCCCGATGCCGGGTCGATGGCGACGGCGATGGTGCGGGCGCGGTCGGCGGCCGAAATGCCGGTGGTCACCCCCTCGCGCGCCTCGATCGAGACGGTGAAGGCGGTCTGGTGGCGCGAGGCGTTCTGCTGCGCCATCAGCGGCAGGCGCAGCCGTTCGATGTTCGGCCGGTCCATGGTCAGGCAGATCAGGCCGCGCCCGTGCTTGGCCATGAAGTTCACCGCCTCCGGCGTGGCGCAGGAGGCGGGGATCACCAGATCGCCCTCGTTTTCCCGGTCCTCGTCATCGACCAGGATGAACATTCTGCCCTGACGCGCCTCTTCGATGATCTCTTCGGCGCTCGACAG
>NZ_BADK01000895.1 GCF_000333595.1 Azospirillum sp. B506
CCGTCGCTGCGCGCCGGGCGGGGGCCGAACACATCACCATCTCCGACCTGTCCGACAAGCCGCTGGAGATCGCCGCCCAAATCGGCGCCGATGACACCGTCAATGTGCTGGCCGACAGCGAAACCCCCAACCGCTGGCAGGCCGACCGCGGCTGCTTCGACGTCTGCTTCGAAGCGTCGGGCAGCGCCCGGGCGGTGGAGACCTGCGTGCTGAGCACCCGCCCCGGCGGCACCGTCGTCCAGGTCGGCATGCTGGCGCCCGGCCTCACCCCGATCCCGCTGAACCGGCTGCTCGCCAAGGAAGTGTCGTTCAAAACCTCCTTCCGCTTCCACGAGGAATTCGCCTGGGCGGTGTCGGCGCTCACCACCGGCGGCGTCGACCTGTCGCCGCTGGCCACGGCGCAGTTCCCGTTCGAGGCGGCGGCCGAGGCGTTCGCCGCGGCGCATGACCGCGACAGCAACATGAAGGTTCAGATCGTCTTCTGATCCGGCGGCGCCGTGCCATGGCACGGCGCATCCCCGCCTTCGGCAAACCGCCTCCGGTGGGCACCCCGGTCGGGCAGCCCACCCCTCCCTTGCGAGCGCTTCATGAAAATCACGCAGCTGGAAACACTGAGGACGGACGAGTTCTCCAACGTCGTCTGGGTCCGCGTCCACACAGATGCCGGCATCGTCGGCCTCGGCGAGACCTTCTACGGCGCCGGCGCGGTCGAGGCGCACATCCATGACGTGCTGGCCGCCCGCCTGCTCGGCAAGGCCCCGCTGCGCATCGAGGCCCATGCCCGCGAGCTGGTGAACCTGCCCATGGCGCAGTCCTCGACCGGCGCCGAATACCGCGCCGCATCGGCCATCGACCTCGCATTGTGGGACATTCTCGGGCAGGTCTGCGGCCAGCCAGTGCATCAGATGCTGGGCGGCCTCTGCCACGACCGGGTGCCGGTCTACAACACCTGCGCCGGCTACGGCTATGTGCGCTCCAACAAGATCAAGCCGGTCGATACCTGGAACCTGGGCTCCAGCGAGGGGCCGTACGAGGATCTGAAAGGCTTCATGACCGATGCCGGCCGGCTGGCGGAAAGCCTGCTGGAACAGGGCATCACCGGCATGAAGATCTGGCCGTTCGATCCGGCCGCCATCGCCAACGACGGCCGTTTCATCACCGCCGAGCAGATGAAACGCGCGGTCGAACCGTTCGAGAAGATCCGCAAGGCGGTCGGCGACCGCATGCAGATCATGGTCGAATTCCACTGCCTGTGGAACCTGCCGACCGTCAAGAAGATCGCCCGCGTGCTGGAGGACTACGATCCGACCTGGTACGAGGATCCGATCCGCATGAACTCGGTCAATGCGCTGACCGAGCTGGCCGCTTCGACCAGCGTGCCGATCTGCGCCTCGGAAACGCTGGGATCGCGCTTCCCCTACAAGGACATGCTGGAAGCCGGCGCCATCGGCGTGGTGATGACCGATCTGGTGTGGACCGGCGGACTGACCGAGGGCCGCAAGATCGCCTCGCTCGCCGACACCTACCATCGTCCCTACGCCCCGCACGACTGCACCGGTCCGGTCGCCTATGTCGCCGCCGTCCATTCGTCGCTGTCGAACCCGAACACGCTGATCCAGGAGTCGGTGCGGGCCTTCTACACCGGCTGGTACACCGAACTCGTCACCGAGGTGCCGCGCATCGTCGACGGCCATGTCCTGCCGATGGAAGGGCCGGGTCTCGGCACCGAACTGCTGCCGGCCGTCTTCGAGCGTCCCGATCTGCGCGTCCGCCGCACAAGCCTCTAACCGGAAGACTCACCATCATGACGACCATGTTCGATCTGAGCGGCAAGACCGCCCTCGTCACCGGATCGGCCCGCGGGCTGGGCAACGCCATCGCCGAAGGGCTGGCCGAGGCCGGTGCCGCGATCATCCTCAGCGACATCAACCCGAACACCCTCGCCGATGCCGCCGCCAGGGCGCGCGACAAGGGTTACACCGTCCATGAATCCGCCTTCGACGTGACGGATGAGGACGCCGTGGCGAAAGCCTTCGCCCAATTC
>NZ_BADK01000894.1 GCF_000333595.1 Azospirillum sp. B506
GCAACAGTCTTTTCCTTCCGCATGGGGGTCGGGGCCAACGTGGGTGGAGTTCGGTTACATTCGGCTCCATCCGGCCGGCGCCAAGCCCGAGCAGGACCAGAAAGGGCGAGACCGAATGACCACCGAGAACGCGACCGACAACACAGCCTCCGCCATTCCCGAAACCGGCGAGACTCTGCTCGCCCGCCATCCCGGCGCCATCATCCAACCCGTCAAGGGAGTTTGGCCGCGCATCGCCGCCGACGCCTACATCGCTCCCGGCGCGGTGGTGGTCGGCGACGTGTCCATCGGGGCGGAAGCAAGCGTCTGGTACGGCTGCGTCCTGCGTGGCGACGACCACAGCATCACGGTGGGACCGCGCACCAACATTCAGGACGGCACCATCGTCCACGTCATGCTGAACGACCATCCGACCGTCATCGGCGCCGACGTGGTGATCGGCCACGGTGTTCGGATGCACGGGTGCACGCTGGAGAATGGCTGCCTGATCGGCATCGGCTCCATCGTGCTGGACGGTGCGGTGGTGGAAAGCGGCGCCATGCTGGCCGCTGGCGCGGTGCTGACTCCGCGCAAGCGCATCCCCGCCCGCCAGCTCTGGGCCGGCAGTCCGGCGAAACATCTGCGCGACGTCACCGATGCCGAAGTGGCGTTCATCGCCTTCGACGTGCGCCACTATTGCGGGCTGGCTCGGGCCGCGTCGGGCCGGAGCTGACCCTGCCGGCCGGCAGTGAAACTCCAACGTGCGAACGGCGCGCCATCACCCCGGTTGCAAGCCTCGGCCCTTCGTCAATCCGCGATGAATTTATCGGGCATGACGGAGTATTTCCGGAACGCAACATCCAATCTTCACGGCCGAAGCATATTCAGGCTTGTCAATCGAAGCGTGCAACAAGTAACAGAAGACTGCGCTGTGGACATCGATTAGGCACCCCCAATGGCTCGTCGGTCATACCCGTCATTCCCTGATGGTCCAAATCGTCATGTCCAGCCGGCCGGAGGATTGGGAGACGAACCGGTCTTCTTGTCATGAAATTGCGCAAGACCTGAAGCTGTGAACGGAACAAATATCCAGGGGTTGATGTGGATACACCATGCGTGGAACCGGAAATGCCGCCAATGGCATCGCCGATAGCAAGCTTCAGCCCGTCAACACTCCTGGAATTGAGTCAGAAAACACGGGAGCCGCTTTACATCGTTTGCGATCGGGACGGCCGGCTGGGAGCTTCGGTCGCTCCTCCCACTCTTGGTGCAGGTGACCTTCATCCCGTTGCCACCCTGCCGCCGCTTTATCCGGAATGGCTGGGAGACCGCGCGTTCCAGGAAATCCACGGTTGCCGCTTCGCCTATGTTGCGGGTGAGATGGCGCGCGGCATCGCCACGCCGGCGATGACCGTCGCCGCCGCCCGCGCCGGCCTGCTCGGCTTCTACGGCAGCGCCGGCCTGTCGCCGCAGCGGGTGCAGGAGGGAATCGCCGAGATCCGATCCGCCCTGGGGACCCGGTTGCCGAACTGGGGCGCCAACCTGATCCACAGTCCCAACGACCCCGCCCTGGAAAGCGCGGTCTGCCGCCTGTTCCAGCAGCAGGGCGTTCGCCGTGTCTCCGCCTCCGCCTTCATGGCGCTGACCCCGTCGGTGGTCGAACTGGCGGTCAAGGGCCTGAGCCGCGATCCGGCCAGCGGTGCCGTCCGCCGCCTGACCCATATCTTCGCCAAGCTGTCGCGCGCCGAAGTCGCCCGCCAGTTCATGGCGCCGGCTCCGCCGCGCATGCTGGCCGATCTGGTCGCCCAGGGCATCCTCAGCGCCGAAGAGGCCGATCTGGCCGCCAGCGTTCCTGTGGCGGAGGACATCACGGTCGAGGCCGATTCCGGCGGCCACACCGACAATCGTCCGCTCTCCGTCCTGTTCCCGATCATCCAGAACCTGCGCGACGAGCTGGTGGCTGCCCATGGCTATGACCGCAACATCCGTGTACGCGCTGCCGGCGGGCTGGGCACACCGGCGGCACTGGCGGGCGCCTTCAACATGGGGGCGGCCTATGTCGTCGTCGGGTCGGTCAACCAGTCG
>NZ_BADK01000893.1 GCF_000333595.1 Azospirillum sp. B506
CGGCCAGCCATCCGCGGGACCTTCAGGGGCGATCCGGCGCAAGGTGGGCCGGCGGCGGATCGCCCACCGCCGGTTTCAAGGGGCCGGGAGCCTCCGGCCCTTCCCCCGGATTAGCCGGCGGACCGTCCATCCGTCCCTCACCGAACCTTCAGGATCAGCTGGGCCGAGGCCACTTCGGTCTCGCGCAGGCGGGACACCGCGCGGTCGAGCTGGACGGCGGCCTCCTCCGGAAGCGGACGGAAGGCGGCGGCCCGGCCGGGCATCTCGCCGTCGAGATTGCGGCTGGCGGCAATGCAGCGCACCTCCAGATCGGCCGCACCCTCGCCGGCCCGCAGCGGCATGCGGTCGCCGGACAGGCTGATCGGCACATTGCCCATCACCCGGGCGCTCATCGTGGCCCCGGCCGGGAAGATGGGGATCAATTGGGCACGCGCGTTGCGCAGATAACAATAAAGATTGGCGTCGCGGTCGGTCTGGACCAGCAGCCGGATGTCCTCTCCCGGCCGGTAGGCGACACCGGCCCCGGATCCGGCAGCCGGATCGGCGGAGAGGAAAAGGTCGAGCGGCACCGTCGCGTCGCGCAGGGACGCCATCGCCGCGCCGATCTGCCCGGCACAGCCGGCCGATGCCATGCCGACCGCCAACGTCGCACCGCCCGCCGCCTCCACCATGCGGAGACGCAGCGTGCCGACCGGCGTGCCATCCGGCCGCAAGGCGACGATGTCCGTTCCGTCCGCCAGCGGCAGACTCCGCGGCCAGGGCACGGGACCGGCATCGTTCCAGCCGACCGTCGTGCGCTCCGTACCGGCCTGCAACAGCAGGCGGTCGAGGCCCGGTTCGGCCGGGCGACGCAACAGGGGCGGGCTTCCCGCCTTGACGCACTGGGGACCGGACGCGGACGGGTCGATGGCGAGCGCCTTTTCCAGCGCCGCGTCCAGCGGGTTTCCCAACGCCCGCGCGGCACCGAGATCGCTCTGCATGAAGCGGTCGTCGCCGGGGCCGGCACGGGCCGACACCGCGCTGTCCACCGTCCCGGCGGGCATGCCGTCATAGGGGCCGCGCAGCCGCAGCAGCCGGCCGTTGGCGAACAGCAACGTCGCGGTCGCCCCGTCGGGAAGCCGGACCGCCTGCCCGTCGCCGACGAGCTGGCCCTGGACATAGCCAGGGGCGCTGGACGCCACCACCACCGCCTCCGCCGCGGCCTGACCGCAGACCAGCGCAAGGCCGGCGGCGGCACCCAGCAGATATGTGGGCGGATATGAGAAATGTCTCTTCGTCATGATCGTCACCTCCTGGTTTGGAAGGACTCAGTCCCGCTCCCGACCTTTCCCCTCGTCGGGGGCGAGCAGACAGGCGGTGCGGGATTGGGTCACCACCGACACCGCGCTGTCTGCCCCGCCGTTGCGGCGGAAACGCAGCCCGTTCATCTGGCTGGCGATGCTGAGCGAAACGACGGCAAGATCCTCTTCGTCGATGATCTTGTGGCCGTCCTGCCAGCATTGGACCCGGACCCGCGTGCCGGCGGGGACGACATCCACCCCACCCGCGGTACCGCCGGTTGTCGCCCCGGAGCTGTCCGCGCTCTTCTTGCGGACCACCGTGGCATCGGCCGGTGCGGCGGCAATGGCGACAGCGGCCAAGCCCAGGCAGGCGGCGAGAAACAAGGCGTGTTTCATGGCATGCCCCTCCGGTCCGGCCGCCGCTCAATGGGTCGGCTTGAATTCGACGCGCCGGTTGCGGCCGTCATAGGGATTGGCGGCGAGCGGCGCGGTCGGCCCCTTGCCATCGACGGTGATGCGCTTGGGGTCGATCTGGTGGACACGGACCAGATACTCGCCAACCGATACCGCGCGGCGCTGCGACAGCAGCATGTTGTAGGGAAGGCTGCCGCTGGCGTCGGTGTGACCCTCCACCGTCAGCCCCAGGGTGGGATCCTCCTTCATCAGCGCCCCGACGGCGTCGATGTAGGAGGCGGACTCGGCGGGGATCTCGGCGGAGTTGAGGGCGAAGTTGATGCGGAAGCCGAAAGCCTGCGGTGCCGCTTCAGGCTCTGCGGCGGGCGCCGCGGCAGGCGGCTGGGCGGCGGCCATCTCGGCAGCAGGCGCCTCCGTCCGCACCTCCTGCCGATGCTGCTTGTGGGCAGGGCGACTGGGCACCGGCTGCGGAGCGGGTTGCGCCACAGGCTGCATCTCGGGCTGGGGAGCCGGCTGCGCCGCCGACGGGACCGGTGCCGCGCTGTAATTGACGTCGTCGATGGGCCGGGGCCGCTTGGCGGCGGCTCCGGCCGTACCGCCGATGATCTCGATGCTGCGGGTGCGGATCTTCGGTTCGGGCGCCACCACCTCGCGCAGTTCCTCCACGCTGGGCGGCCGGTCGAACATCATCACCTTCGAGGATCCAGCCCCTTCCACCGTCTGGGCGGATACGGAACCGGCCCAGGCGGCGGCCAGCATCGGCAGGGTGGCGGCCAGGGCATGGGTGAGAGCGGATTTGGTCATTCGAGGCTCCATCGGCAGGAGAGGGAATGCTGTTGCCCCTGGTTCTACCGCCGCCTCCCCCTCCCGCGCTGTGAGCCGGCCAACAGTCGGCGGCGATTTCCGGCAAACGCTTCGGGACTCACTCCCCCTGCGCCAGCGTGCCGGGCAGCACCTTCACGGTCAGCCGCTTGGCGCGGGCATCGCTTCCCTTGGCCGTGGCGTAGGCGTTGATCACGTCGTCCAGGGCGGTGCCGGGAATGGGCTGCAGATCCTCGCTTTTGAAGGCTTCCGGGATCCGCACGCCGATCTCGTCGTGGGACAGGACGCAGGCGACCGTCTCCTCGGCATTCGGGCGGTCCATGCGCAGGTTGAAGGGCTTCTGCACGCCTGGGGGGATTTCCACCTGCCGGCCGGCCTCGACGAAGGCGTCGGGCTGGAACCGGTTGGGATAGATGCGGGAAACCGTGCCGGCGGCATCCTGGTAATAGCAATAGACGAAGCCGTCCGCCGTCGGCTGCACGCGCACCACCAGCGCCTCGCCGGCACGGTAGCGCGGCGCCGGCCCGCGGTCGGACGACAGCAGCAGGTCGAGCCGGGACGGCGACGGCTGGGCACGCGGCAGCCCCTCGCCGCCGGCATTGCTGACGCTCTGCAGCTTGGCCGGCGGTGCACCGCCGCCCTGGCTGCCTTGGCCGGGCGGCTTGGCGAGCAGGCGCTGGTAGAGGTCGAAATCGATGCGGCCGGTGGCGATCAGGTCGTTGTCGGCCTGGAAGCGGCCGGCGGCCTCGGCGGTCCGCTGGTCGAGCTGCCCGTTGACCGGCCCGTCGTAATAGCCCTGCGCCGACAGCGCCCGCTGGACGAAGCTGACGCGCTCCGCCGGTGCCATGCCGTCGAACCAGCCGCGCGCCTCCGCCATGAAGGCGGGGTTGGTCTGGTCGATCCCCAGGCATTGCCAGTAGGGCACGCGGGTCAGCTTGCCCAGCACTTCGATGGTGCTGAGTTCGACCAGCGTCCGCACGCCCTGGTGCAGCCCTTCCGACCGGTTCAGCGAGATGTTGAAGGACAGCCCGGCCTTGCCGATCACCCCGCCGGCATCCGCCCCGCGCCCCGACGACACCACCGCCAGCGTGTTGGACGCCGACATGCCGGGGATGATCTGGCGCGTCACCAGCTCCCCGACATTGAGGTCGACCGACACCATCGACACCACCTGATCGGCCGACACGCCGAGGTCGAGCTTGGGCAGCGACAGTCCGGCCGACGCCGCCTCGCTGACCACATTGTCGTCCAGCTGGGTGATGGCGCCGCGGATGTAATAGGACGGTGCGCGGAAGTTCGGCTGCACGCCGATCATCCAGTACAGCGCATTGACGTCGTCCAGCGCCGGCTCGAAATCCACGAAGCGGAAGGCGCTGGAGGTCTCCGACATGCGGGAGACGGCGGTGATCAGCATTTCCTTCGTGCCGCCGGCCACCCGGCCCGTGGCATCGGGCAGGCCGTTGGCGGTGATGTAGATGTCACGCTTGCCGTGGGTCCACAGCAGCGTGTCCATGCAGCGCAGCGCCTCGCTGAAGCTGCTGATGGTGCGGACGGCCGGGGTCTTCGGCTGCTGCACCACACGCGCCATCTCACCGGAGGTGAAACAGCCGCCCAGCGCCAGCGTCAGGCAGGCGGAAACCGTGACGGACCCAAGGAACCGGACCATGCTCATCGGCGCTGTCTCCCGTGGTTTGGCGCGTCCGGCTCCGTGTCCCCTGCCGTCAGGCCGGCCTGAAGCCGGTCACTGCGCCGACAGTTGCTGACCGCGGTCGGCGCGGACCGTGATGGTGATCTTCTTCGACATGATCGGCGGGTCGTGCGGCACATGGTCGGCATCGGCCAGAACCAGTTGCAGCGTGTGGCGGCCGGGCGGCAGTTCCAGGATGGTTTCGGTCTGGCCCTTGCCGAAATGCAGGTGCTGCCGGTCGCTGGGGATCGGCTCGTCGAAGGTCTTCAGTTCGGTGTCGATCAGCAGATGATGATGCCCGGTGCCGTCCTTGCGCACGCCGGCCGGCGCCACGCCGAAATTGCGCAGCCCGAACCACACCTTGAAACGTGTCCCGACCACCTGTCCGTTGTTGGGCCAGCCGATGTAGAGCCAGGCATCCTTGCGGCCGGGCGTCCGTTGAGCGGCGCCGGTTCCGGCCTGATCGGCCTTCCGATCGGGCGCGGCGGCTTCGGCCGCAGCGGCAGGCATCCCCGTGCAAAGCACCGGCAAAGCCGACAGCAACCCCCACAATGCGGCGCAGGACAGCGCGCAGGATCGCGCATCGAAGGTGGCATGTCGGCCGCGACCGGCCGAAGGCGCGGGAAAACTCGACGTCATGGTGCCCTCCCTGGCAGACATGAACCGACCGGCTTTGGTCAGCGGACGGTGATGGTCACCTTTTCCGACATCACCGGCGGGTTGTGCGGAATATGGTCGGCGTCGCCCAGCACCATCTGCAGCGTGTGGGTTCCGGGTGGAAGCTCCAGCCGCGCCTCGGTCTGGCCGGCGCCGAAATGCAGGTGCTGCTTGTCGTTGGGGATCGGTTCGTCCGGGTTCGTCAGGTCGGTGTCGATCAGCAGGTGATGGTGCCCGGTGTCGGCATGGCTGACCCCGGCCGGCGCAATCCCCATGTTCTGAAGCCCCATGCGCACCCAGAATTTTCCGCCAGTGATGACCGTCCCGTTGGAAGGCCACAGGATGTAGGCACGCGCGTCATCGGGCGCCTTCGCCCGGTCGGCCATTCCCTGCCCAGCCAGCAACAGCGGCAGAAGCAGCAGGGCGCCGACTGCGATCACGGCAGTCCGCAGCATGGTTTCCCCCTGAATTCTTCGATGCCATTTGTCCGATGACCCCGATCTTAGTCTTCGTCCGGGAGGCAGGACCCTCCGAATTCTTGGGTAATCCCATCCCGTTGGAAATCGCCCCGATCCTGCGTCCTCTCCTTCCGAATTGGCGGACGATTGCCGCCGCCGTCCCTATCATTCCGGGTGACGGCGTCCCCTTCTCAGCGCTTGATTCCGAACAGTTGCTCGTTCAGGGCCGCGCGGTCCGTGCCCACGGTTCCCGCAGGACGAACCGCCGGCGGCATGCCGCCGCCCATGGGCAAAGCCCCCATGGTCCCGGCATTCGTCCGGCCGCCTCCCATCCAGGGCGGAAAGGCGCCTCCGGGACCGGCAGCGGCGGGCGGCACGTTGCCGATCCGGCTAGCCAGCATGGAAACCGCGGCAGCCGACAACGGCACGCCACCGGACTGTACCTCGAACGCGGCGGCCGGCCGGGCAATGACCGGCTGGACGATGGCGGCGACCGCCGCGACACTGGACAGGCAAAGGGTGACGGTGGCAAGGCGGCGCATCGGGGCGTCCTCCGCGTACGGGTCCAGGGGCGGGGCCAGGGGCGGCATGACCCTATCCTGCCGCACCCCATCCGCCATCCGCTGTGGCCCGGGCCACAGGTTCCCTCGAAACGCCAGACAGTCTCATGCCGTCGCCGGGATGCGGGCGACGACCTTGATTTCGAAGTCGAACCCCGCCAGCCAGGTCACCCCGACCGCTGTCCAGTTGGGATAGGGCTGGTCGCCGATCACCTTGTCACGGACGGCCATGACGGTCTCGATCTGGTTGGCCGGATCGGTGTGGAAAGTGGTGACGTCGACGACATCGTCGAAGCTGCAGCCGGCGGTCTTCAGCACATTGGCGAGATTGTCGAAGGCCAGTTGCACCTGCCGTCCGAAATCGGGTTCCGGCGAGCCGTCCTCACGGCTGCCGACCTGTCCCGAGACGAACAGAAGGTCGCCTGAGCGGATCGCCGCCGAGTAGCGGTGCTGTTCGTAGAGCGCGTGCCGATTGGCGGGAGTGATCGCGTCGCGTTGAGCCATGGTCAGTGTCCTCCTTGGAAACCGGGTTGGCCGGCATCGGGCTTCACAGCGCGGGCGCAAGTTGATATACGCCACGTATGTGGACGACAACACACATACGGTGCGTATGTCAACTCACATACGATACGTATGCAAGCCGGTGGAGAAGGCCATGGTGGGCAGAAAGCGGTCCGAGATGATGGAGGAAACCCGCGCCAAGCTGATCGCCTCCGCCCGCAAGGCCTTCACCGAAAAGGGATTCGCCGCCGCATCGATGGATGAGCTGACGGCGGAGGCCGGGTTGACGCGGGGTGCCCTCTACCACAATTTCGGCGACAAGCGCGGCCTTCTCCAGGCGGTGGTCGACCAGCTCGACAGCGAGATGGCGAAGCGTGCGCACGAGGTCGCCGGCCAGGCCGGGACCGACTGGGACGGATTGCTGGCCGAAGGCGTCGCCTATATCGAGATGGCGCTGGATCCCGAGGTGCAGCGCATCGTCCTGCTCGACGGTCCGGCCTTCCTGGGCGATCCCTCGCAATGGCCGAGCCAGACCGGCTGCCTGCAACTGACGCGGCAGACGGTGGAACGGCTGATCGCCCAGGGCATCGTCAGGCCGCTCGATCCAGAAGCAGCCGCCCGGCTGTTGAACGGGGCCGCGCTGAACGCCGCCCTCTGGGTGGCGGCCAGCGCCACGCCGCAGGATGTCCTCGCCAAGGCCGTGGAGGCGTTCCTGGCCCTGGCGGAAGGGTTGCTGGCGCGTCCGTCCTGACGCGCGCAACCCTGGAAACGCCACAGCCCCGCATTGGCGGGGCTGTGGTGACCGACGGCACGATTTCTATCGCCCGTCCGCCGTTACTTGGACTCGCTCTTCAGATAGGCGATCAGGTCCGCACGCTTGGCATCGTCCTTGACGCCGGCGAAGGCCATCTTGTTGCCGGGCAGGGCGGCCTTGGGATCCTTCAGATAGGTGTCGAGCTTCTGCTCGTCCCAGACATAGCCGGCGTCCTTGACGGCCGCGGAATAGCTGAAGCCGTCGGCACTGCCAGCCTTGCGGCCGACGATGCCGTGCAGGTTCGGACCGACGCGGTTGGGACCACCGGCCTCGATGGTGTGGCATGCCTTGCAGATGTTGAACACCGTCTTGCCCGCAGCGGCATCGCCATCGGCGGCCTGCGCGGCGACGGTTCCACCGGAAATCAGAATGACGGACGCCAACAGAATATTGCGCATGACGAACACAGCGGAACTCCCATTCTCTCAACATTGTCTCCGGCCACCCCAAGGAGCCGGACAGAGCGGTCGGCCGGTTCGCATCCGGCAGTCCAAGCGGAAGCTACCGGCGGCCTGGAAGGCCAGAAAGCGAATTTAACCGATGGTTGTCATCGGCTTTTCCGATACCATTTGGCCGCATCAGGAGAACCGGCGGTCACGGCTGCAGCCAACGGGTGCGACGAATCGTCTCACGCTCCCCGGTCGCGATCAAGCCGGCGATGGCCTAGGTCTGCTGCCCCCAGGTCCCGGAGGCAACCGGTTGCCGATGCGGACAGTCAAGCGAGGTGTCATGGATACGGAAATGGCGCGGACATTTCTGGAGGTCACGGCGGCGGGCAGCTTCATGGCCGCCGCCGACCGGCTTCATGTGACCCAATCGACGGTCAGCACGCGCATTCAGCAGCTGGAGCAGCAGCTTGGCTGCCGGCTGTTCGTGCGCAACAAGACCGGCGCCACGCTGACCACCGCCGGCCTGCGTTTCCAGCGCCATGCCGTGGCGATCCTCCGCCTGTGGGAACAGGCCCGCCAGGAAGCCACCCTGCCCGCCGGCCACAAGGCATTGCTGCGCATCGGCAGCGAGGCCGGCCTGTGGAACCGGCTGCTCTACCGCTGGATCCCCTGGATGCGGCGCAACGCCAACGACATCGCTCTGCGATGCGACGTCGGCCTGCCGAACGGGCTGCTGCAGGGACTTCAGGACGGGACGCTGGACGTCGCCGTGCTCTATTCGCCGCGCGCCCTGCCGGGCTTGTCCATCCGCCTGCTGCTTGAGGAGGAACTCGTCCTCTTCCGCATGCCGGCGGTCGAGGATTACCTGGAAGAACCCTATGTCCACATCGACTGGGGCGACGATTTCCGCCGGAACGTCCGTCTGCACCGCCCCGACGCACAGTCGGTCCCGGTGTCGATCGGCGTCGGCACGCTCGGGCTCGACTATGTCAAGCAATGCGGCGGCACCGGGCATTTCCCCCGGCAGCTCATCCAGCCGCTTATCGACGCCGGCCAGGGCGAGATCCTGCCGGAAGCCCGCCCCCTCACCCTGCCCATCTATGCCGCCTACCCGACCGATGCCGACGACGCCATCATCGACCCGGCGCTCACGGGACTGAAGATCATTCTCGGCGGACAAGCGGACGCCCAGGGTTGAATCAGAAAAAGTCGATGGATACTATCGGTTTATTTCGCTTTTTCCGATGGTTGCCGCTGCCTAGGATCGGTTTCGCCGGACGGGAAGCCGTGCGCATGTCGCGCCGAACGCCTGCCCGCAGCCCATCCAATCAAACATCGAAGGTTTCGATCCGATGTCCATGCAGCTGGCACAAGCGTCCCTGCTCGAAGACGAACGCACCCCGGCGGGAACGATCACGGCGGAGACGGCCTCCCGCCGGCTCGAATCGCCCTATGTCGTGTTCCCGTCGCTGATCCTGCTGCTCATCATGCCGCTGGGGATCGTTTTCCATCCGGCCTGGCTCGCCACCGCCGCCGAGGTGGGCGTGGTCGTGATGTTCGTCGCCATCTTCCGCATGATGCGCATGTGAGGCCTCCGGCGGTCAGCCACGGGCAGCGCGGGTTCTCCAGGTGACGGTCGCCGCGACCGCAAGCGCCCCCGCGCTCAACGCCAGCAACCACAGCAGAATGCCGAAGCCGGTTCCGTCATGGCGTATGGCGACGGACAGCGCCGCCGCCAGGCACAGCAGTGCCGCGAGCCGCAGCCGGAACACCGTGCGGCGCGGCGGCCCCCGGCGGGAGTCGATCAGATCGCGCCAATGCCGTTCCACCGACAGGGCAAGGGCGGCAAAAGCGAGGCAGCAGAGCCCGAACAGTCCGGGAAGCGCCAGGGCATCAGGCATGATCGGTCACCTTCGCCAGAGTTGAAAGATCGGGATGCGTCCGGCGCACCAACCGTCGCGAAACGCACCACGCGGTAAAGGCGGTCAGCGCCAGCACCAGATCGACACCCAGCACGGCCCAATCGGCGGCGCCCACGGCACGGACCGGATGCTCCCCCGTGGTGATCCAGTTCAGCACCACGCAAGCCCCCGCCAGCAGGGCGACGGCGGCGCATTGCCCGCTCCAGGGCGGATCGGTCCGGGTGCGGATGGCGGCATGGATGGCGCTGGCGATCCAGCTCAGAAAGAAGACGCCGACCTCCACCAGCTCCCGTGACGGGATGCCGGCCGGCAGCAGCCGGTTGGCCGCCATCATCGCCAGCGTGGCGATCAGCAGGCCGGTGGTGCTGCCGCAGGCGATGGCGGCGACGCTGCGCCATCCGGCACCGGGCGTCACGCCATGGGCGACCCGCCGCTTCTCCATCCAGTACAGCATCCCGGTGCCGATCAGCACGCAGCCGGCCAGCCCGAAAACGAAATACAGCCAACGCAGCGGCCAATGGTCGAAGGCGGCGAAATGCAACCCGGACAGCAGGCGGTGCGTCGCCACCACCGGACCCGGCGGCTGGTACTTCAGCAAGGCGCCGGTGACGCCGTCGAAGAAGACCGGCTGGACGTCCAGGCTGAGGCGGTCGCCGGTATCGCGGTTGATGCGGACGACCGACGCCGCATCGCCGGCATTGTAGACGAACACCACGGCCGCCTCGCCCCCGCCCCACAGCTTGCGGGCCTCCGCCACCATCGGATCGAGGGGAGCCAGGGGGGCTGCGATGCCGCTGCGCGGCCTGCTGTAGTTGCCGAGCGCATCGTCGTAGAACCGCCGCACGTCGCCGCCATACAGCGCCTGGACACCGGCCGGCAGCACGATGGGCAGGACGATGACGATGCCGGTGATGGTGATCATCAGATGAAAGGGCAGCACCAGCACGCCCGTCAGATTGTGCAGGTCGAGCAGGGAGCGGCGGAGCTGGCCCCAGCTGCGGAAGGTGAAGAAGTCCTTGAAGATCCGCGCATGGATGATGACGCCGGAGATCAGCCCGGCCAGCATGGCCACCGACGCGAAGCAAACGATCCAATAGCCGATGAAACCCGCCCGCAAATGCAGGCTGTAATG
>NZ_BADK01000892.1 GCF_000333595.1 Azospirillum sp. B506
GCCTTGGCAGCCGGGGGCGGAGGGGCTGCGGCTGGACATCAAGCTGTCGCAGCAGCAGCTGGGATGCCTCGTCGGCGTCTCGCGCGAGAGCGTCAACAAGCTGCTGAACGAGTGGCAGCGTGCCGGCGTGATCGAGATGGACGCCGGCTATATCGTCATCCTCGACAGCGACGCGCTGGACGACATCGCCGAATCCTGCGGCTGAGACGTCCGTTTCACGCAGGCTGTGAGCCGCACCACAGCGCCCGGACCCGAACGCCTCCATCATGCTCCCCACACCCGGCCGCCAGCCCCGAGGGAGCACCCGCGATGACATCGCCCCGAACCGTCCTGCTGCCCACCATTGCCGCCCTGCTGCTGACCGCCGGGACCGCCGCCGCACAGGTCACCGGCGGCATCGCCTTTCCACCCGGCCCGATCCCCGGCGCGGCGATGGCCCAGGCTTTCGCCCAGACGCCGCGCCTGCCGGTGTCGGAGAACCCGACGCCCCGTGGCGCCCCTCCCGGTGCGATGGTCACCAACCCGTCGGTCCGCCGGACCTCCGTGAACCAGCAGGCGATCACCCGCATCCGCGGCGATGCCGGCTACCTCGCCGGCTTCAACAAGGGGCAGCCGCTGGCCGCCAGCCGCCAGCCGCCGGTTCAGCCGGTCGATCCCAGCTTCACCATCATCGACGCCCCCTTCATCGTGAACAATTTCAACAGCGCGCTGAACTTCGCCTTCGGCGACGGCAACATCAGCCAGCAGCAGCTCGGCGACGGCAGCGCCGGGCCGACGGAGAAAGCCGCACCGGCCCCGGCGCCCGAACCGGCGCAACCGCCCGCTCCGGCCCCCGCTCCAACCGCCAAGCCCGCCGGCCCAGCGACGCTGGACTTGCTGATGAGCACCGCCGGGCCGCTGCCGCATCTGCCCGCGGCGCTCGCCAACGGCGGCGTGCAGGTCAACAACGTGAACAGCACGACCAACACCGCAATCGGGATCGGCAACCGCGCGACCCAGAAGACCGTCACGGTCCAGCGCTGAGCGCCATCACGTCCGGCCGCCGTCAGTTCACCTCGCGCGCCACCCGGAACCCGTTGGTGAGATAGCGGACGTCGATGTCGTAGCTGTTGCGCATCGTGTCGTTGATGGCCTCCTGCCGGTCACGCCAGGACCCGCCACGCAGCACCCGCTTCCGGCAGTTGCCCTGGGTCCAGGCGCTGCCGTCGGCCGGAGCGCCCTGGTAGTTCTTGTTCCAGCAGTCGGCCACCCATTCCGCCACGCCGCCGTTCATGTCGTGCAGGCCGAGGGGATTGGCCTTGTAGCTGCCCGCCGCGGCCGGGGTCATATGTTCGTGCGGGCCGCCGCAATCGTCGCAGTCGGCGTGAATCCCCTCCTCCACTCCCCACCAATAGGGTGACGCGGTGCCGGCGCGCGCAGCGAATTCCCATTCCGCCTCGCTCGGCAGGCGATAGCGCTGCCCGGTCTTGCGGCTGAGCCAGGCCACATAGGATTGGGCATCCTGCCAATGCAGATTGTGGACGGGCGTCCCGTCGGTCGGATTGACCATGCGCGGCATGTCGGTGCAGCCGCCCTCCTGGATGCAGGCCCGCCACTCGCCGACCGTCACCTCATACATGCCGAGCGCGAAGGGCTTGGCGATGGTGACACGGTGGACCGGCCGTTCCGACGGATCGCCCTTGTCGTTCCCCATCATGAAATTGCCCGCCGGCACCCGCACCAGCACCGGACAGGTCGGGCAGTCCTGGAAGCTGTTGCCGGCCCCATGGTTGCGCGCCGCCCCGTTCGCCGATCCATTGCCGGACCCGTTGGCCGGTGGCGGCGGTGCGGTCGCTGCCACCTGCGGATCGGCCGGCGGCGGTGCCGCGGCCTGGGATGCCGAGGGAGGCGGCGGTTCACGTTTCAAAAGCGCGGCCGCGACGAAGCCCTGGGTGCCGTCCTCCAGCGCGATGCGGTACCACCCGCCCTCCGGCACGCGGCCCAGAACCTGCACCGTCGCCCCGCGCGCCACCTTGCCAACCCGCGCGCCGCCGTTGGCCGGCGTCGCCCGCAGGAGTCCGTCGGCGGTGACGCTGTAGCGTCCGGGTTCGGCCGGCTCCAGTCCGGGTCCTATCGCCGCTTCCGGTTTCGCCTCCGCTTTGGGCGGCGGTTCCGCCGGCTTGCCGGCAACCGTCAGCGCCTCCAGCTGGCGGCGGGCCATCGGCGCATAGCCGCCGGCGCCGAACAGCTGCAGGAAGGCCTGATAGTCGCCGGGCTCCTTGCTGGCCTGGATCTTCTTCCACAGGCCGTCCTCCAGCTCCGCCACCGGCGTGGTGCCGGGAGCGGCGATGTCGACGCTGACGCTTGCGTTGGCGGTGCCGCCGCGTCCGTCATCGACGCTGTAGCGCAGGCTGCCGGCCGGGCCGGGCGCTGCGGCCTCCGGGTCGAAGGTCAGGGCGGTCAGCGCCTGGACGGTCACCTTGTCCCCCGGCTTCACCACGGCCGCACCGGTGTGGACGCTGCCGCGCTCGGGCACCGCGGTGATGGTGACGGTCAGCGGGTCGCCGTCCGGGTCGGAGGGAGCGTCGATCCCCATCGGGTTGCCGGCGACGCGCAGCTTGCGCTCCGCCACCACCGCCGGCGGCTGGTTGCTCGCCTTGATGGTGACGGGGATGGCGCCGGTGGTCATGCCTCCGCGACCGTCGGCGACCAGGAACTCGAAAGCGCCGGCATCGCCGCGGAAACTGCCGTCGGGCTTGAAGCTGGTGGCCGCCAGCTGCTCCACCGTCAGGTAATCGCCGATCAGCACGCTGCGTTCGCCGACGCGGACGGTGCCGCCCCGCGGCAGCCCGGTGACGCGGGCGTACATCTGGTCGTCGTCGGGATCGGTCGGCTTGCCGGGAGACAGCGGCTCCGCCCCGGCCCGGTCGAGCACGGTCAGCGCCCGCAACTCCCCCAGCACCGGCGGCCGGTTGGGCGGGCGCGGGTTGAAATAGAAGGGTGTGGCGCCGAGCGAGCCGTAGACGAACGGCTCCTGCCGGCCGTTGGTGGCCTGCTTCACCGTATCGCGGACATTGCGGAAGAACAGGCTAAGTTCCAGCCCCGGCGTCTGAAGATGCTGGAGCAGCGCGGCGCTGAAGGGGCTGTGGTCGCCGGTTCCGTCCTCGGCCAGCTGGTCGGCACGGGTCGCCATCGCCACCAGCGTGTCGCTGGGCGCGTCGTCGACGCTGCCGAAGCCGGGATGAGCCTGGTTGCGGTTCGAGCCGCTGCGGGTCAGGCGGTCGACGAAGGGATTGTTGCGGCAGGCGTCGAGGATGAGGATGCCGAGCTTGCGCGCGCCGGCCAGCTCCCCCATCGGCAGGTTCAGCGGGATCGCCTCATAGACCAGATCGCGTTCCCGCTCCAGCTGGGCATCGGCCGGCAGCAGATAGTTGACGCCGTTCACCTGGATGCCGTGCCCGGCATAGAAGATCACCGCGACATCCGCCTGCGAGGCCTTCAGGCCGAACTGGCGCAAGGCGGTGGCGAAGCCGCGGGCATCGAGGTCGTATTGTTCGTCCACCGTGAAGTTCAGCGCCCGCAACGCCTCGCCGATGGCCTTGGCGTCATTGCGCGGATTCACCAGTTCCGGCGCGTTGCGGTAATTGCTGACCCCGATCACCAGCGCCAGACGGCTTTCCGCGACACCCGGCGGTTGACCGCCGGGTTGACTGCCGCCAGCCGGGCCGGCCGCCTCCGCCCGGGGCGCCAGGACGACGAGCACCAGCAGCAGCATCGCAAAAATCGTCCGGCAGGGTCCGACCGGTCCCACCATCCCCGCCTCCGTCCCCGTGCAAAGAGGCGCCGCATTCCGTCGGTCATGATCGACCGGAAAGGTCACCGGCGAAGCTTACGGCGCATAGCGGATGGCTGTTCGAAGTGATTCCGGAAATTGCCGGCATCCCGCCATGGTTGGCAGAAGCATACCATGGCTCGAATCGATGCCAAGGCGCCCCTTCAGCCTGAAACCGGCAAAAGAGGAGATGCCATGCCGAAGTGATTACTTCCTCTATCGAGCAGAAGCGATGATGATTATCACCCGCGACCATCGGTATTTTCGTCGTCGATCAGCAGCCAGATCCGCACCGCCTTGACCTTGCCCTTCAACGCCACCTCGCCCACCGGCAGTGCCGTGCAGCGGCCCTGCAGCGCCGACTGGACCGCCTGCCAGGTCGGGTCGCCGACGATGATCCGGCAATGGCGGGACGTGCGCTCGTCGACCATCTTGCCATAGGCTTCCAGCCGGGCGGCGGTGTTGGCGGTGTCGCCCAACAGCGAGTATTCGCTGTGCCGCAGCCCGCCCAGGCTGCCGGCGACCAGCGGACCGGTGTGCACGCCGACCCGGATGCCGACCCGCGGCAACCCCTCCGCCTGCCATCGCCGGTTCAAGGCCGCCAGTTCCCGTCCCATCTCCAGGGCGCAACCGACGGCACGACCGGCGTCGGCATCGATCTCCGTCTGTGTGGTGCGCGCGACCGGCGCGCCGAAGACCGCCAGGATCGCATCGCCGACGAAGCGCAGCACCACCCCGTCATGGGCGGTGACAATGCGCACCATGGCATCCAGATAGCCCTCCAGCCAGCGGATCAGCGGTTCCGGCTCCAACGCTTCGCAGATGGTGGTGAAGCCCTCGATGTCGGAGAACAGCACGGTTGCGGTCAGCTGCTGCGGGCGCGGGCGGTTGCCGGCCATGAAGGTGGCGCGTTCCCGCCAGATCTCCTCCGCCACCGGCTGGGAGACATGGTTGGCGAACAGCTGCATCATGACGCGCCGGTCGGCCCGTTCGCGCAGCGACATCTGCACGGTCATCGCGGCGAGACCGGCCCCCCAGGCCAAGGCCGGCGCCACCAGCGGCACCAGCGGCCCGCCCGCAGCGAGCAGCGCCATCGCCCCGGTCCAGGCCGCCGCCGGCACCAGCAGCCCCGCCGCCGCCAGCAGCCACAGCGGCAAGCCGGCCAGCGCCACCGCCACCCCGACCGCCGCCATCAGCAGAGCCAGCGCCGCCTCTCCGGCAAAGGGCAGCCGCGGATCGCTCCGCCCGTCGAGAAGCTGGGCCAACACATGCGCCTCGATCTCCACACCGGGCGTCGAGGCCCCGGCGGGCGACAGCGGCGTGCGATGCTGGTCGATGCCGGCCAGCGCCGTCCCCACCAGCACCATCCGGCCGGACAGCCAGCTCTTCGGCAGAACGGCGACGGCCTCGGCAGGATAGATCGCGAAGGGCGCGGTCGAACCGTCCGGCCTGCCATGCCAGTCGATGCGGAAGGGCTGCGCCGGCACCCCCGGCACACCGGCGAGGCGGGCAAGCTGCACCGGCAGGCTGGGCGTGCCATCGTCGCCGAACGGAACGTGCCAGCGCACGGCGGCATCCAGCCGGTCCTTCGCCAGATTGGCGTGACCGCGCGGCATTCCTTCGATGAAGCCGTCGAGGAAGCGGCGCTGCCGCTCGGTCAGCGGTGTCCGGTCCAGCGCGGTGATCGCCACCACCGGAACCGCTGCGTTCAGCATGGCACGGCGCAGCCGCTCGTCCAAAGCCGGCAGGGTCGGCTGGTCGAACAGCACGTCGATGCCGATGGCGCGGACCCCGGCCGCCGCCAGCAGGCCGATGATGTCGGCCAGCATGCCACGATCCACCGGCGACCGGCAGGCCAGTCCGGCGAAGCTGTCCTCCCCGAACAGCACCAGGGCGATGGCCGGATGTTGCGGTTGCGCCGGGGCGGCCGCGGCGATCAGCCGGTCACCGAGACTCTCGTCGGCAGTGCGCAGCGGCGGCACCCAGCGCGTGGCGGCAAGCGCCAGCAGGGCACTTCCCAGGATGACGGCACCGGCCAGCCATCCGCGCGACCATCCGGGGCGATCCGGCGCAAGGTGGGCCGGCGGCGGATCGCCCACCGCCGGTTTCAAGGGGCCGGGAGCCTCCGGCCCTTCCCCCGGATTAGCCGGCGGACCGTCCATCCGTCCCTCACCGAACCTTCAGGATCAGCTGGGCCGAGGCCACTTCGGTCTCGCGCAGGCGGGACACCGCGCGGTCGAGCTGGACGGCGGCCTCCTCCGGAAGCGGACGGAAGGCGGCGGCCCGGCCGGGCATCTCGCCGTCGAGATTGCGGCTGGCGGCAATGCAGCGCACCTCCAGATCGGCCGCACCCTCGCCGGCCCGCAGCGGCATGCGGTCGCCGGACAGGCTGATCGGCACATTGCCCATCACCCGGGCGCTCATCGTGGCCCAGCCTGTCTGTCATCAAGCAGGACTATCTGCTGATCCTCGGCATGGCCCGGAGCGGGTTCCAATCGCTCCGCACCAGCCGCGCGAGATCCCCGCGGCACTAGCCGTCCGGCGGCGACCGGCCGGCCGGACCGGTGCAATCGCCTTACATCGCCAAGCCGCCGCTTGCATTGCGGCCTCCCGCACCCCAAAGCTTACCCCTATGACG
>NZ_BADK01000891.1 GCF_000333595.1 Azospirillum sp. B506
TGGCATAGAAGGGGTCGCGCTTGGCGGCCGGAACCGCCCCCCAGTTTCGGTGGCCGTCACGCCCGGCGACACCACATTGACCCCGCAGCGGCGCCAACTCCTTCGCCAGGGACTTGCCCAGGGCTTCGACGGCGGCGTTCATCACCGTCTTGGCCAGCGCCCCCTTGTTTGGCTTGCGTGACAGCAGGCCGGAGGTCAGCGTCACCGACCCGTCCGGCGCCAGATGCGGCAGCGCCGCCTGGACCGCCTCCGCCGCACCCCACAGCTTCACCTCGAACGCCCGCCGGGCGGCGGCGAGGTCGAGCTGCGCGAAGGCCGGGGAGCCGATCTGCGGCCCGGCGGTGACGACCAGATGGTCGAGGCTGCCGACGCTGCGGAACAGGGCGTCCAGGCTGCCGCGGTCGCCCAGATCGGCGGCCAGCCCCTCGACCCCCAAAGCCTCGGCGGCGATGCGGGTCCGCCCGGCGTGATGGCCGGCGATCACCACCCGCGCGCCCTGCCCATGCGCCGCCGCGGCCACCGCCCGGCCGATGCCGGAGGCCCCGCCGATGACGACCACGCCACGGCCGGCCAGCGATGCGCCACCCGCCGCGTTTTCGATCCTGTCCATGATGGCGCTCCTCACTGCTTGACGATGCCGAGCTGCTGCAGCAGCGACAGGTTGTCTTCCAGGTGCCAGTTCTCGGCGATGCGGCCATCCGCGACGCGGTAGAGGTCGAAGGCCTGGAAATCGACCGCCTGGCCGCTGCCCTGCACCTCGCCGAAGCGTCCGGTGAAATGGCCGCGGAAGCGCAGATGCACCGCCACCCGGTCGCCGGCCGCCACCATGTCCTCGATGCCCGCGGTCAAGTCGGGCACGGCGGCGCGGAAGGCGCGGGAGGCCTGCAACGGCCCGTCAGCGCCCTGCGGGCGGCCCGGCGGCAGCGTGCGGTCGGTGAAGCCCGACGCAAGCGCGTTCCGGGCGAAGGCTTCGTCCCCGCTGTTCCAGAAGGCGGCATAGCGGCGTGCGGCCAGCACGGTCGGCGACGCGGCATCGCCGGCCAGATGGGCGGGCTGCGGCAGCACCTCCGTCGCCGTCGGCTGTCCCGTCGGAAGGGCGGCGGCGACCAGGGCGGCGATCAGCGGCAGCGCGCCGATAGCGATCCGGCGTCCGGTTCGGGTGGATGTCGGTCCGGTGATGGGTACGGTCATGGGAAGGTCTCCAGAAGCGGGACGGCAACGCCGTCCTCTCGCGTTGGAGCCGATTGTGTCCTTCCGCACCCTGGGTGATAATCCTGGCAGTCTTTGAGATATTGCCAAATTGGATTTGATAATGATCGCGCTCGACGACCTCCGCCTGCTGCTCGCCATTGCCGAGCATGGCAACCTGTCGGCGGCGGCGAGGCAGCTCGGCCTGCTGCCGGCGACGGCGAGCGCCGCGCTGAAACGGATCGAGCAGGCACTGGGTGCCCGCCTGTTCGAGCGGTCGACACGCAGCGTCCGCCCGACCGATGCCGGAGCCGCCTATCTCGCCAGTTGCCGGCAAGCGCTCGACCAGTTGGACGCGGCGGCCGAACGGCTGGCCGGCGACCGCAGCCGTTTTGCCGGGCCGGTGCGGCTGGCGGCGCCCTCCGATCTCGGCCGGACGCTGCTGCGCCCGTGGCTCGACGAGTTCCGCGACCGCCATCCGGCCATCCGCCTCACCCTGCTGCTGGGCGATCGTCTGGCCGACCTTCTGCGCGACGACCTCGACTGCGCGCTGCGCTATGGCGCACTGCCGGATTCCGCGTTTGTCCGACGACAGATGGCGCCATCACGCCGGGTACCGGTTGCTTCGCCCGCCTATCTGGAGGGGCATGGCACCCCCGCCGCACCGGAGGACCTGCGTGGCCATCGCTGCCTCGTCCTGTTGCGCGGCCAGGAGCCGCTGAACCGCTGGCGCTTCGCCGGTCCGATGGGTGAACGCAGCATCGTGGTGGAGGCCGACCGCGCCACCGACGATGGCGCCGTTCTGCGCGACTGGGCGCTGGCCGGCTGCGGCATCGCTTACAAATCCTGGCTGGATGTCGCTGCCGACGTCAGCGCAGGACGCCTGCGTCCGCTGCTGGCGGACTGGAGCGCGGAGGAAAGCCCGCTTCAACTTCTGTTCGCGTCCGGCCGCCGCCGGCCCCTGCGGGTCGACGCGCTGGCCGATCATCTGGCCGGCCGGATCGCCGCCCACGCCGCCGCCCATCCGTTTAAGGCCGCCTTCCCGGCGGATTGGCAAGGATCGGCCACCGGTGACCTTGCCATTGGCCCCATTGCCGGTGCATGATCGGAATCGAAGGCCGCCGGGTCGGCCATGAGGTTGGAATGTTCAGCGTCAGCCAGGATGAAGCCGCCGCAATTCAAAGGGCGTTTCACGAAAGCGGCGAATGGGCGGCCGTCGCCGAGTTGCGCCGGCATTTCCACATCCAGGACAATGTGAACGCCCTGAACGCCGTCCGGTCCATCGTGCGATGGGCCCGGCCGCCGCATCCCTCACCTGCCTCTCCCGTCTGAGCCGGTTCAGCCGAACAGGCCGGCCACCGTCCGCGCCACTTCGGCATGAATGGAGTCCTGCTGCTTGAAGCCCTCCGCGGTCTGGGTCAGGTAGCTGGCGACCAGCAGCGGTGCCCGGCCTTCCGGCCAAAGGATGGCGATGTCGTTGGCGGTGCCGTTGGCGCCGGTTCCCGTCTTGTCGCCGACCCGCCAGCCGGCCGGCAGCCCGGCGCGCAGCCGCTTGTCGCCGGTCTTGTTGGCGACCATCCAGCCGGTCAGCTGCTGCCGGGAGTCCGGCCGCAGCGCGTCGCCGAGCAGCAACCGTTCCATGCTGCGCACCATGGCGGCGGGCGCGGTGGTGTCGCGCGGATCGCCGGGGATGGCAGTGTTCATGGTCGGCTCGTTGCGGTCCAGGCGGGTGGTCTTGTCGCCGATGGCCCGCAGGAAGGCGGTGAGGCCGGCCGGGTTGCCGACGCCGGGCAGCAGCAGGTTGGCCGCCACATTGTCGCTGAGCGTCACCGCCGCTTCGCACAGTTCGGCCAGCGTCGGCGGCGTGCCGTTCAGCCGGGTCTCCGAGAAGGGCGCATAAGGCAGCAGATCGGCCTTGGTCACGGGAATCCGCCGGTCCAGCCTGTCTTTGCCCTCGTCCACCGTCTTCA
>NZ_BADK01000890.1 GCF_000333595.1 Azospirillum sp. B506
GCAACTCCACCCGCACCAAGCTGGTGGCGGCGCAGAAGGAGAACGCCCAGCTCCACGCCCAGGACCATGAGCTGGAAGCCCGCATGTCGCAGTCGCGCCAGCAGGCGGTCGACGCCCAGGGCGATCTGGTCCGCCGCCGCAGCGACTTCCGCGAGAAGGTGCTTGTCGAGCTGGACAAGGCCCGCGGCGACGCCCAGAAGCTGGCCGAGCAGATCCGCGACGCGAAGAACCGCCTGGACAACCGCACCATCAAGGCGCCGGACACCGGCAACGTCGTGATGTACGGCCACCCGGCCGTCGGCGGCACCATCACTGCCAACGAGCCGGTGCTGGACGTCGTCCCCGACGACAAGGCCCTGCTGGCCGAGGTCCGCATCCAGCCGAAGGACATCAAGTCGATGGCCGTCGACCTGCCGGTGAAGGTGCAGCTGACCGCCTATGACAGCCGCGTCGTCGGCACCATCGACGGCACCGTGTCCTACGTGTCGGCCGATCGCCTGACCGACAATGCGACCCGCCAGGAATACTATCTGGCCCGCATCCGCCTGAAGGACGCCGACAGCCACGAGGTCCGCAACCTGAAGATCAAGGCCGGCATGCCGGTGGAGGCCCGCATCGTGCTGTCTGCCCGCACCCCGCTGGACTATCTGATCCAGCCGCTGCGCCAGTCCTACGTGAAGGCGTTCATCCAGGAGTGATCCGGTTCCCGGCGGAAGTTAATCCCCCACACAGAAAAAGCCCCCGACCGACCGGTCGGGGGCCTTTTCCTTGCCGGGAACCCTCAGCTCTTCCCCGGCCGCAGGTCCGGCTTCGGCGGGATCGGCAGCGGTTCCGGCACCTGGATCGCTTCCGTCTGCTCCCGCGTGCGGCGCGATGCCGCACGGTCCTGGGCCAAGCGGTCCATCTCCTGCTGGCGCTGCGCCTCGGTGGTCAGGTCGGTCGGGCGCGGCGGGACCGTGCCGAGATTCGGGTACTCGTCATTGGTTCCGCTCATGCCGCGAACCGGCGACGAATTGTCGCTGACCGGCGACGGATCGCCCAGGACGGCACCCAGCGGACCGGTGTCGAGCATCCGGTCGCTGCAGCCCGCCAGCCCGAAAACCATTGGAGTCGCAACGATTAGCGCACCGGCCACCCGACCGGCTGCCGCGATCCCGCGACCACTCCCCTGGCCGCCCCCCTGACTGCCCGTCACCATCACCCTTCCCCGTTCTGGCCGCCACACCACACTTGTGCGACGATCCGTGAAATGAAATGTTCACATCTGCGGTGTATGAGAGGTTTCGTATTTCTCCCGCACCGCACCAGAAGGCCGGACCGCCGCACGCCACCCACAGCGACATGGTGCAGAACGCCCCCAGACATCGTCCCCCCAGACATCATTCCCACAGATCACCGACAGCAAGTCTGTATAGCCGCCCCTCCGCAAGGCCCAAAGCCCAATCTGGCGCAAGCCGGACTCCGCGGATGCCGGTGACCCAGGCGATGCGACCGAGACGACGCGACACCCGCCCAAAGAAGAAGGACCGTGCTCATGGCCGAGACCAAGGCCCCCCCTCAGGCATCAAACCCGGCGTCCCCCCAGGTGCCCGACGTCAAGCTTCCCGATCCGGTCGAGATGTCGCGGGCGATGACCCGCATCGCCGAACAGAGCCAGCGGCTGGTCTCCGAGTTCCTGGCGCGGCAGGCCGCCGATGGCGCCGGCCCGAAGAGCCCGGATCCGATGGGCGTCGGCCATGCCTTCCTTGAGATGACCACGCGCATGATGGCCGACCCGGCCAAGCTGATGCAGGCGCAGATGTCCTTGTGGCAGGACTACCTGACCCTGTGGCAGCGCACCACCCAGCGCTTCTTCGGACAGGAGACCCAGCCGGTCATCGCCCCGGCCAAGGACGACCGCCGCTTCAAGGACGCCGCCTGGGACGAGAACACGCTGTTCGACTTCATCAAGCAATCCTACCTGCTGAGCGCCCGGTGGATGCAGTCGACCGTCAATCAGGTCGAGGGGCTGGACGACCACACCGCCAAGAAGGTCGATTTCTACACCCGCCAGTTCGTCGACGCGATGGCGCCCTCCAACTTCGTCATGACGAACCCGGAGGTGCTGCGCGCGACCATCGAGAGCGGCGGCGAGAATCTGGTCAAGGGGCTGGAGCATCTGCTGAAGGATCTGGAGCGCGGCAAGGGCGAGCTGCGCATCTCCATGACCGACTATGACGCCTTCCAGCTGGGCAAGAACATCGCGGTCACGCCGGGCAAGGTCGTCTTCCAGACCAGCCTGATGCAGCTGATCCAGTACACGCCGACCACGCCGGACGTGAACAAGCGTCCGCTGATGATCGTGCCGCCCTGGATCAACAAGTTCTACATCCTCGACCTGCGCGAGAAGAACAGCTTCATCAAATGGGCGGTCGACCAGGGCCACACCGTCTTCGTCCTGTCCTGGGTCAACCCGGACGAGACGCTGGCGGCCAAGGGCTTCGAGGATTACATGGTCGAAGGCCCGCTGGCCGCGCTGGACGCCATCGAGAAGGCGACCGGCGAGAAGGACGTCAACGCCATCGGCTATTGCCTGGGCGGCACGCTGCTGGCCTCGACGCTCGCCTACATGGCGGTCAAGAAGGACGACCGCATCAAGTCGGCCACCTTCTTCACCACCATGCTGGACTTCGCCGAGGCTGGCGAGCTGTCGATCTTCATCGACGAGGAGCAGTTGACCTTCATCGAAGGGCAGATGGCCGAACAGGGCTATCTCGACGGCGCCAAGATGGCGACCACCTTCAACATGCTGCGCGCCAACGACCTGATCTGGTCGTTCGTCGTCAACAACTACCTGCTGGGCAAGGACCCCTTCCCCTTCGACCTGCTGTACTGGAACAGCGACAGCACCCGCATGCCGGCGGCGATGCACAGTTTCTATCTGCGCAACATGTACCAGAAGAACATGCTGGCGCAGCCGGGCTCGGTGACGCTGAAGGGCGTTCCGATCGACCTGGGCAAGATCAAGGTTCCCTCGCTGTTCCTTTCGGCGCGGGAAGACCACATCGCGCCCTGGAAGAGCACCTACAGCGGTGCCCAGCTGTTCAGCGGTCCGGTCAAGTTCGTGCTGGGGGCGTCCGGCCACATCGCCGGCGTCGTCAACCCGCCGGCGGCGAACAAATACTGCTACTGGACCAGTGACAAGCTGGCCAAGACCTCGGACGAGTGGCTGGAGAAGGCGACCCAGACCCCTGGCTCCTGGTGGCCGGAATGGAACAAGTGGGTCGGCCAGTACGCCAACGGCAAGGTTCCCGCCCGCCAGCCCGGCGACGGCGCCCTGCCGGCCCTGGAAGACGCGCCCGGCTCCTACGTCAAGGTCAAGAACGACTAATCTCTCGGTTGCGGAAACAGCCCTTCCTCCCGTGTGGATGAAAGAGATGGAGGGGGGCCGCTGAAAGGCGGCCCCCTCCTGTTCGGGACGGCGACGGGGGCCGGGTTTCGGTCAGGCCAAGCCGGGCCAGCGCAGGACAGGATGCATATTGCCCTGGATCAGACGGTTGGCGGCCGCGACAGCATCGGCTTCCCGCACCGTCAGGGGAAAATTCGGCCCGATCAGCCCATCCTGCGTCACGGTGGCGTCGTGGTAATGCAGCATCGATATTGGAAAACTGGCGTCGTCCAGACCGTGTTCTGCCTGGAAATGAATGAAATAATTCAGGTTGGACGGCACGGTGGCATAAGGAACGCCCGATACCCGGAACGCCATGGCGGCACTCACCTGATCGATATGATTGGCCTTGCCTTCCGTCACCAAAGGCTCGCCATCGGCCAGGAGCCACAGTGCCCAGCTCTGCCATGACCGATGGAAGGAGCGCGCCAGGGACCGCGGCACCGCATAAAAGCCGCCATTGGCATTGCCCAGAACGGTCAATCCCTGACCGGCGTCAGTCGGCGTCAGAGGCGGATTCTCCAGACCAGCCTGCGCCATCAGCACGAGAAGCGTAGACAGGCTGGGATTCGGCATATCCACGGTCTTCGCCTGAACGGCATCGTCGCGCAAATGGCTGCGGATGTCCTGCACCAGAATCACATCGGTATCGAGCAACAGGATGTGGTCGCAGGGCTTGTCGAAGAGATTGGGAAGCTGGGCGATCTTGTTGCACCACTTGCCATCACCAAAACGCTCGATCTTCTCGATCGTGTATCCCTCATCCTTGAAAAGATTCCGAGTGTCAGCCGGTACCGTCGGCGTGAACTGCAGGTGAATATCCTCTGGCCGGGCATCACAGAAATGCAGGATCGACTTTGCCAGATTCCACGCCTGGTATGAGAATTTCGGATGGTCATCAATGATGAAAGAGTAAATTACATGACGCATGATGCTCCATCTCGGCACGTTTTTGGAAAAATTGAGCCACACCGATGCCTCAACTCGCCGGCAGGACACCGCTTTTCAATGGAACCGCATCTCCAAGTTGCAGTTGGTAACGCTCGGCAAGGAACGCCAGGCTGGGAGCGGCCAGCGCCCGAATGTGCGCAATGGTCCGAGCGTCGATCGTCAGCGGATCGCTGACACCATCCATCAAAGCATCGATCTGCTCGACCAGCTGGACAATCTGCCCTTTTGTCGCAACCGGCATGTCCGACCGGTTGACTTGGCGCAACAGGCGCACGCCCGGATCGCCCAGGGACCGATTCTCCCAGGTGGAGGCAAATGATGGATCGGTGATGCCGAGCGCCGTCAGGATGTCCCCGATTATCGTTTCCGCGCCGTAGCGGAACGGGCGCACCGTTCCCACGCCGATGCATTCCTCGACCTCGCCGACATAACGTGCATAGTCGAGATGAACGGAAAAGCGCGGAACCGCCAGCATGTCTTCCAGCGCCATGTCCAGGCCGTACAGCGGTCCAAGTCCGCGGGGATTTCTCAGCGTCTGGATGTAAAAGCTGCGGATGAACGAAACTGGCTCGCGAAAGACCACCCAGAGTATGACAGGAAAACGGCGGGCGAGGTCGCGCAGAGCGGCGCGGCCCTGCGGCGGAAAATCCCACCAACGGTGGAACAGGCCCTCTGTCGACAAAATCATGGTATGGGTATCGGGCCGTGCCTCGCCAAGCGCGGTCTCGACACCTGCCGTAAAGTTGTCCGGGTCATGCATCAGAGCGCCAATCATCCATTGATGTTTGGGTTCGGGAGGGGGGTCAATACCGGCCAGCGGGTAGAGAACACCCCGCTCCAAAAGCAGATCCCGATGGCGGAAAAGAGCAGATTGCAACGCTGTGGTGCCGGTCTTCGGTGTTCCGGCATGCAGAATGATCCTCAACGCCCTTCCCTCTTCCCTGCAAGCATGGTAACAATACTCGCAATTCAGAAAGTTGCCAACGAGCCAATTTATAATTTGAGAGAATTTTGCCGATTTAAGGGGTGGAATGCAATTCTATTTACGAATCCTCATTGCATGATTGCCGCACCCGAATCGGGGCAGGAGAAGTAAAACGAGGCCAGTGCAGGAAATGCCGCATTGTTGGTGGCGACCGGAGTTAAAGGGTTCGATATGACGGATTTGGAGCAACTCATCTCCGAGCGCAACGGTCATCGCGCCGTCTTCAACGGTTCCTGGTATCGTGGCCCGCACACCAACTTCATCGCCAGCAAAGCTGAAATCGCTCAAACCCTTGAAGGCGTTGACCGGTGGGTCATGCAGGGCTGGTCGCCTCAGACGCCATTCATCACCCGTGACACCCGGATCACGGCCTTCGGCAGTTGCTTCGCCGGTTACATCACGAGCTATTTGCGGGATCGTGGCTATGCGGTGCTCGGCCATGGCCTGGGCAATCAGTCGCACATCATCCGTTTCGGCGAAGGCATGGTGAACAGCTTCGCCATTCTACAGCAATTGGAATGGGCGATCGAGGGCAAGGCTTTTCCTGAAAATCTCTGGTTCTCGGATCGCAAGGAAATCGCCGCCATGAATCCGGCCGTGCAGGCGGAAACGCGCGAGATCATTCTGAATACCGATTTGTTCATCATTACGCTTGGTCTGTCCGAGATCTGGTACGACAAACGGAATGGCGAAGCGCTTTGGCGGGCCGTGCCGGCCCATCTGTTCGACGAACGCATCCATGGCTTCCGCATCTCGTCGCATCAGGAAAATTTGCACAACCTTATGCGGATTTGCTCCATTATCCACGAGGCCAAGCCTGAATCCCGCATCGTCTTCACGGTGTCGCCCATTCCTCTGATGGCGACTTTCCGTCCAATTTCCTGCATTACCGCCAATTCCGTCTCCAAGAGCATACTGCGCTCCGCGGTCGACCAGCTTCTGCTCGACCGGGCCGATGACCGGGCCAATGACCGGATCCTGTATTTCCCCTCCTATGAGATGGTGAAGGATTTCTTCTCCGACCCTTACGAACCCGACAATCGGCATCCTCGGGCCGAGATTGTCGATTTGATCATGAAAACCTTCGAGCGCCATTACTGTCCACCCGATCTCATGGACCTTGGGACTACCGCCTGAGCGGGCTTCTTCGCGGGTTGCGACAAGCCCAGCGGAAAAGCGGTGCGGCGGTTTGACCGCTCGGCAACACAGAACCGACCGACGAGGAACGCGGCTCGGAAACCCTCCCGGTAGGGGTTTTCCTTTTCAGGCCAATCCGATAGTGTTACGCCCGTTCACGTTAACGGTTTGTTTGCCCTTTTCACGCCAGCTAACGCCTGCGCCCATTCGCACGCTCCGGGGATACGCCGTCCATGCCATCCGACGCCCAGACAGGTACGATGGGAGCCGCCACGGCAGCGATGGCGAATGCCGAACCGGTGAAGCTCGCCGAACGCTACGAGATCCATCCGGGCGCGACGATCCCGCTGCTGAACGCCGTCGGCGGCAACGCCTTCACCGCCAAGGCGCTGCGCGAAAAGCGGATCGAGCCCTTCGCCATCATCTGCCACGCCGGGATCCTGCCGCGGATGGACATCTGCTCCACCGTCGGCAGCCTCGACAACGCCACCCACATGCGCCTGCTCGACTGGGGGCTGGTGGACTGGCCGCAGGACCGCGGCCGGCGCTATTGCCTGGTGTTCGAGCGGCCGGGCGGCAAACGGCTGATGGGATCGCTGACCGACACGCTGGACCCGATGCCGGAGGACCAGCTGACCCGGCAGATCGTCCATCCGCTGGTGTCGGCGTTGAAGGAGTTGTCGAGCCGCGGCGTCGTCCATGGTGCGATCCGCCCGACCAACCTGTTCTACCGCGACCTCGCGTCGGGCGGGCTGATGCTGGGTGAATGCGTGTCGGCCCAGCCCGGCTATGGCCAGCCGGTCCTGCTGGAAACCATCGAACGCGGCATGGCCAACCCGGCCGGGCGCGGCACCGGCACCATGGCCGACGACCTCTATTCGCTGGGCGTCACCCTGCTGATCCTGGCACTGGGCCGCAACCCGCTGGCCGGCCTGGACGACGAGGCGGTGCTGCAGGCGAAGATGGAGCGCGGCTCCTACCCGGCGCTGGTCCAGCAGCACCGGTTGCCGCTGGCGATCAACGAGGTGGTGCGCGGCCTGCTGGTGGACGATCCCAAGCAGCGCTGGACCCTGAACGACCTCGACCTGTGGGTGGCCGGCCGCCGGCTCAGCCCGAAGCAACCGCAGATCTCCCGCCGCGCCGCCCGCCCGCTGGAGTTCCAGGGGGCGGAATACTGGCATTGCCGCACGCTGGCGCGCGCCTTCGCCCGCCATGCCCCCGCCGCCGCCTCCGTCATCGAAAGCGGGGAGCTGGACAAGTGGCTGCGCCGGTCGATGGGCGACGAGGTGCGGGCGGAGGCGGTGAGCAGCGCCATCCAGACGGCCTCCAGCGGCAAGGGCGGCAGCCAGGGCGACCGGTTGGTCGCCCGCGTCTGCATCGCCCTCGACCCCGCCGCACCGATCCGTTACCGCGGCCGGGCGATGATGCCGGACGGCATCGCCACCATGCTGGCCGATGCCTTCATGCGCGGCGAGTCCCCCCAGGCGGTGGCGGAGGTGCTCGCCAACCAGCTGCCGATGTTCTGGGTCAATGTCCAGGCCGACTTCAAACCGGAATTCGTGCCGCTGGTGCAGAGTTTCGACCAGCTGCGCGGCTTCCTCGACCGCTCCAGCCATGGGCTGGGAGTCGAGCGCGTCCTGTACGAGATGAACCCGACCATGCCCTGCATGAGCGGGCTGGTGGCGAGGCAGCTGCCGACCACGCCGGCCGAGCTGCTGCGCGCGCTGGATTGGGTCGCGGCGGGCGGGGAACGGCACAAGGACCCCATCGACCGCCAGATCGCCGCCTTCCTCGGCGCCCGCCACAAGCGCGGGGACGAGCTTCTGTTCACCCAGCTCGGCAGCGGGGTGGAGCCGATGCGGCGCGTCATCGCCATGCTGACCATCCTGTCGGACATCCAGGCCCGCACCGGCGTCGATGGGTTGACCCACCTCGCCTCCTGGGTGGTGGCTCTGCTCGATCCCGCCTTCCGCCGCTTCCACAACCGGCCGCAGCAGCAGGAGGTGCGCAAGATGGCGGACGCCGCCGCGCACAATGGCCGGCTGACCGAACTGCTGAAGGTGGTCGACGATCCCGATGCGCTGCGCCGCGACCGGCTGGAGTTCGAGGCGGCGCAGATCGCCTACCGCGAGGCCGACGCGGAGATGGACAAGATCCGCCACACCATCGCCGACCGCAATTCGATCATCGAGACCTCCGGCCGGCAGGTCGCCGCCATCGTGTCCAGCCTGCTGTCGACCGTGCTGGTCGCCGGCATCATCCTGTTCTTCGCCTTCTGACCGGATCGCGTAAAGTCTGAATCGACGGGAGATCGCCATGGCGCGCAAGAAGAAGAAAAAGGGCGGCGCCCTCACGCTGATCCTGCTGATCGTCCCGGCGGCGCTGATCGTGCTGCCGACCTCCATCCTGTTCGGCATCGGCATGATCCCGACCATCGTCGCCTATGTCGTCGACCGCGATCCCGACAAATCGGCGCCGATCACCGTCGGCGGGCTGAATTTCTGCGGCTGCATGCCCTTCGCCATCGATCTGTGGAAGCACCAGCACACCATCGGCGCCGCGGCGAAGATCTTCGCCGACCCGCTGGCCTGGATGGTGATGTACAGCGCCGCCGCCGTCGGCTGGGGCATCTATTACGGCATCCCGCCGCTGGTCGCCGGCATGGAGGTCACCCGCGCCGAAAAGCGGGTGGAGGTGCTGAAGCAGAAGAAGGTTTCGCTCGTCCAGGAATGGGGGCCGGACGTCGCCGGAGATTTCTTCGACGAGTCCGGCGGCATGGAACCGGATGCTGAAATGGCAGGCGCCTGAGCCTCACCGGGTGGACGAGATTGCGGGATAGTCGGTGTAGCCGGCCGCCCCGCCGCCGAACAGGCTGTCGGCGCGGAACTCCGCCAGCGGCAGGCCGCGGCGCAGGCGCTCCGGCAAGTCGGGGTTGGCGATGAAGGGCCGGCCGAACGCGACCAGATCGGCCAGCCCGGCATCCAGCAGCGCCGTCGCCCGGTCCATCGTATAGCGGCCGGCGACGATGATGGTGCCGCTGAACCGCGCCCGCCAGGCCTTGCGCCATTCGGTCGGCAGCGGCGTGCCGTTGTCCCAGTCATCCTCCGCGAAATGCAGGCGGGCGACGCCCAATGCCTCCAGCCGCTCGACCACCCTGGTGAACAGGCCGTAGGGATCGCTGTCGCTCATCCCCTTCAGCGTGATCAGCGGCGACAGGCGCACGCCGGTCCGCCCGGCCCCGATGGCGGCGGTCACCGCCTCCACCACCTCGGTCAGGAAGCGCAGGCGGTTGTCCAGCGACCCGCCATAGCGGTCGGTCCGTCGGTTGCTGCCATCGCGCAGGAACTGCTCGATCAGATAGCCGTTGGCGGCATGCAGCTCGACCCCGTCGAAGCCGGCGGCAACGGCATTCGTAGCGGCGGCGGCAAACTGACGGACGGTTGCGGCGATCTCGGCCTCGTCCATTTCCCGCGGCTCCACGCAGGGCACCATGCCGCCGGTTCCGTCCGGCCCAACCGCCCAGATCGCGGTGTCCGCCGGACGGATGGCCGAGGGAGCGGGAGGCGGCTCACCGCCATGGAACATCGGATGCGACACCCGCCCCGTTATGCAGAGCTGCGCGACGATGCGCCCGCGGCGCCGGTGAACGGCATCGGTGACGGC
>NZ_BADK01000889.1 GCF_000333595.1 Azospirillum sp. B506
CGCCAGGGCGGCCGACCGGTCGCCACCCGGTTTCGCGACGGTGACTCCTGCGAGAGCATGTGCGTCGGCCTCTATCTGGCCGGCTATCCACGCTATGCCGCTCCGCGGGCGGAGTTCATGGTGCATGCCCCGCGCATGGCGGAGAATGGCCGGATGACCATGCGCTCCACCCAGACGATGGTCGACCGTCTGGTGTCGCTCGGCGCGTCGCCGGCTTGGATCCGGCGCGTGACGGCCGAAGGCGGCTTTTCCGGCGCCCGCGATTACCGCGAGACAGCCGACCGCCTGACTGCCGATGGCGCCAACATCGTCACCGACCTGCTGCGCTGATCAGCCCCTCGGCGACCATCTCCGGAGAGCTGCCGACGATCCGCTCATACACCTCCGGATCGGTCGCCCCTTCGGTCCCGAACACCAGGACGCGGGCGTCGGGCACGAGGCCAAGCGCCATCCGCACCTCCTCATGCGCGGCGGCGCAGAGCAGCCCGGCCAGCCCGGCGACACCGGATTCGCCGCCCACCAGCGGACGCCCCCCCTGCCCGCTGCCTGCCGACTTGCCGCCGGCCAGCTTGCGCATGGCAATGATCGCCCCATCGTCGGGAATGGTCAGGAAATCGTCGGCGCCGCGTTCCAGGATCGCCCAGGCCAGCAGCGAGACCTCGCCGCAGGCAAGCCCCGCCATCACCGTGTCGAGGTCACCCTGCGACCGCGCCGGCCGGCCGGCGATCGCACTCTGGTACAGGCAGTCGGCGTTGTGCGGTTCCACCACCACGAAGCGTGGCCGCTGGCGGCCCCAGCTTTCCCACAGATGGCCGCAGACCGCCGCCGGCAGTGCGCCGACGCCGCCCTGCACGAAGACATGGGTCGGCCGCTCGCTGGCGGGAAGCTGGGTGATCGCCTCCTCCACCATCACGGTGTAGCCCTGCATCACGTCGCGCGGCACATCCATATAGCCGGTGTAGGAGGTGTCGGAGACGACGAACCAGCCCTGTTCCGCCGCATCGGCGGCGGCACGCCGGACTGCATCGTCGTACGGGCCGTCCACCACCACCACCCGTGCCCCGTACGCCTCGATGGCGGCACGGCGGCCGGGCGTACAGACCGAGGGCACATACACCACGCAATTGCAGCCGAACACCTGGGCGCCCCAGGCGACCGACCGGCCATGGTTGCCGTCGGTGGCTGTGGCGACGGTCAGCGTCCGCGTCACCTGGGCGTAGCGGCCGACGACCAGGTCCAGCGCCGTCACCGGCACGCCGGGCACCCGCGCCGTCACCTCCCGCGCCAGCAGGCGCAGCACGGCATAGGCTCCGCCCAGCGCCTTGAAACTGCCGAGCGCGAAACGCGTGCTTTCGTCCTTGTACCAGACACGGTCGATCCCGGCCTCCCGCGCGAGACCAGGCAGGGAGCGCAAGGGGGTGGGCGCATAGCCGGGCCAGGCCCCGATTTCCGCCATCGCCTCGTCGAAGGCGGCGCGGCTGAGAATGGCGCGTTCCGACGGGCCGTAGACCCGCTCATGGTCGGCTTTCGGGTTGGAATAATGGCGTGGCAGGCAGGAGGATGGGGAGACCGTGTGGTGGGGCATGGCTTCGCTCTCCAGGCCGGCCGGGGAATGACGCCGTCGGCGACGGCACACCCCACGACCGTGAACAACGAGACCAGAAGCCACCACCCGCCGTCAAGACGGCAGCGCGAGCGCCACTGCAGCCGATTGAAGCATCAACAAGGGCAGGATGCCGCGGTCAGCGTTTCCATTCGCGGCTGGACTTGATGAAGTCGGTCAAGGTGACGCCGATCTTGTCGTCGATGATCGCCACCTCGCCGCGGGCGACCAGAACGCCTTCGACATAGACGTCGGTCGGATCCTTCAGATGGCGGTCGAGTTCGACGACGGCACCGCGGCCCAGCTTCAGCAGATCACGGACGCGGAGCATGGCGGTGCCGATGACGACCTTGATCTCCACCGGCGCATCGCCGATGGCGAAGGACGAGGCGTCGCCGTCATTGGGATCGGACGCGCCGAGCAGGTCGTCGATGTTGGCCATGGATGTCCAAGCTCCCGCGCCGGAATGGGCGCCTTCTTACACGAACGCGACATCCTACACCCCGGACGGGTTAGCCGGCAACGCCACCGACAGACAGGGATTGCGACAAGATTGGGCTTTTCCCACACCAATGCTTCGCCCACACTGTCGACCCGCCTGCCCGCCGACCCTTTCGTTGCCGAAGCGCAACGATAATGGCAGGGCAAGGCATCGACCAACCGGAACCGGGTTCACCGTGATGACCGACAGCAGCATCTCCCCGCTTGTGGACGCTTCCTGGCTGAAAAGCCGGCTCGACAGCCCCGGCATCATCGTGCTGGACGTACGGACTCCGCCTGCCGGCGGCTTCGTTCCGGGATCGGTTCATTCCGACTACGCAACAGCCGGCTGGCGCACTGTGGTCGGCGGCGGGGCTGGGATGTTGCCGGAACCCGAGACACTGGCGGGAGTGATCGGCGGCCTGGGGATCGGCAACGGCGATCATGTGGTGCTGGTGGCGGCCGGCGCCAATGCCTCGGACATGGGCAATGCCACCCGCGTCTATTGGACCTTCAAGATGCTTGGGCATGATGCGGTGTCGGTGCTGGACGGCGGGTTCGCCGCCTGGATCGCGGCCGACGGCCATGTCAACCCGCTGCCGGCAGAGCGCAAGCCGGCGACGTTCGCCATCCACCCGCGCACCGATCTGCGCGCGACGCTGGAAGATGTCGAGGCGGCGGTGAAGGCGGGCGGCACGCCGCTGCACGATGCCCGCTCCGCCGAGCAGTTTGCCGGCAAGGCCAAGAGCCCGCAGGCCCGCGCCGCCGGGACCATTCCGGGTGCGGTCAATCTCGACATTGCCGCCCTGTTCTCGGCGGCGGAACACCGCTTCGCCTCGCCCGGGGCGGTGAAGGCGCTGGCCGACCGGGCCGGACTGCCGATGCGCGACCAGCCCATCACCTTCTGCAACACCGGCCACCTCGCCTCGGTCTCCTGGTTCGCGCTGAGCGAGATCGCCGGCGTGCCGGGCGTGCGGCTCTATGACGGCTCCATGTCGGAATGGAGCGCCGATCCGGAACGGCCGTTGCAGACCGAAGGCTGAATTACGCTTTGACCCGACGGCGGCGCAGACGGCCGAGGTCGCTGCGCCGCACCAACCCCAGCAGGACGGCGGCAATGGCGTAGACCGCCAACCCGACCGCCGCCAGCACCAGCAGGCCGCCGAGCCTCTCCACCACTCCGGCGGCGCCCAGCCAGGGGGAAAGCTGCTCCGTGGCCAGCCACAGGGCGCCGGCCATGGCGACGGCGGCAACCACCATGCGCGGCAGATTGCGGGTCAGGCGCGCATCGGCACGGAACAGGCCGCGCCGGTGCAGCAGAAGCGCCAGCAGCCCGGCGTTCACCCAGGCGCCGACGGAGGTCGCGACCGCCAGCCCGACCTGGGCCAGCGGCCCCATCAGCACCAGCTTCAACGCGACGTTGATGCCAACCGCCGCCAACGCCACCCGCACCGGCGTCGCCGTGTCGTGACGGGCGTAAAAGCCGTTGACCAGGCTGCGGATCACCACGAAGGCCGGCAGCCCCAGCGCATAGGCCTGCAAGGTGACGGCGGAGGCCGCGGCGTCGGACGGACCGAAAGCGCCGCGCTGGAACAGCACCGACAGGATCGGCGTGCCCGCCACCAGGAAGGCGATGGCCGCAGGCAGCGTCAGCACCAGCGACAGCTCGATGGCGCGGTTCTGGCTGTCGACCGCGCCGGCCTCGTCGCCGCTCTTGATGCGCTTGGACATTTCCGGAAGCAGAACGGTCCCGACGGCGATGCCGATCACCCCCAGCGGCAGCTGGTTCAGCCGGTCCGCATAATAGAGGTAGGACACGGCACCGGTCGGCAGCGCCGAAGCGATCAGCGTGTCGGCGAACAGGCTGATCTGCGTCAGGCCGGAGCCCAGAGCCGCCGGCCCCAGCACCTTGAGGAAGCGCTTCACGTCGGGCGACAGGCGCGGCATCACCGGCCGCAGCGTCATGTCGACCCGCCGGGCGTCCCGGGCCAGATAGAGATACTGCGCGACACCGGACGCCAGCACGCCCCAGGAGAGAGCGTGTCCGGCCGTCGGCATCAGCGGCGTGCCGACCACCAGTGCCGCGATCAGGCAAAGATTCATCAGGATCGGAGCGGCGGCGGCGGACCCGAAGCGGCTCATGCTGTTGAGCACGCCGCCATAGAGCGATACCAGCGAGATCAGCAGCAGATAGGGAAAGGTGATGCTGGTGAACAGCACGGCCAACCGGAATTTCTCCGGCTCGTCGGCGAAGCCGGGGGCGAAGACCGTCATGAATTGCGGCATGAAGGCCAGCACCGCCAGCAGCAGCACCAGCTGCACGATGACCAGCAGGGTCATCACCTCGTCGGCGAAGCGGCGGGCGGATGCTGCGCCGTCCTGCACCAGCTTGCCAGAGAACAGAGGCACGAAGGCCGAATTGAAGGCGCCTTCCGCGAACAGGGCGCGGAAATGGTTCGGCAGCCGGAACGCGACGAAGAAGGCGTCGGCAATCGGCCCGGCGCCGAGCAGAGCCGCGGTCAGCACGTCGCGCAGGAAACCGAGCACCCGGCTGGCCAGGGTCAGGCCGCCGACGGACAGGATATGACGGAACACGATGGCAGGGTCGCTTCTGTGATGCGGATGATGCCCGGCGGCATCCTAGCGATGCGCCCGCGTTCGTCATAGGATCGCCGCCCGCATTCGTCCAGAACGCATCTTCCAACATCACAGGTCGAAGGCCCCGACATGCCGCAGCAGCAAGCCCTCCCCCTGACCTATCTGGAAGCCGGCGAAGCCAATGGCGGAACGCCGATGCTGGTCCTGCATGGACTGTTCGGCTCGGCCCGCAACTGGCAGACCCTGGCCCGCCGCTTCGGCGAATCGCACCGGGTCTACGCGCTCGACCTGCGCAACCATGGCGGGGCGCCCTGGGCCGACGGCATGAGCTATGCGGAGATGGCGGCCGACGTGCTGCGCTTCCTCGACGACCGCGGCTTCGCCCGTGCCACCGTCGTCGGCCACTCGATGGGCGGCAAGACCGCCATGGCTCTGGCGCTGGCCCATCCCGAGCGGGTCGAGCGGCTGGTGGTCGCCGACATCGCCCCCGTCGCCTACACCCACACCCACGCCCCCTATGTCGCCGCCATGAAGGCTGCCAAGCTGGTGGGCGCCACCCGCCGGCCGGAGGTCGAGGCGCAACTGGTCGATGCCGTGCCCGAGGCGCCGCTGCGATCCTTCCTGATGCAGAATCTGGTGCTGGAGAACAGCGTCTTCTCCTGGCGGATCAATCTCGACTCCATCGGCGCGAACATGGCGGAACTGATCGGCTTCCCGGATTTCGGCAATGCCCATTACGATGGCCCTGCCCTGTTCATCGGCGGCGGCACGTCGGATTACATCCGGCCGGAGCATCACGACGCCATCCGCCGCCATTTCCCCAAGGCGGAAATCCGCATGATCGAGGGCGTCGGACACTGGCTGCACGCCGAACGCCCGGCTGAATTCGCCGCGATGGTGGAGGGATTCCTCTGAGTCGCGCGGGGTTGTAAGCCGAAGCAGATATTGCATCGCCCGGACGTCGGGGCTATCAAGCCAGCGCGCCTTAAAACGCGGCCTGCGAGACAACGCGGCTGCCATTCCTCGAAGGATCGACCGATCATGAGCGTCATCACCGAGATTCACGCCCGCGAAATCCTGGACAGCCGCGGCAACCCGACCGTGGAAGTCGACGTTGCGCTGGACAGCGGCGCCTTCGGCCGCGCCGCGGTGCCGTCGGGCGCCTCCACCGGCGCCCATGAGGCGGTCGAACTGCGCGACGGCGACAAGTCCCGCTTCGGCGGCAAGGGCGTGCTGAAGGCTGTCGAATCCGTCAACGGTGAGATTTACGACGCGCTCGCCGGCCTGGACGCCGACGACCAGCGCGCCATCGACCTCGCGATGATCGACCTGGACGGCACCGAGAACAAGGGCCGGCTGGGCGCCAACGCCATCCTGGGCGTGTCGCTGGCCGTCGCCCGCGCCGCCGCCGAGGATGCCGGCCTGCCGCTCTACCGCTATGTCGGCGGCGCCTTCGCCTCGCTGCTGCCGGTGCCGATGATGAACATCATCAACGGCGGCGCCCATGCCGACAACCCCATCGACATCCAGGAATTCATGATCATGCCGGTGGGCGCCGAGACCGGCGCCGATGCCATCCGCATGGGTTCCGAGATCTTCCAGTCGCTGAAGAAGAAGCTGAAGGATGCCGGCCACAACACCAATGTCGGCGACGAGGGCGGCTTCGCCCCCAACATCGGCTCCACCGACGAGGCGCTCGGCTTCGTCATGAAGGCCATCGAGGCCGCCGGCTACAAGCCGGGCGACGACGTCATGCTGGCGCTCGATGCCGCCTCGACCGAGTTCTTCAAGAACGGCAAGTATGAGCTGGCCGGCGAAGGCAAGTCGCTGTCGCCGGAACAGATGGTCGCCTATTGGACCGATCTGGCCGGCCGCTTCCCGATCATCTCGATCGAGGACGGCATGGCCGAGGATGACTGGGAAGGCTGGAAGGCGCTGACCGACGCCATCGGCAACAAGGTGCAGCTGGTCGGCGACGACCTGTTCGTCACCAACCCCAAGCGTCTGGCCCAGGGCATCCGCCAAGGCGTCGCCAACTCGATCCTGGTGAAGGTGAACCAGATCGGCACGCTGTCGGAGACGCTGGAAGCCGTCGACATGGCGCACAAGGCCGGCTACACCGCCGTCCTGTCGCACCGTTCGGGCGAGACCGAGGACAGCACCATCGCCGATCTGGCGGTCGCCACCAACTGCGGCCAGATCAAGACCGGCTCGCTGAGCCGTTCCGATCGCCTCGCCAAGTACAACCAGCTGATCCGCATCGAGGAGCAGCTCGGCGTCGCCGCCCGCTTCGCCGGCCGCGGCATCCTGAAGGCCTGATAGCCTTCGATACCGGAAAGGCTCCTCTCCGATCTGCGGGAGGGGAGCCTTTTTCGTTTACTCGATCCGAACCGCTCGCCAAGGGCGGATCGAAACATTGGCATTTTGAATTATCTGTGCAGCTATTTTGCGCCAGATCCTATCTCAAATCAGAATGCCGCATGAATTTTTGCCCCCTATGAAGACGCCGCAGTCCAGCATCGCTTTGCGCGATGACACTTCCATTCGCCCGCACTCCTCTCAGATAAAAATCATTCAGGCCTATCGGGCCCTTGCGGCTATAATGGTCGTCGCCTATCATTTCAAAATTATTTTCAAGCCTTACATCATAGGACACTTCCCGTATCATCTCGGCGTTGTTTTGAATGCAGGATATATTGGAGTCGATTTCTTCTTCACCCTGTCCGGCTTTATTATTTTAAATTCGCATTACGACAAGAGTGACAACACAAAAAACTTGAGTGAATATTTCCTAAGGAGAGCAATAAGAATTTTCCCGCCATACATTCCAATCTCAATTGCCTACCTGGCTGTAAATTTTTTAAAAGCAAAATTTGAAATAAAGCATGACGCCAATATCAGCATTGTCTCTTCTCTATTCCTTCTTCCATATTTTGGAAAGCCGGCGCTGGGCGTCGCATGGACGCTCGTCTATGAAATGGCATTTTATTCTATATTTTCGATCTATTTTTTGCGAAGGAAATACTTCGCTATTTTGGTTATTTTTTGGGTATCTCTTATAACCCTCAACGCACCGTTCACCTTGGCGCTGCCTAGGAACATTCCATCGTTCAGTCTTCTCGACACCATCTATCTTGAGTTCGTCGGGGGATTGATCTGCGCATACATATGGCGCCGGGTAAACGCAAGCCCGGCAACCGCAGGGCTTCTGCTTGTGGCTGGGATCACCAGCCTTGCGCCTGCCCTATGGACGGTCCCGTTCGCCGGACGTTGGATCCTCACGGTCCCCTTCTCTCTCATCCTGCTGGGAGGCTGTTATCTTGAGAAAGGGAAGGCACTCAAAACACCACGCCTGCCAATCCTGCTTGGCGATGCCAGCTACGCAATTTATCTTGTCCATTGGCCGGTGATTTCGGTGCTGTTTCGCGTGGTTTCCGCCATCAACACTCACATGGCGCATGCAAGCACCGCCGCAGAACTCATCGTCATACTGTTCTTCAGCATCATGGCGAGCATCCTTGCGGGCGTCCTGTATCACAAGCTCTACGAAGTCCCCATCATCCGCTTCCTGAATCGGAAAATGCGCCCCCCGCAAAAAGCCGCTATTCCCAAGGCATGAAGCGGCGAGGAATGAGAGCGGGCCAACCCACCGACAGACCTTCTGTACAATCATAAGATGCGAGACCATCAGATCCCCGCCAATGCATCCGATGGTCTCCGATGATCTCCCTACGGCACTATTCCCCGGCCAATGCACCGATCATCTTGCGGACAGCGGTCATCTGGAAGCCGCTCTTGCGGGCGAAATCATAGCCGGTGTACGCGAACCAGTCCCAGCATGCCTTGGGGTTGGAGGTCGGGCGGGCATTGCCGTCGATCTGCGGATACAGGACGACGATGTTGTTGACGTCGGCCCAGCGGTTGTAGCCGGCATTCACGGCGAAATGGTCGCCGATCAGGTTCGACGCCATCTGGCAGCCGTGGAAGGCGACATGGATGCGGCAGGTCTGCCGGCCGCCTTCGCAGGCTTCCGGAACATAGATGTAGCCGGTCTTCGCCATGCCGCTGCGGCTGGTGTCACCGACGAAGGGCGCCTGATTGAACAGCTGAGGCTGGCGGGCCGCGGCGGGAGCGTTCGGCGTCCTGGCATCGGCATAGAAAAAGCGGACGATGGCGCCCGCCTGATCGTACTGGCAATTGTTGATATATTCGCTCTTCTCACCCTCTTTCGGGATGAAGTCGCAGGCGGCGCCATAGCCGTCGGTGATGTAGGCATGCGCGGCCTTCGGCAGCTTCACATAGGTGAAGTTCGCGTCCGTCACCCCCAGCGCCTTGTAGAATTGCTCGGTGGCGTCGGCGACCGGGCGCTTCACCGTGACATCGTTGTCGCCGTTGAACAGGTAGATCTTCGACTGGGCCATGTTGGCCAGCGGGTCGATCTCCTTCGCCTTTTCGCGCGCCCTGGCGTTGGCGACCAGCGCACCGACATCGGGCGGCCCCATCGCCACGTCCATGCAGCGCTTCAGCGCCACCACGGCCGGAGCGATGCCGCCTTCCGACACCTCGGCGCAGTCGTAGGGGCCGCCGGCAACGAGGCCTGCCGCCTTGACCAGCCCCGAAAAGGCGACCTGGAACTGCCCGGCCATATAGGCACCGGAGGAAATGCCCGACACCGTGGTCTGGGCCGGGTCGATCTTCAGCTTCAGGTCTGAAAGCTTGATTTGGGCGGCGGCCGGAAGCGGCGCCAGGACGACGAGCGCCGCCAGCGCGGTCTTCAAAAGGGCTTGCTTGGAAATGCTCATGGGAGGGTCACCTTTGCCCTGCTGTAGGGTGTAAACGTCGCATGGACAGTGCGTCGCATGGACAGCGGCGATCTGCGCACCGCCCCCTCGTCGCGTCCTCCATCCCCGCCGTGCCGATCCAGTCCCAGCGGACTGGACCGGTCGCACGATCATGTTGTTGCCGGCTTCCTCTTTGGGTGAAACCGCAGGCAGAAGCCTGCAGCAAAGGTAGCGATGCAATCGCAATTGTCTAATAAAAAGAATGTTTGCGTTTATTATGCACGCAAACATATATGATGCCACGCTCGCCATTGCCGGCGCCTTAACAGCGGCAAGGCTCCGGAAAAGGCAGCCATGGAAAAGGCCGACAGAGCTTTCGACCCGCCGGCCTTTCATCCCATACCCTGCATCCCATCGCGAACCGTGGCCCCCTAGGGAGCCAATTCGTGTGTCTCAGCTCCGCAGATAGGTCAGGACGGTCTCCGGCGAGGATTCGCCGTAAGGGTCGCCGTTCTCGCCCTCGTCGTTGATGCCGGGTTCCTCGAACCACTTCTCGACGACGCCGTCCTTCACGACCATGGCGTAGCGCCAGGAGCGGAAGCCGAAGCCGACATGATCCTTGTCGATCAGCATGCCCATCCGGCGGGTGAAGTGGCCCGACCCGTCGGGGATCAGCTTCACCTTCTTCAGGTTCAGGCTCTTGCCCCACTGGTACATGACGAAGGCGTCGTTGACGCTGAGGCAATAGACCTCGTCGATGCCCAGTTCCTTGAAGTCGTCATACAGCCGCTCGAAGGCCGGGCACTGCTCGTTGGAGCAGGTCGGCGTGAAGGCGCCGGGCAGCGAGAACAGCACCACCCGCTTGCCCTGGAACAGCTCCTCGCTCCGCACGTCCTGCCAACGGAACGGGTTGGGCCCGCCGACGCTCTCGTCGCGCACGCGGGTCTTGAACACCACCGAGGGGACCTTGCGCCCTTCCATCGTCATCTCCGGCTTTCGTTTGGAATGGACCGGCGGAATCGCCGCCAGAGCACGATAGCGGTAATGCCCGCCCCCTCCAACCGGCCATAGGTCATGCCCCGTCCGCCACTCGGCTGCGCCAAGTCATCCCCCAAGGAACAAACAATATCGGGGCATTTCCGCGCAAAAGTGGTGGCATCCGGTGGCAATCCTGTGACGTCCGGGGATGTTAATGTCCCATTTACTAAGATCGCGTTCCCTGGTCTCGCCTGCATCCAGTGGGCACTGCGCCGACCGGTGACAATTGGAGGGCTGTTCATGCCTGTTTCAACCAAGACCAACTCTTTGCGACAGCCCGGCAACGACAAGCCGGAAGCGTCATTCAATCGGGGTTATTTTACCAGGATACTTGTTAGTACATTTGTCTTCAGTGCCACAATCAATGCGCTGATGTTGGCCATGCCGCTTTATTCGCTTCAGGTTTTCAGCCGCGCCATTCCATCCGGCAATTACGACACGCTGGTCATGCTGACCGTCATCGTGGTGATCGCGCTGACGCTGAGCGGGCTTCTGGAGATGGTGCGGTCGCGCCTGCTGGCCCGTGCCGGCAACGCGCTGGAGGTGCGGTGGCGCCGCCGGCTGACCGCCGACGCGCTCGACGCCGCCGGCCGCGGCCGCCCGGACAACGGCCCGCTCGCCGACCTGATGGAGCTGAAGGGCGCCTTCTCGCGTCCGTCGCTGCCGGCGCTGATGGACCTGCCCTGGGCGCCGCTCTACGTCATCGGCATCTACGTCATCCACCCGATGCTGGCGCTGGTGCTGGTGGTGTCGATGCTGATCATGGCGGTGATGGGCTGGATCGGCTATGTGGCGGTCAAGGACATCAACGACGAAAGCAAGCTGCCGGCCAGCCGCGCCCAGAAGCTGTTCGAGGCCCTGGCGTCGCGCTCCGACACGGTGCGCGGCCTGCGCATGGGCAACGCCTCGCTGGACGCCGTCAACCGCGACTTCCTGACCGCCAGCGCCATGCAGGGCCAGGGTCATGAGCGCAGCGCCGCCATCGGCGCCGCCACCAAATGGGTCCGCATGGTCCTGCAGATCGCCGTGACGGGCATCGGCGCCTGGCTGGTGATCGAGCAGCACCTGTCCTTCGGCGGCATGATCGCCACCTCGATGCTGGTCGGCCGCGGCCTTGCCCCGATCGAGCAGACCGCCGGCGCCTGGGGCGGGCTGGTCCGCTCCGCCCAGGCCGTCCGCCGCCTGCTGCCGCTGCTGAAGCGCCTGTCGCGGGAGCCGGAGCGTCCCTCCGTGCCCGTCGAGAGCGAGCGCCTGACCGTCGAGAACCTGCTGTTCGTCTCGCCCCGCGACCAGAAGCCGATCCTGCGCAGCGTCACCCTGTCGGTCGAGCCCGGCGAGACCGTCTGCATCGCCGGCCCCAACCGTTCGGGCAAGTCGGTTCTGGCCCGCCTGCTGGCCGGTGTCGCCCTGCCGTCGGCCGGCACGGTGCGGCTCGGCGGCCTGTCCGTCGCCACCCTGACCCCCGACAGCCCCCAACAGGGCATCGGCTACCTGCCGCAGCAGGTCGATCTCCTGCCCGGCAGCATCGCCGACAACATCGCCCGCTTCACCACCGCCACCCGCGAGCAGGTGGAGGACGCCGCCCGCGCCGTCGGCATCCATGAGTGGATCGAAAGCCTGCCGATGGGCTACGAGACCGAGGTCAACGACCCGCTGTCCCCGATCACCGGCGCCAGCGCCCGCCTGATCGGCATTGCCCGCGCCGCCTTCGGCCAGCCGCCGCTGCTGGTGCTGGACGAGCCGACTGCCGGCCTGGACGAGCTGGGCATCAAGGCGGTCCGCGCCTTCGTCGCGGCCTGCAAGGAGCGCGGGGCGACCACCATCGTCATGACCCACGCCCCGGTCTTCGTCGACATGGCCGACCACACCTACGTGCTGAAGAACGGCATGGCGATGGAACTGCCGCGTCCGGAGCAGCAGCAGGCCCAGCCCGGCGCCGTCAACCTCGCCCGTCTGCGTAATCTCGGCCCTCAGGGTCCGGCCGCCGCCACGGCAGGGGTCGCCGGCTGACCGCCGGCACCGCCCCCGAGACCGACCATCCGGCTGACGCCAGACCCGACAGAGCCAAGGAAGTCCCATGACCACGATGACCACGACCTTCCCCGCCCCGCTCTCCAGCGATAACGGTTCAGAAACCCCCGCCGGCAAGCCGTCGCGCAAGTCCGCGACCATCACTTCGATCCACGCGCTGCGGGCGACGATGCCGGAAACCGGCGTTCGCGGCTTGCTGCTGGGCGGGTTCCTGGTCCTGGCGGTCGGCTTCGGCGGCATGGCCGGCTGGGCGGCGGTGGCCCCCCTGCACAGCGCGATCAGCGCCTCCGGCTCGCTGGCGCCGGAGACCGGCCGCAAGGTGGTGAAGAACACCGAGGGCGGCGTCATCAGCGCCATCCTGGTCAATGAGGGCGACCGGGTCCAGGCCGGCCAGATCCTGATGCGGCTGGACAGCACCGAGGCGCAGACCCGGCTGGAGATGCTGAACGCCGCCCTGTTCGACACGCTGGCCTCCGAAGCGCGCCTGTCGGCCGAGCTGTTCGAGAAGCCAGCCATCGAATGGCCGGCCGAGCTGGCCGCCCGCCGCGCCAAGGAGCCGGCGGCCGAGAACGCCATGGTGAACCAGGAGAAGCTGTTCCAGGTCCGCCGCAACCAGCTCGACACCGAGTCAAAGCTGACCCAGGACCGCATCGCCACGCTCGGCGACGA
>NZ_BADK01000888.1 GCF_000333595.1 Azospirillum sp. B506
ACTGGCGATGTGAAAGCAGGCGGCTTGGCCATCTCGCGGCGAAAGGCGACGGCGAGCGCGTCGCGCAGCCCCGGCATCGGGACGCGCCGCATCAGCGCATCCAGCCGACGGAACACCGGCGGCGCGTCCTCCGGCATCGGGCGGTCGGCGGCGATCAGCGTCACGATCAGGTCGATCAGCATGGCGAAAGGCGCATCCCGCGCGCAGGACGCGGTGCCGGCATCGCTCAGCAGCATCTCGCCCAGCAGCCGTTCCAGCGGCACCAGCGCGTCGGGATGTTCGGTGGTCCCGGCCAGCGCCAGCAGTGCCTCCGCCTTCTCGGCGAAGCTGCGGCAGACGGCGATGTGCTGGGTGACGGCGGCATCCAGCAGGAAGCGTCCGAGGAAGCCGCCGGTGGACAGCAGCTCCGCCGCCGTGCCGGGATAGGCATCGGCCAGGAATTCCGGCGGCGGGGTCTCCTTCAGCCGCTCGCGCGTCAGCCGGGCGATCTCGTTGACCAGCGGGGTCATCGCCCCTTTCCGGTCCATCGCCCGCTCGACCTGGGTCAGGATGGCGACGAAGGTCGCGGTGTTGGACAGCGCGGCCTGGTGACGCGGGTGGTGCAGCAGCTCCGTCGCCGTCAGCGCGTTCTCGTCGAGAAAGCGGCGGCAGAAGCGGCCGACGCCGTCCCGGCCGGCCGGCGTGTAGAAGTCGGCTGGCTCGCGGCAGACGGCGGAGGCCGTCCCTTCCGCCTCCTCCAGGGCCGGCTCCGCCGCCGGAGCCTCGTGACGGGAAGCCTCCATCGCCCCGCTCACACGGCCAACAAGTCGCGGAGCGCGCCGAGCAGCCGGTCCGGCGTCACCGGCTTCATCACGATCTGCCGCCCTTGCCGCGCCGTCAGCCCGGCCGCCGTCCGGCGCGAGGCATAGCCGGTCAGGAACAGGATGGGCAGATGCGGATTGCGGGCCTCCAGCGCCAGGGCAAGCTCCGGTCCGTTCATCCGCGGCATCGACACGTCGCTGACCACCGCGTCGAACAGGCCGCCGGCCTCATCGTAACGCTCCAGCGCCTCCTGGCCGTCCGACGCCTCGACCACCGAGCAGCCGGCCTCCTCCAGCACCAGGCGCAGGTACCGGCGCACCGCGTCCTCGTCATCGACCAGCAGGATGACCGCCCCCTCCCCCTCGGCAACCTGCAGGGCGTCTGGCCCCTCCGGCGCGGCGGGCGGTTCGACGGCGGGCAGATAGAGCGCGAAGGTGGCGCCGTGCCCCTCCTTCCCCTCCAGCTCGACCGCGCCGCCGGACTGCTGCGCCGTGCCGTAGACCATCCACAGGCCAAGCCCGGTGCCCTTCCCCGGCTCCTTGGTGGTGAAGAAGGGCTCCCAGATGCGGTCGCGGATCTCCGCCGGCACGCCCGGCCCCTGGTCGCTCACGCGAATCGCCACATAGCGGCCCGGCTTCAGGCCGCGGTGACGGGCGAAGAAGGCGTCGTCCGGTGTCTCCGCCGTCACCGCGACGGTCAGGGTGCCGCCTGCGGGCATGGCGTCGCGTCCGTTCAGCGCGAGGTTCAGCAAAGCCTGGTTCAGCGTCACCGGATTGACCAGCGCACAAGCCGCATCGTCGTCGGCCCGGATCGCCACGTCGATGCCGGCACTGAGCAGCGGTTTCAGGAAGACGCGCAGATCGCGCACCAGCGGGGCGACGGCCACCACCTCGCGCTCGTCGGTGGCGCGGCGGTGGGAGAAGTCCAGAAGCTGGCCGGTCAGCGCCGCCGCCCGTTCGGATGCCTTGGCGATCTCCTGCACGCAGGTCAGCACACGGTCGGGATCGGCCGGGTTGCGCTCCGCCAGCCGGGCGAAGCCACCGATCGCGGTCAGCATGTTGTTGAATTCATGGGCGATGCCGCCGGCCATCCGGCCCACCGCCTCCATCTTCTGGGCGCGCTGCAGTTCTCCTTCCACCCGGCGGCGGTCGGTGATGTCGTTCAGCACCAACAGGACCGCCGGACCGCCGGCATAGACCGCCGGGCTGGCCGCAACCTCCAGCCGGCGGCGCTCGCCAGTCGGGCGCAGGGCGTCGCATTCCAGCCGCCTCTCCTCGCCCTCGGCGGCGGTGGCGAGACTTGTCGCCGCTGCCCCGCCATCCTCCAGAACCCCGGCGAGCGGCCGGCCGTCCAGCGCGTCGGCGGCAACACCGAGGATCGCGGCAGCGGCCCCGTTGGCGAAGCGGATCGCGGTACGGTCCCAGATGACGATGCCATAGGGTGCCAGCTCCACCAGCTGGCGGTAGCGCAGCTCGCTTTCGCGCAGGGCGCCGACGGTCTCCTTCAGCCGGGCGGTCTGGCCGGCCAGCTCCTCCTCACGCGTTTCAGCTCGGTGATGTCCATCAGGATCTTCACCACGCCGCCGGTGCCGGTGGCGTGTTCGCTGATGCGGTACCAGCGCCCGTCGGACAGCCGGCCGTCGACCGGGGCGGAATGCTGGAGATGGCGGGTCAGCCGCTGTTCGAACCAAGCGCCGAAGTCGCCCTCGCCCCCATGCCCGCCCCTCTCGGCGGCGGCGCGCAGGATCTCGGAAAAGTTACGGCCGGGAGTCAGCATGTCGGCAATGGTTGGATAGGCGCGGCGGTACTGCTCGTTGCAGATCAGCAGCCGCCCGTCGGCATTGAACAGCACGAAGCCTTCGGACACGCTGTCGATGGCGTCATGCATCACCGCCTGCATGAAGCGCGCCTCCACCAGGGCCAGCGTCTCGGCGGTGGCGTCGATGCCGCAGCCGCGATAGCCGCGGAAGCGCCCGTCGGCGCCATGCACCGGCACAGCGCTGAGCCGCAGCACGAAATCGCGGCCGTGCGCGCCCTCGAAGCTCACCTCCAGGTCGCGGAAGGGCCGCCCTGCCTCGATGTCGGCGCGGTACTCGGCCCAGGTCGCCTCGTCGGCGACCAGCCGCCCGAGATCGAACAGGGAGTCGCCGAACACCATCTGCGGATCGCAGTCCAGCAGAGCGGTCAACCCGCCCGACAGCGAGAGATAACGGTGATCCCGCCCGGTCTCCCAGAACCAACCCGGAGATACGGCGGCGAAATCGCGGGAGCGGGCGCGCAGCCCCTCCAGCGCGCCCTGCGCCTGCCGCAGGACGGCGTTGGACCGGGCCAGCGCCGCGGCGGCGGACCCGGCGCGCCTGGCGCTCCACAGGGCGAAACCGCTGCAGGCGGCCAGGGCGCCGGCGGCCGGCAAGCCGATCTGGCCGGACGCAGACAGTCCCAGCAGCGCACCGATGCCGGTCAGTCCAGCCAGAAGTCCTGGAAGCGAAGCGGAAAAACGGGAAGGTCCTGACAACGGTTCAACGGCGCTCACATCGGCGTCCGCAGCGCGGGGCGGTCGATCGGCGTGTGCAGCGTCCACAAGGCCTCCGTCGGTCCGGCAGGGCGGTTGTCCGATGGCTTCACCGCCGGATTATCCCGTCTTAGGCGGTCAGGCGTTAACAGTGGGTTTAGCACCTGAGCTTTCGCACAGGAGCAATCGACTGAAGCGGTAGCGGCGACGGGCGGCAGATCCGGGAGGGTCCGGCAGGCGTAAAAACCGGTTGTCTCTTGCAAGCCCGTCAGTTTCGGAAGGAGCCGCCATGCCGCCAACCGATCCGCCCACCACGTCACCAGCAGCGCCGACAGCCGCACCCAAGGCGGAGGTGATCACCTGGAACAACCTTCCAGTCCAGACCGCTGACGGGACGCAGCGTCGCCGGCATGGGTGCGTCGCTGAAGCACGTCGTCATCAGGGCCGGCACGGCGGCCCCGCGACACGAGCAGCCTCACGAGCAATTCGTCATCGTGGTGGAAGGCCGCGCCCTGCTGACCTGCGAAGCCGGACCGGTTGATCTGCGGCCGGGCATGGCCATCCGCTTCGACCCCGGCGCCTGGCACAGCGCCGATTTCGTCGAGGACACCGTGCTGATCGAGGTGACCCTGAACCCGGCAGGGTGAGGCCACCAAAGCCCGGAGGACAACCGCCTCAAATGTCGATATCGATGTCGATCTCGCCGTCGTCTTCCGGAGCGCGGCCCAGCAGCAGGTCGGCGGCGTCGAGTGTCAGCGCCTCGACCTCCTCGTTGCGGTCGTCGTCGGGCAGGCGCAGGGCATGCATCAGCTGGGTCGCCAGATGGATCAGCATGGCACGGACGCAGTCATCCTCGGGATAGTCCAGGGCAACCACGTCCTTCAGGAAGGCGCCCAGCTGGTCCGGCGCGTTCCAGGGATGGGTGATGACGGTCTCGAAGCCGCTGGTGCCGAGGAAGACGGAATTCAACGCGATGGCCTGACGGTTGATGGCGTCGACCGCCTCATCCTGGTCCAGCTTGCCCTGGAGCACCTGATTGAAGGCGTCCAGGCTGAGGTCGATGAACTGGCGGACCAGCAGACGCACCACGGATTCATCGGACAGGTCGTTGCGGGCCTGCGGCTGGGTCAACACCGGCAGCGGTTGAAGCAGCGCCGCGATGATCGGCTTTGCGGATTGGGATTCCATCGCGGGCAACTCCTGTCGGGATCGTCCCCGGCATCTGCGGGGCAAAAGGTTCACGGCTCCCGATACTGCCAGACCTTGACGCAAAACGCAAAAAAGGCCGCCTCCTTGCGGAAGCGGCCCTTTCGGCCAGCCTGACGCAGGGTCAGGCCGGCAAATCCCGGAACTGGGATCAGCCCACCAGCTCGATGCCGGCGAAGAAGAAGGCGATCTCCTGGGCGGCGGTCTCCGGGGCGTCCGAACCATGGACCGAGTTGGCCTCGATCGATTCGGCGAATTCCTTGCGGATGGTGCCCTCGGCGGCGTTGGCCGGGTTGGTGGCGCCCATGATCTCGCGGTTGCGGGCGATGGCGTTCTCGCCTTCCAGAACCTGCAGGACCACCGGGCCGGAGATCATGAAGGAGACCAGATCGCCGAAGAACGGACGCTCGCGATGCACGCCGTAGAACTGCTCGGCCTGGGCCTTCGACAGCTGGACGCGCTTCTGGGCAACGATGCGCAGGCCGCCGTCCTCGAACTTGGCGTTGATCTTGCCGGTCAGGTTGCGGCGGGTGGCATCGGGCTTGATGATCGAGAGGGTCCGTTCGACGGCCATGCTGGTGACTCCTGCGGGATTGGGGCTTTTCGCCGATGAAAAACTCGCAGGCGCCGCCGTGGACCGGGCG
>NZ_BADK01000887.1 GCF_000333595.1 Azospirillum sp. B506
CGACTGACCGCCAGCCGTCGCCCGCAACTCCAGGCGGCAGCAACCCTGGAAAAACAGGGCTGGCAGATCCATCGCCAAGGCGGTGTCGGACCGGCATTTCCATCCATGGCCCGGCAAACGCGGCAAGTCGCCGATGCCGGCGTGGTCATGCAGAAGTCCGACAGATGGCTTGGCGCACTTTGCGTGCTTTTTTTCAAATGCCGGCGAATTGCCTTCCATGACAATCCGGCAAAGCAGAGCGTTTCGCCCTGCAACAAACCGACACATGACAAGCCGGCGAAATTCTTGCACTATTGTGGATAGCCTCGCCTGCGGACGGGATCGCTCGTTCGAGCGGTCCGGTCCGGACCGGGGCGACGGTATGGAAGGCAAACGCTAACGTGTGGAGTCGACCCATCATGACCGGGACGCAGTGCCAGGAGGCACGGCTGCGCCTAGGCTGGTCGACACGGATGCTGGCGAACAAGGCTGGCGTTCCGTGGTACGCCGTGATGAACCTCGATTACGGCACCGGTGAAGTCGACGCGGCCATCGTGGACGCGCTCGCCCGCGCCTTCAAGCAGGCGGGCCTTGAGTTGCGCTGAGGGGGCGGTTGCCGGCCAGCCCCCTCTCCCCTGTAGCCTGCGCAGACCGTCACAGGCTGAATTTTCCACGCACTGAACTTTTCTTTCGGCGGCCGTCCCTCAGCTGGTCTTGCCCGCCTTTCCTTTTTTCGCTGGACGGTCGATCTGCTTTGCCGACTCGGTATCGGGGGTGATCGGCTTGCCGGTGTCTGACACCGCCTTGGCCGCCTCCAACGGATCGGCGATGTCGCGGTCGGGATCGTTGGACAGCAGATTGTCGGATATCCGGTCCACCTTCGCTTTGTCATCTGCCATGGCATGGCTCCTCAGAATGGGCATCTGCATCACAACAGCCTGCGGCGGCATTCGTGCCGAACCATTGCCGCCGGCTTGCGGATCCGACGGATCCTGCCAAACCCATCCTGCCGCCGCATCGGCCGCAGCGGATTTTCACGTTTTGCGAAAATATATAGGTTGATGAACGCAACATTGGGTGCAATTTTGTCAATCGGCGCAACTTTTCTGTATGCTGCGTTGAGGTTTCAAATTTTTATCAATGGGTTGAAACGGAGAAGAATCTGATGTCATCCCCGAAGGATTATCTTTTATCCTCCTTCAATGCCCTTAACATCGAGAAACCTGTCGATATATTTTACCAATCTATTTTCTGCCTTTCCGCGTCTCTCCCAGACGATCAAGTCTATACGCAGGATGCGTTACAATCCTTCGATGGAAAATACCAGAGCGAATACACAGCGCAAACGCTCCAAACCACCTATACAAAATCATTTGGATTGGAAGCTGACTACGCAAAAGTAAGTGGCGACGCTCAGACAAACTACACTGATAGCAAATACACTCAAACAACATCCTTCAACAGCAGCTATTACAGTTATATATCCTGCGGCGTGACGTCATTGAAGGATGATGACAGCGCATATATTCTCAGCACCTTGAAGCCCGATCTGGTGAACGCACTGAACGGCATCACCACCGCTGCTCAGGCGAAGGCATTCACCGACAGCTGGGGCACTCATCTGATCACCAGCGTGAAGCTGGGCGGCAGCCTATTCATCGCCATTCAATCCGCCACCATGACCGAAGAAGATCGGCAGAGCGTCGAAAACTCGGTCAGTGCGTCCTACCAGGGTGCAGGCAACAGCATCACGGCAACCGCAAAGGCCGCACAAGAGGTAGCGACGACATCGACCAAGGCGTCAGTCGACCAACAAACCGCGGCCGTCGGCGGCAGCGCCGTGCTTGCCTCCAGCATCAACTGCCTCGACCCGTCGACGTTCCAGGCCTGGGCCAACAGTTGCACGTCGGAGACCGTCCAGGCACTGAACAAGTCGGTCACCTTCTTCAACCTGCTGCCAGCGGAGTCGACGGCAAGGTCGGTGCTGGAGCGCTATGTCCAGATAGCGCTGCTGGCAAAGAGCCTCAATCATCCGTCCTATCTGCACCGGACCGTACAGCTCGAACCCTACAAGACCTTCACGGTCTCGGTGGCAACGGACGAGGGGGAGCGGATCCTCTGCGGCGAAGCCGCGCTGTCGGATCATTCGAACAGCTTCCTGATGGGGTCCTTTTCAAACCTGGACAGCACCGGGGAATCGCGTCCTGGTCCGCATCGACCCATGATCCGGGGAACCTGGACGGGAACCCTGACCGCCTACGCCTTCCCCGTCTACGATCCCACCGTCTTCTGACGATCACGGTCAGCAGCAACACGGTGCAGAGCAGCACGTCGGGCGGGGACGAGGTTTGGGCGACCGTCCAGGGCCTGCTGGTGGGGGGCGGAACCAAAAGCACCACCAACGGCAGCAGCTCGGTCAAGTTCGTCTATGCCAGCTATCCGTCGCCGGCCCCCGGCAACAGCTATTATACGGAGTGGATTTCCCGGAGCTACGACTACATCAACAAGGCGAGCAGCACTTCGCTCACCTCCTACGCCATTGGACTGATCCTTCCGAGCGACCTTTCGGCGAGATCGGTGTTCACCGTCAATCAGACCGACGCCGCCGAATTCGGCGAATCGATCGCCGACGCGCCGGCCTCGCAATTCGTTTGCGGCGGCGGTCTCTGCCTGACATTCGTCGACAATGCGCAGAACTTCCCGACCGCCTCCTATCCGGACAGCCTCTATTCCTGGCGAGTGACCAATGTCGATGCGAATGGCAGACATGCCAAGGCCTTAACGACAGCCTACGCCATCACGTTGAACGCCGAGGCCATCGTCTGACGGTTGTGCTACTGAATTCATTATCGTATAGGATGCGCACGAGGGCGCGCAACTTCGGCATCACGTTGCGCGCCTTGCTTCTCAGTCGAGCTTTCAGAGGTTTCCAAAATGGAAGAAGAAATTGAATTCGGCAATTTTGAGTATTTTCCAGGAGGCGTTCCAACCGGGGAATATTTCGCACAGAAATTGTGGATTTTAAAAGCAATTATTAGAAGAAATGAAAAAGAATTGGACTTTCAAGATTTGTGCTATATGGGGGCAATGTCTTATTTTGAGGCTTTTTTTAAAGATTTATTCGCAGCATCCCTGAATATATCTCCATCGCTGTCAAAAAACATAAGTGATAAAGATAATAACAAAAATGCAAGACGAAACCATTCTCCTGACATCGACCGCGATATTGATATCATGCCGGGATTTTTGTTAAGTGATAAGAAGGATTTTGGAACGGCTGATAAAGTGAATAAAATATACAGTGATACACTTGGAATCACCCCATTCGGACCTCAAGAAAAAGAATATTTTGACAGGGCGAAATCAATTCGCAACCTCATTGTTCATCATGGTGGGATTTATAACACAAAATACAGACCCGAGAGATTTACGAAAGAAATAAATGAAAAATACAAATTATTCTACAGAAGCGTTAGCATATCGCACAAAGATAATTATATTCTTATAGATAACATGGCAAGCCTGGCTCGACGAACGGTGGTTGACGTAAAGAATGTCATCGAAAAACATGCGGAAGAGAACGGGATACATCTCGATAAAGATCGACGAGATGTGCTGGATCTTCTTGCCATATGTTCAACGGAAGAAGAATTCTATAAAATTAACGAACCTCCTGAAGACTAATAAGAAAATTGAACAACTTACCAGTGCGGGGCAGACGGCGTCTCCTAAACGGATAAGCACGGGATTTGGAATTCTCAGTCCCATCGATCTGCATATGACATGATCGGTCCGATTTGAACCGCCGGAGTCTGCCCGGAATATTTTCAAGCACCGGGCAGACCCCAAGCCTTTGGCTCTCCGTGCATATCATGCTTCGCACACATCCGCGCAGACCGAGCGCACTCTAGCCGTCGCCGCCGCCCTTCTGCGCCAGCACCAGCAGGATCTTCTCCTCCAGCTGCTCGGGCGTGAAGGGCTTGGCGATGTAGCCACTGACCTGGTGGGCCAGCGCCTTCTTCACCGCCTCCAGCGTCGCCAGCGCCGTCACCATCAGGAAGGGCAGATCGCTGCGTGCCTCGCGCACCTGTTTCAGCAGGTCGAGACCGCTCAGCCGCGGCATCATCCAGTCGCAGACGATCAGGTCATAGGCGGCGCCGTCGGCCCGGAAGCGCTCCAGCGCCTCCTGACCGTCGGCGGCGGCATCGACATGGCCGATGCCAAGCTCCTGCAGGACGGAGATGACGAAGGCGCGCGGCCCGGCCTCGTCATCCACCACCAGCACGCGCTGGGCGGCAAGGTCGATGAAGGGCACGCCGACCATGGCGAGCGACTGCCGCAGCCAGTTGGCCCGTGCCGTCCGTTCCTTCGGACCCGGCGCGTTCAGCAGCACCTGACGGACGAAGCGCGGCCGGTGGCAGTGGCGGTAAAGCACGCGGGCCACCGCCAGCCGGCTCTTGCCGGCGCAGAACGCCCCTTCCCCCGCAGCCG
>NZ_BADK01000886.1 GCF_000333595.1 Azospirillum sp. B506
CCCGAACAGGAATATCGCCAGCGGCGGTCCCCACAGCGCCTGGGTGGCGACGATGGGCAGGCAGCTCGCCAGCGTGCCGATGCCTCCGGCGGCGATGAAGCCATGGCGGGCCTGCCAGCGGTCGGACAGGCCGGCGGCCAGCGGCGACACCAGGATGAAGGCGACGAAATACATCATCTGCACCCGGCCGATCTCCGCCTTGCTGGCGCCGTCGGCGGTCAGCATCAGCGGCACGAGGCAGAACAGGAAGGCGGTGGCGGCGATCTTGGTCGGAATGGCGCTCAGCACCATCAGGGCGGAAAACCGCAGGTCGCGGAACAGCGGCAAGGCGCTGCCCAGGGCGCGTCGCGTCGCCGCGCCGTCCGCCCGCCGCACCGCGGCACGGCCGCGCAGCAGCAGCAGGCTGACCGACAGGCCAGACCCCAGCGCCAGCACGGCCCCCAGCAGGAAGGTGACACGAAATCCCACCCTGTCGGCGATGATGCCGCCGCCGACCGGACCGCAGACGCCGGCCGCCAGCAGGGCGCCGATGAACATCGCCATGCCCGCGGCCCGGTTGCGCGGCGTGCTGTGATCCACGACGATGCCCTGGGCGGTGATGAGGACCAGCCCATAGCCCAACGCGGTCAGGCAGCGCCACAGCATCAGCTCATACAGGGAGCCGGCACCGGCGGTCAGCGCCAGACCGACGGCCGCCAGCGCCGCCCCGATGGCGAAGGAGCGCGCCCGCCCCCAGCGTTCGGAGACGCGTGCGCCCCCCGGCTGCGACAGCGCCCAGATCAGCATGAACAGCGTGATCGGCAGGCCGACCACCATGTCCGGCGTCAGCCAGGGCAGCTCGCCGGCGAAGGTCTTGGCATAGGCCGGCAGGAAGGGGCGCGACAGCTCCTCCGACAGACAGAACAGGAAGACCGGCAGCCGCAGGAAAACGAGGTTCAACGGCGGCGGCTCCGCGGCGCCGGGGGCGCGGAACCGGAAGCGGCGGGCAAGCACGGCCAGCCCGGCCTCCGCCCGGCGGAGCCGCGGGTCGTCGGGATCCATGGCGGCTCCCATGGCGGTGCCCGGCCGGCGGCGCAGGGCCGCAACCCGTGCGGCGAGGGCGGCATAGCGGGCGTTCACCGCGTCGAGCGCCGCCCCCGCGCCGCTTTCCAGCGCGCGGTCGGGGCTGGCGGCGGACGGACCGGGACATGCCGGCAAGGCCGCGCGGAAATCGCCCTCTTCCGCCAGGTCGGCCAACAGCCGCAAGGTCAGAACCCGCCGCATGGCAAGGTTCACCACCAGCTGCAGCACCTCGAAGATCAACAGCACCGAGACGATGACCACCGACAGCACGTCGAGCGCCAGATCGGTGGAGGCCTTGGCCAGGAACGCGCTGTCGATGCCGACATGCAGCATGCCGGCGGCCGCTCCGGCGCTTCCCAGGCGGCGTTCGACATCGACGAAGCCGCGTGCCAGCCGGCCATCGGCGGGGCCGTCCAGCCAGCCAGCCGGCATGGCGGCCGGCATGGCGGAGGCAGCCTCGCGGTCGAGCGGCGCACCCGCCGCCGCCACGATGCGGCCGGCCGGATCGCTGACCGCAAGATAGGCAATGCCCTCGTGGCGCTCGACCTCGGCCGCCAGCAGGGCATCGAGACCCGCCATGCGATCGAGCGGGATCCGGACGCCGAGCCCGCGGTCGATCTGCACGCCGACCAGGTCGCCCACCGTCCGCGCCTTGCGCGCCAGTTCCGGCTGGAACAGCGGGTCGAAGCTGCGCAGCGACAGCCAGGACGCCCCCCCCACCGCCAGGAGCAGGACCGCGACCGTGACGATGGTCAGCCTCAACACCAGGGCGGCGACCGGATCGCTCCGCCGGCCGGGGCTGTTGCATCCGCCGGGGGTCATGACGGGCCGCCTTTCAACGGCGCCATCGCGTCCAGCTCCCGCTCCAACTCCTCCATCGCGCGGTCGGCATCGGCGATGCCGTGGTACAGGCGGTCGCGCACCACCGCCAGCGGCGCGGTGCCCGCCGCCAGCCCGCGCCGGCCGCCACCCTGGCGGACGACGACGAAGACGGCGGCAAGCGTCGCCAGAGCGGCGATGCCCACAAGCGCCGACACTGCGGTATGCAGCCTGTCCTCCACCGCCGCCACCCGCGACCGAAGGCCGCCAAGCGAGGAGCGCAGGATCACCTCGCCGACAGCCTGGCCGAAGCTGTTGCGCACGCCGCTGCCGATCACGAGCAGGTCACCGTCGATCTGACGGCGCGGGGCACTGTCGGCTTCGGTTTTGGAGACACGACGCAATGGGCTGGGATGGCCGATGGCGCTGTGGTCGGCGGCGAACAGCACGATGCCGCGGTCGTCCACCACTTCGACGCCGAGAATTTCCTCGCCGGAAGCCGCGCGCTCGGCCTGCGCCTGCAGATCGACCAGTTCGGACAGGTCCAGCCCCAATGTCAGGCCAAACTCGACCCGGCGCCGCATCTCGTCGGCGACAACACTCAGGCGGGAGGCGGCGACCTCGCGCAGTTTCTGAGCGAACTTCAGTTCGGACAGGGCGACCGACAGAAGCACGGCCGTCGCAACCGTCGCCGCGATGACGGCGCCGGTGCGCAGGGCCAGCCCCCCGCCAAGCCTCATCGCCCCCCTCTCATCTCACCTCTATGGGATGACACGCCGATGCATCAGCCACGGACCGCCCAATGCTCCATACCAATCCGACGGGCGCACCCGAACGGACCATCGTCAGTTCGATGAATCGCCAATCCCTCGAACCTTGGCAAGCGGTTTCGGGTGGCGTGCCAATCCGTCGCGCCGGCGGACGCAGGCGACGGCCGACCGGTTGGAGAGACCGCGGCGATGGGGCCAGGGCCTCAGCCCGGCGGCATGGCGCCGGCACGCATGTCGCGCACCGGACGCAGGTCCGAGGGCCACAACGTCGCACCGCCGTCATCCGGGCCGGCGGGACCGTCATCGTCCAATCCGCCGGACAGGTCCGGAACCGAGGTCTTGCGCAGCTCGGCCAACGCCACCAGCGCCTCGCGGTCGCCGGTTGCCGCCGCGGCCTGCAGCCACAGGGCCGCCTCGGCCGGATCGCGATCCACCCCCACCCCTTCGCGCAGGCACAGGCCAAGGCGGTATTGCGCCGCCGGATGGCCCTGTTCGGCGGCGGCACGCAGCCAGCGCACCGCTTCGCCCTCGTCACGGTCGATCCCCCGGCCGTCGAGCAGGAGAAGGGCGAGGTTGACCTGGGCGGGGGCGGAGTGCTGAAGCGCCGCCAGCCGGTACCAAAGCGCCGCCTTGGCCGGATCGCAGGGCACCCCGGCCCCATGTTCATGCATGTAGCCGAGGTTGTTCTGCGCCCCGACATCGCCCTTGGCGGCGGCACGCCGGTACCAGGAGACCGCCCGGCGCGGATCGGGAGGCACGCCGATGCCGTTGGCCAGCAGGAAGGCCAGCATGGTCTGCGCCGCGACATGGCCCTGGCGGGCGGCACGGCGGTACCAGGGGACGGAGGCGGCGACATCGGTCGTCCGCAGCGCCTCCGCCAGCCGGAACTGCGCGTCGCTGTCGCCCAGTTCGGCCTTCATCCGGGTCCAGAGCGTGGGCGTGGCAAGCATGGGCTTGGCAAGCATGGACATGGCGCCGGCACCTTCGTCGATTGTCCCCCGGGGGCTTCGGTCCACCAACAGCGCGCGAACCGGCTTTATTCCAGTCGCCGCGACGTTGTGAAGCAACCCTCGCGCCCGAGTCTGTCCCGCCACCGCCGCCCGTTCAACCTCCCCAGCCGGCGGTCGAGGAATTGTCATGATGGTCCCATTGGTGAAGAATGACCATCCCTTCGCGCCCCGCGCCATCCGGACGCATAGGGGCAAAAGTGTGGGGGCAAACGTGTGGGTGCGGAGGGGGAGCGGGTGGACGGCACAGCGGCGAACGGCCTGGACCTGGTCCTGCGCAGCGACCTGTCCGAACTGCAACGGCTGGCCGCCGCGGTGGAGGATTTCATCGCGCGCATGGGCCTGCCTCCCGATCTGGCCTTCAGCATCAACCTCTGCCTCGACGAACTGGTCACCAACACCGTGACCCATGGCTATCGGGATCGAACCGGCGACGGGAAGACCGGTCCGCATCGGATCCGGGTGCGGCTGGAAGCCGTGGGCCGCGAACTGCGGGCGGAGGTGGAGGACGATGC
>NZ_BADK01000885.1 GCF_000333595.1 Azospirillum sp. B506
CGCCCGCCATAGCCGGCGTCGCGGTAGTCGCGGCCCTGCCCGTCCTGGTGGCGGTGGGACTGGGTGCGATACATGCTCTCGTGACGGCCGTCGTCCTGCTCGTAGACGCCGGTTCGCCGCGGCGCCTCGCCCCAGTCGCGGTGCCGGTTGGGTTCCCGGTCGTCGTCGCGCCAGTCGCGGCCTTCGCCCCGCCACCGATTCTCGTACTGCGCCATCGTGGTCGGCTCCCTCTTTTCAGGATTCTTGGATGGCGGACAGCACGTCCTGGAGACTCACACGCGATCACGCGCATGGCGACGCCCGCCCGCATGTCCCGAACAACAGGAGCGGGCTGGCGGCGTTCCGGAATTTTGCGGACCGGTCGACAGGAAAGCGCGGAGAACTGGCACGGCACTTGCGTGGTGGACCGCGGTTGGTTCCACGCATCACTTACGGCTTCGGCGCTTCTTGCACCGAAGCCGTTTTCTTTTGCGCCCCTTTATTGGGCAGGGGCGTCGATCTGCTTAATTTGTCAGCGTTTGATCGAGCAGGCGGGCAACCGCGGCTCCCAACTCTTCATTGAGGAACGGCTTGTAGATGATCTCATCCGCATTGAACATGCGCGTCATCTTCAGCAGATAGCCGGCCGGCATGTTGGGCGCACCACCGGACATGGCGAGGATCTTCACATCCGGCTGGGCGCTGCGCGCGGCCTTGATCAGCTCGATCCCGTCGACCTCCGGCATCAGCACGTCGGTGACGATCAGGTCGAAGCTGCGGCGGTCGAGCGCGCGGATCGCCGCCCGTCCGTTCTCCGCCTCGGTCACGTCGAACCCGCGCCCTTCAAGATAGCCGGCGACGGACAGCCGCACCGCCGGAGAATCCTCGACGACCAGGATGTTTGGCCGATTGGCACTTCCCATCATGCACCCGGTTCCTTTCGGGAACCGCCTTATCGAAAAGCCGGCCGCGACCGGCGGATGTCTACCGTTGTCCTTCAGCCACCCAATGCGGCGACCGCCGAGGCGGCATCGGCATGGATTGCGAACAGGGACGAAAAACCGCTGATGTCGAACAACGCGCGGATGCTCGGCGCCATGGCGCACAGCGCAATCGAGCCGCGCTTCGTCCGGGCCGCCTTGGCGGCGACCAGAAGGGATCGAAGCCCCGCGGAACTGATGTAGGAAAGCTCAGCCATATCGACAACGATCCGCGTGCCGTCCTCGCCAATGGCGGACATCAGAACGCCTTCGAACTCGCCCGTGCTGCCGCTGTCTATGCGTCCGACCGGGTGCAGCACGACGACACCGTTCAATGCCTGCTCGGTAATATGCATTCCCGGCTCCCGCCTTTGCTACCACCTTTGGGGTTATAGCATGTCGATGGAGGCCCGACGATTCCTTCGCGGTGCAGCAAAAAAACTCTCAGCGCGCCTGCCGCTGCCGGCCGCACAGCGCGTACCAGCGTGCCGCCCCCCCGGCTCCATCGACGGCCATCCCCTCCCCCGCCGTCACCCGGCCCCAGACCTGGCCGCGCTCGAAAATGTCCCAGCGGTCGGCCAGGTCCTCCACCGCCACCAGTTCGGCGCTGGCCGGGTCGAAGACGGGATCGCCGGTCAGGTCGCGGTGGAGCAGCAGCCGCACCAGATCGCCGCCGACCCGGACCAGCCGCTTCGGGTAGAGTCCGTGGGCGGTCAGATGGCTCCAGCTGCGGTGATTGCGGGCGCTGACCGTGGTGACGAGGTGACGGCGGCCCAGCGCCTCCGCCACCGCGATTCGCCAATCGATCAGCCGGTGGTGCAGGCCGCGCCCGCGTTCGCCCGGGTCGACCATGGCCGACGACAGGTGCGCCACCCGGCACAGCTCCGCCTCCGGCAGGTCGAGGTCGCGGCCCCGGTTGGCATCCCCGTCCGCCGGCAGGCCCAGGGCGCCGTAGGCGACCAGCGCCCCCTTGCGGAAGATGCCGGCGGTCAGACCGCCGCAGCCCAGATGGTCGGCGACGAAGTCCCCGATCTCGCCGACCATGCGATAATGGTCGGGATCCTCCAGCATCGACACCACCCGGACGCGGAAGTCGGCAAGCCGGCTGGAATCGGCCAGCTCCATCAGGCGGACGGTCAACCCGTCCGGCAGGTCGGCGGCCAACGCACGCAGCCGAAGGGCGGCCACCGCGCGCGCTGCGTCGCCGCGCAGAAGACTTGCGCCGCCGGGCAGGCTGAGGGGGGGCGTGACGCTCATGGTTCGCAACTCATGACTCGACGATTTCCGCGAAGTTCAGCAGGCCGATGGGCGGGTAATATTCCAGCGCCCGCACCGTGGCCATGTTGATGATGACGGAGAAGCGCTTCAGCGTCTCCACCGGGATGTCGGCCGGGCTGGCGCCGTCGACCAGAATCTGCGCCGCCTTGAAGGCGGTGAAGCGGCCGATGCCGTAGGCGCTGCTGGCCAGCGCCAGCATCGCCTTGTCGGTGCGCACGATCAGTTCGGTCGCCGAAAAGGTCGGCAGCCGCAGGCGCAGCGCCTCCGCCGCGACGACGGAGCGGTTGTGGAAGGCGATGAAGGTGTCGGGGCCGATATACAGCACCTCCGCCCCGCGTGCCGCCACGCGGGCCAGCGCATCGGGGACGGCGGCGGCCATCGGCTCGCCCCGGCCGTCCAGCGGCACCGGCTCCTCGATCAGGTCCAACCCGCGCAACGCGGCCTCGGCCCGCAGCCCCTCGATGGTCAGGACGGAGTTGCGTTCCAGCGGATTGTAGACGACGCCCAGCCGTCGGATCGGGCGATAGGCCTGGATGGTGTTCAGCTGCACCGCGATGGGTGCGATGTGAATGGTGCCGGTGACGTTGCGCCCCGACCGGCCGAGGTCAGGCACGATCTTCGCGTCCACCGGGGCGGCGACGAAGGTGAAGACCACGGGGATGTCGGTGATGTGGCGGCGCGGATCGGCCTCGTCGAACGGACCGACGATGCCGCGGGTCTGCGGGGTGCCCCAGCTGTAGACGAGGTCGGGACGGGTGTCCCTGATCTCCTCGACGATGCCCGGCAGCCGGCCGGTGTCGCCGCCGGTGTCGCGGATGGTGTAGTCGATCCTCAGCCCGCGGCGGGCCAGGTAATCCTTGAAGCCGTATTCGTTGTCGCTCTCGCCGCGGCCCAGAACCATGGTGATGCGGAAGGTCCGGTCCGGCACCGCCGCCGCCAGCGCCGACCCGGCCGACGGAAGGCCCGGCATCGCCAGCCCGCCGGCGGCAAGACGCAGGAGGGAGCGGCGGTGCATCCGCGGCGGATCGTCCTTGCCGAAGACCGCCACGGTCATGCCTCCTGCGGCCGGGGCGCGGGGGCGGCCGGCCTGCGGCTGCGGNGAGCAGCCAGAACAG
>NZ_BADK01000884.1 GCF_000333595.1 Azospirillum sp. B506
GCTGACCGCCAGGCCGCTTGTGTCGGGATTGCGGGCGATCTCCGCCACCATGTTCAGCGCGATCGGCTTCACCGCCGGGCCGCAATATCCGCCGTGGCTGCCCTTGCCGTCGACCACCGGGGTCGGGGCCATGGCGTCGAGATCGACCGCGACGATGGAGTTCACCGTGTTGATCAGCGACACCGCGTCGGCGCCGCCGCGCTTGGCCGCTTCCGCCGACCACAGGATGTTGGTGATGTTGGGGGTCAGCTTGACGATCACCGGCAGGTTGACGGCGTTCTTCACCCAGCGGGTGACCTGCTCGACCATCTCCGGCACCTGCCCGATGGCGGATCCCATGCCGCGCTCGCACATGCCGTGCGGGCAGCCGAGGTTGAGTTCCAGCCCGTCGGCGGCCCCGGTCTCGGCGATGCGGCGGGCGAGGCCGGCCCAGGCGGTCTCGGTCATGGTGGCCATCAGCGAGACGACCATGGCGCGGTCGGGCCAGTCGCGCTTGACCTCGATGATCTCCTGCAGATTGACGGCGAGCGGCCGGTCGGAGATCAGCTCGATGTTGTTGAAGCCCGCCGATCTCACCACCGCCACCACCGGCCCCGTCCGCGACGCCGTGAACGCGGCGCTCGATGCGCTGGATGCCGGCGACCTGCGTGTCGCCGAGAAGACCGCGGACGGCTGGAAGGTCAACCAGTGGCTGAAGAGCGCGGCGGTCCTTGCCGAGCGGATAGGTCGCCGTCTCCCCGGCTTTCAGCGTCGCGCCCACCACGCGGGCGTCGGTGCGGATCGGCAGGGCGTCATCGTCATCGGCATAGCCCGAAGCCAGGGTGACGAAATGCCCGCTGCGGTCGCCCTTGGGGAAGGGCTTGCTGCCCCAGCCTGGCTTCTCGCCGCTGCGGGTCG
>NZ_BADK01000883.1 GCF_000333595.1 Azospirillum sp. B506
GCGGGGCCCAACCTTGTTCGCCTGCCTGCTGTTCGCCTTCACCGACGCGGTGCAGGTCCGCCTTCAGGGCGTGGTCCTGCCGGGCATCGGCGTCATCCCGGTCCAGTTCATCCAGATGCTGCCCTATGTGCTGACCGTCCTGCTGCTGGCCGGCTTCGTCGGCAAGGCCATCGCCCCCAAGGCGAGCGGCATCCCCTATGTGAAGGAACGCTGAGCCGATGGCCGACACCGCAGAGCTGCCCCAGCTGATCGAAGCGGCGCGCGCCGCACGCGAGAACGCCCACGCCCCCTATTCCAAATTCAAGGTGGGCGCCGCCATCCTCGGCGACTCGGGCCGCATCTTCGCCGGCTGCAATGTGGAGAACGCGGCCTACCCGCAGGGGCAATGCGCGGAAGCGAGCGCCATCGGCGCCATGGTCACCGCCGGCGACCGCCGCATCCGCGCCATCGTCGTGATGGGCGGCGAGGCAGGGGCGGAGGAAATCTGCACCCCCTGCGGCGGCTGCCGCCAGCGCATCCGCGAATTCGCGACACCGGACACGCCGATCCACATCTGTGACCCGGCCGGCCTGCGGCGGACCTTCGCACTGGAAACCCTGTTGCCTGAATCGTTCGGCCCCACCAATTTAGCCTTCTGAGCGGAGTTTCCCGACATGACCGCAGCCCGCGCCGCCGCGGACATCCTTCACCATGCCCCCGGCCATCGGCCGCGGGTCGGCATCGTGCTGGGCTCCGGCCTGGGCGGCATCGCCGACCGCATCGCCGACGGGGTCGCCATCCCCTACACCGAGATCGCCGGCTTCCCGGTCCCCAGCGTGTCCGGCCATGCCGGGCGGCTCGTCGTGGGACAGCTCGGCGGCGTCGAGGTCGCCTGCATGCAGGGCCGCGTCCATGCCTATGAAGGCAACGGCTTCGATGCGCTGAAGACAGCTGTGCGGGCGCTTAAGCTGGCCGGCTGCGACACGCTGGTGCTGACCGCCGCCGTCGGCTCGCTCCGGCTGGAGGTCGGCCCCGGCCGGCTGATGGCGATCAGCGACCATCTGAACCTGCTGGGCGCCAACCCGCTGACCGGCCCGAACGACGAGGTCTTCGGCGAACGCTTCCCCAGCATGACCGACGCCTGGGACCCGGCGCTGCGGGGCCTGCTGAAGGACGTCGCCGCCGGTCTGTCCATCGATCTGGCGGAGGGCGTCTATGCCGCCTATCCCGGCCCGTCCTTCGAGACGCCGGCCGAGGTGCGGATGATGAGGCTGCTGGGCGCCGATGCGGTCGGCATGTCCACCGTTCCGGAATGCATCATCGCGCGCCACTGCGGCCTGCGGGTCGTCGGCTGCGCCGTCGTCACCAACCTGGGCGTCGGGCTCGGCGACGGGCCGGTCGACCATCACCAGACCCTGACCGCCGCCTCGGCGGCAGCCGCCGACCTGGAGCGCCTGCTGGTCGGCTTCCTCGAACGCCTGCATTGAGAAGGACGGGTCCCGGTCATGAAACTGTCTGCCGACCTGCAAAGCGCGCTCGACGCCAGCGCCAACGCCCCGTCCGACGCCGATCTGGCGCGTCGTGCGATAAGCATGCTCGATCTCACCAGCCTGAACGGCGACGACAGCGACCGGGTGGTGCAGGATCTCTGCGCCCGCGCCGTCACCCCCGTGGGGCCGGTCGCCGCGGTCTGCGTCTGGGCACGCTTCGTCCCCACCGCGCGCAAGGCGCTGGATGGCACGCCGGTGAAGATCGCCACCGTGGTCAATTTCCCGACCGGCGAGGCGGATGCGGCGGCGGTGGCGGCGGAGACCCGGCGGGCTGTCGATGACGGGGCGGACGAGATCGACGTGGTGCTGCCCTACAAGGCCTTCATCGACGGGGCCCGCACCCAGCCGATCAATGTGCTGAAAGCCTGCCGCGAAGCCTGCGGCGACAAGGCCTTGATGAAGGTGATCCTGGAATCGGGCGCCTTCCCCGACGCCGACCTGCTGGCCTGGGCGGCACGCGACGCCATCGCCGCCGGGGCTGACTTCCTGAAGACCTCCACCGGCAAGACCCAGCCGGCGGCCACCCTGCCGGCGGCGGTGGTGATGCTCGACAGCATCTATGAATCGGGCAAGCAGGTCGGCTTCAAGGCGTCCGGCGGCATCCGCGACACCGCCGAAGCGGCGCGCTATTTGGCCCTGGCCGACGGCATCCTGGGCGAGGGCTGGGCGACGCCGAAGACCTTCCGCTTCGGCGCCTCCAGCCTGCTCGACTCGCTGCTGGCGGCGGCCGGGCATGGGGAACGGGAAGGCGAACGCGAACCGGCTCCGGCGGGAGGGTACTGAGGCATGCTTCCGCAGGAAATCGTCCGTGCCAAGCGCGATGGACAGCCGCTCGACGCCGCCACCATCAAGGACTTCGTGCGCGGCATCACCGATGGCAGCGTGTCGGAGGCCCAGGCATCGGCCTTCGCCATGGCCGTTTTCTTCCGCGGCATGAGCCTGGACGAGCGGGTGGCGCTGACCCGTGCCATGCGCGATTCCGGCACGGTGATGGAGTGGAGGTCGCTCGACCTGCCGGGTCCGGTGATCGACAAGCATTCGACCGGCGGCGTCGGCGACAAGGTCAGCCTGATCCTGGCGCCGATGCTGGCCGCCTGCGGCGGTTTCGTGCCGATGGTGTCGGGCCGCGGCCTCGGCCACACCGGCGGCACGCTCGACAAGTTCGAAAGCATCCCCGGCTATCGCGCCAAGCCCGACAACGAGTTGCTGCGCCGGGTGGTGAAGGAGGTGGGCTGCGCCGTGATCGGCGCCACCGACGACATCGCCCCGGCCGACAAGCGGCTCTACGCCATCCGTGACGTGACCGCGACGGTGGAGTCGCTCGACCTCATCACCGCGTCGATCCTGTCGAAGAAACTCGCCGCCGGGCTGGATGCCCTGGTGATGGACGTGAAGTTCGGCAGCGGCGCCTTCATGCAACGGTTCGAAGATGCCGAGGCGCTGGCCGAGAGCATCGTCACCGTGTCGAAGGGCGCCGGCCTGCCGGCGGTGGCCCTGCTGACCGACATGAACGAGGTGCTCGGCCACAGCGCCGGCAACGCGCTGGAGATGCGCGAATGCCTCGCCATCCTGCGGGGAGAGCCGGCCGAACCGCGGCTCTACGAAGTGACGGCGGCGCTGGCTGCGGAACTCCTGGCGCTGGCCGGGCTGGCGCCCGACGCCGCGGCAGGCCGCGTCCTGGCAGACCGCTCGATCGCCAGCGGCGCGGCAGCGGAACGCTTCTCCCGCATGGTGGCGGCGCTGGGCGGGCCGGCCGACCTGCTGGAGCAGCCGGACCGTTATCTGGAGAGCGCGCCCATCGTCCGCCCGGTCTTCGCCGAGCGGGCCGCCTTCGTCGGTGCCATCGACACCCGTGGGGTCGGCATGGCGGTGGTGGCACTGGGCGGCGGCCGGACCAGGACGACCGATGCCATCGACTTCGCCGTCGGCTTCGACGAAGTCGCCGGGCTGGGCGATACGGTCGGGCCGGGCGGCCGTCCGCTGGCGATCCTGCACGCCCGCACGGAGGCCCAGGCCGACGAGGCGGAACGCCGCCTGCGCGCGTCGGTCACGGTGACGGACACCGCACCGATGCGCGGTCCGCTGATCGCGAAACGTCTGGGGTGAGGTGCGCTTATCCCCTTCTCCCCCCTGGGGAGAAGGTTGGGATGAGGGGGTTCGGCGCAGCCGAAGACATCCGGCATGTGCGTCCCCCTCACCCTAACCCTCTCCCCGGGGGGGAGAGGGGATCCGGGGCGGGAGAGGGAGGATTATCCGCAACCTACCGCCGGAACAGGAACTCGCGGCCGACCTTCACGCGGCGTTCGCCGTCATACTCGATGATGTCGGCCGTCGCGTAGGTCTCGGTCCAGCGTTCGGGCAGGTAGCTGCCGGTGCCGATGATGTCCACCGGGGCGTTGGCTTCCGCCATCAGCCGGCATTTGGCCGGGCCGAAGCCGCTGCTGGCGACGATCTTCACCGCCGGGAAGCCGGCCTCGTCCAACCGTTCACGCACATAATGGATCGCCGCGGCCGACACGCCGGTGCCGATCAGGTAGCGCAGCTGCGTCTCGTCGCGATAGCCACGGATGGCGTGCGGCGCGTGGCGCTCCAGCACGGCATAGGAGCCGGGCGGGTCCAACCCCTCGACGAAGCGGCCGCCGGGGGTGTCGAGCCGCAGCGACAGCTTGCCCTGGGCGGCCAGCTGCGGAAAGCGGCGGCAAACCTCCAGCCCGTCGGTGATCTCGCGGCCGAAATAATCGACCAGGACGGTGAGGCCCAGGTCGGGGAAGGTCTCGTGGAACATCTCCGCGGCGCGCACCGTCGACCCGGCATAGCCGATCAGGGCGTGCGGCATGGTGCCCATGCCGCGCTCCTGGCCGAAATAGGGGGCGGTGGCATCGGTGGCGTTGCCGACGAAGCCCTTGGCGCCGACCTTGCGCTTGGCCCGGTCCGACCCGACTGAGGCGGCGTAGGCCATCATCTCCGCCATCTCCGTCCCGGCGCAATGGCGGGCGTCCATGGCGAGGAAGGCGACCTTCGGCAGGTCGGCGCACATGGTGAAGGCATTGTAAGCGGCGACGCTGGCCGGACCCAGCTTCTGCAGCAGGATCGTCTCGCAATCGACCAGATGGTAGAAGGAGCCGGTGATGTACATGATCGGCTCACCGGCACCGACCCACTTGCCCTCGGGGTAGTTCAACTCGATCTTGAAGCTGGTGTTGCGCTCGCGGGCCACCGACTCCAGCCAGTCCACCGCCAGACGCGGGGCGCAGACCACCGGGCGGCGCATGAAGATGGCGTAGGTGACGGTCTTGTCGCCGAACTTGCCCACCGCTTCCCGGGTGCGGCGGAAATAGGTGTCCGTCCAGTCGGGAACCGCGGCGGAGGGCGGATGAAGGGCGGTAGGCCCGCTGCCTGCGGTCCGGATGCCGGTTGCCTGGATGCCGGATGTCTGAACGCCGGCTGGGCGGTTGCCTGCTGCGCGGCTGCCAGCCGGTCGGTTGTCGCTGTCGCTCATACCCGTCACCCTCACCTTCCGCCCCTGTCCACGCATGTGTCTGCGCATGGCTTTGCAGTGCTTCGTTATGGATGGCCCGGTCGCCGGACAGGGCAGCCGGCCGGTTGTGTTGGAATCCCAGCATTATACGGCCCAGGCGGGCGGGGGAAGAGGCTTCCCGCCGGCCTGGGGCGCGGTGGATGGCTGCATTGCGTTTTTCGACGGGAGGTCGGCGGCCGGCCGTGAACTCCTCAAGTCTTGGAGAGATGGCTTCCACGGGACCGCAGTCGAAAGCTGCGGATCAAAGAAAAACCACATAAAATACCTTTATTTGACCTACCACTTCCGCGCTTTTAAAGTCTCGCAACCGGATCGTCGGCGACAACCAGACAGGGCGGAATGACCAGGGCATCAGCATCCGCCGAAACCGGCCAGGGCACCCTGCCCTCCTTCGACGGAACGGGGAACCGGATCTTCCTGGCTCTGCTCGGGCTCATGCTGGCCTTCGCCGGAGCCGGAGCCGGCAGCGCGCTGATCCTGCGCCCGTCTCCCGCCCATGGCGCCCATCCCCCCGTTCGGATCGAACCCGCCCCCGCCGTCTATGCTGCTTTGCCAACGTTGACCCTCACGCTGAACGATGGCCGCCGCTTGCAGGAATTGAGGCTGCGGGCGGTTCTGGAGTTCGACCCGGCAACGCCGATGGAGGCGGTCACACCGCACCTGCCGCGCATCGCCGATGCCATCGGCCAACGTCTGCTTGAGGTCAATCCGGCCGAACTGCGCGGGGCGGATGGGCAGATCTACGTCAAGGATGCCCTGCGTTATGTCGCCAACAAGACCATACGGCCGCTGAAGCTTCGACAAGTGCTGATCCAGGACATGCTGCTGCGCTGAGGCCGCGCTTCCCAACGCCCTGTTCCACCCCATATCTTGCCGCAGCGCAATCGTTCGTGGGAGCGGTTCGCGACAGTCAGGTCCAGTTGCGGAAGGAGACGGCCTTGGCCGAGTTCGATTTCGACCTCTTCACCATCGGGGCGGGGTCCGGCGGCGTTGCCGCCAGCCGGCGCGCGGCGTCCTATGGCGCCAAGGTGGCGATCTGCGAGGGCAGCCGTGTCGGCGGTACCTGTGTGATCCGCGGCTGCGTGCCGAAGAAACTGCTGGTCTATGCCGCCCAGTTCCGCGACGGATTCGAGGACGCCGCCGGCTATGGCTGGAGCGCGCCGATGCCGTCCTTCGACTGGGAAACGCTGATCGCGCGCAAGGACAGCGAGATCGACCGGCTGAACGGCATCTACATCAACATGCTGAAGAATTCCGGCGTCACCCTGTATGAGGGGTTCGGCCGGATCGTCGACCGCCACACGGTGGAAGTCGACGGCAAGCGCTACACCGCCCGCAACATCCTGATCGCCACCGGCGGCTGGCCGACGCTGCCGCAGGTCGAGGGCATGGAGCATGCGGTGACCTCCAACGAGGCGCTGCATCTTGAAAAACTGCCTCATTCCGTCCTGATCATCGGCGGCGGCTACATCGCCGTGGAATTCGCCAGCATCTTCCGCGGCTTGGGCGCCGAAGTGACGCTGATGATCCGCGGCGACGATCTGTTGAACGGCTTCGACGACGACATCCGCGTCGCCCTGGCGCAGGAGATGCGCAAGCGCGGCATCACCATCATCTCGCGCTGCAAGCCGGCGAAGCTGGAAAAGGGTCCCGGCGGCTATACCCTGACCGACCATATGGGCCGCGAGCATTCGGCCGGTCTGGTGATGGCCGCCACCGGCCGCCGCCCCAACACGAAGAATCTCGGGCTGGAAGAGGTCGGCATCACGCTGAACGAGGCGGGCGCGGTTCCGGTCGACGACTGGTCGCGGACCTCCGTCGACAACATCTATGCCATCGGCGACGTCACCGACCGCATGGCGCTGACCCCCATCGCCATCGCCGAGGGCCGGGCGCTGGCCGAGACGCTGTTCAACGACAACCCGATGCGCATCGGCTACGACAATGTGCCGACCGCGGTGTTCTCGCTGCCGCCGCTGGGCACCGTCGGCCTGACCGAGATGCAGGCCCGCGCCAAATACCCGCAGGTGGACATCTACAAGGCCGGCTTCCGCCCGATGAAGCACACGCTGACCGGCCGGGACGAGCGGGTGCTGATGAAGCTGGTGGTCGATGGCGAGAGCCAGCGCGTGCTGGGCTGCCACATGATGGGCATGGACGCGCCGGAGATGATGCAGGGCTTGGCCATCGCGCTGAACTGCGGCGCCACCAAGCGCGATTTCGACCGCACCATCGCGCTCCACCCCTCCACCGCGGAGGAATTCGTGCTGATGCGCGAAAAGGCGGAGCCGGAAAAGAAGATCTGAACCGCCAACCGCACCGCAAGGCGGCAGTGTTACATCCACAACGGGAGCAGGGGGCGCCACCAGCCCTCCAGCTCCCGTTTCTTTTCATTGTGCAGGGCGCGAAAACTCTGGACCTATCCCGATTGTCCTACCTACCATGGTGGTACATATAATTATCTTAGGGAACGGTTCGAAACATGCGCGGAATTTTTGCGGCGGCTGCCTGCGTTGCGTCCTTTGCTTCGATTGGCGCGGCCCATGCTCAGACCAAGATCGGCGTGTGGGACGTCAAGATCGACAAGGACTGCGCCATCAGCCAGGAATGGAAGACCGAAACGAAGGACACCGCGACCATCGCCCTCGCCTACACGAACAAGGGCCAGGCCATGGTGATGATCTTCGGCGATTCGGCCTGGAAGCTGAAGGAGAAGGAAGACCTCACCATCTCCCTTTCGGTCGATAAGAAATGGAGCGACAAGGTCACCGGTGCCGCCATCGACAAGACGATGGCCGCCGTCGGCATTCCCGCGACCTCCAAGGCCATCGATGCCCTGATGAACGGCCGCGAACTCTATATGGAGATCGACGGCAAGAGCGACGATTACGCCTACACCTACTATCTCGACGACACCCGCAAGGCGATCTCCGCCCTGGAAGCCTGCCGCGCCCAGGCGCAGTAACCGGCGGGAATGGCGGCGGGCGCCCCGGACCGGGGATGTGCCGCTGCCAGATCGGAACCCATCCGGCATAGCACTTTGAAACAGGCACTCCTCCTGGAACGCTTCTAAACATCCTCGGTTGAGGGCAGGGAGCGATCCGGTCCGGACCCGGTCGCACCGATCCGCGGCCCCTGCAAAGCGGGCCATCTGACGCAGGAGGAGTCCCTCGCATGTTCATGCATAATAAAAAGCTCATGTACACGGTTCGCGTGTCGGAGCCGAACCCGGTGCTCGCCAGCCTGATGCTGGAACAGTTCGGCGGCCCGCAGGGCGAGCTTGCCGCGGCCATGCGCTATTTCACCCAGGGTCTGGCCGATGAGGATCCGGGCCGCAAGGACATGCTGATCGACATCGCGACCGAGGAGCTGAGCCACCTTGAGGTGATCGGCTCCATCGTCGCCATGCTGACCAAGGGGGCCAAGGGCAAGCTGGCCGAGGGGGCGGAGGCGACCGCAGACCTGTACGCCAACATCACCCAGGGCAACGGCAGCCACACCCTGTCGCTGCTCTATGGCGGCGGCCCGGCCCTGGTGAATTCGGCCGGGCAGCTGTGGACCGGCGGCTACATCGACAGCATCGGCGAGCCGACGGCCGATCTGCGCTCCAACGTCGCGGCGGAAGCGCGGGCCAAGATCATCTACGAGCGCCTGATCAACGTCACCGACGATCCGGGCGTGAAGGATGCGCTCGGCTTCCTGATGACCCGCGAGATCGCCCACCAGAAGAGCTTCGAGAAGGCGCTCTACGCCATCGACAACAACTTCCCGCCGGGCAAGCTGCCGGGCAAGCCGGAATACACCGACAAGTATTACAACATGAGCCAGGGCGAAGGCGACATGCGCGGCCCCTGGAACCAGGGCGCCCAGTGGGAGTTCGTCGACGTCAAGATGGGCGACGGCCCGGTCAATGGCGGCGACGGCAACCCGACGGTGAAGCTCGCCGCGTCGGAACTGGCGGCGGTCAATGCCGTGGCCGCCCGCACCATGTCGAAGCCGGACGCCGATCCGATCACCGGCGCCGACCTGGGCGCCGGGCCCGGCGCCGGCAAGACCAAGTCGACCACCGGAGCCTGATAGCAGGCTCCTCAGGCACCGCCGTCCCCGTCACTGGGCGGGGACGGCGGCCTCTTCCTCCCGCCGGTGCAGCCCCATCAGCCAGACCAGCAGGCAGAGCGCCGGGATGGCGCCGGCCATCGACAGCAGGAAGAAGCTGACCCAGTCCATCCGCTCCGCCAGCCAGCCGGACGACGCGCCGAACAGGTCGCCACCCAGCTTGTACAGGCTGGACAGCAGCGCATACTGGGTCGCGGTGTAGGCGACGTTGCACAGGCTCGACAGATAGGCGACGAAGGCCGAGGTGGCGATGCCGGCGCAGACATTCTCCACCGCGACGGTGACCGCCAGCATCGACACGTCGTTGCCGCTCCAGGCCAGCACGACATAGCCCATGTTCGACACCATCTGCAGGATGCCGCCGATCATCAGGCCGCGCAGCACGCCGACCTTCCCCACCAGCAAGCCGCCCAGCAGACCGCCGGCGATGGTCGCCCACAGCCCGAACAGCTTGCTCACCGTGGCGATCTCAGCCTTGGTGAAGCCCAGGCTGATGTAGAAGGTCGAGGACATCTGGCCGGCCAGCACCTCCCCCAGCTTGTAGCTGGCGATGAAGGCGAGGATCACCACCCAGCCGCGCCGCTCCATGAATTGGGCGAAGGGTGCCACCACCGCACCGTAAATCCAGGCGAGCACCACGGCGCTGCGGCCCGACACATGCGGGCGGTGGCCCAACCACTCGGCGATCAGCTTTTCGCGGGCGCTCGGCGGCGGCTCCTTCGGCTCGCGGCACAGCAGGATGGTCGCCATGCCGACCAGAACCAGCCCGGCCATCACCTCGTAGGCGGTGCGCCAGCCATGGAACTCCGCGACATAGAGGGCGCCCGCCCCCGCCGCCATCATGCCGAAGCGATAGCCCAGCACCAGCACGGCGGCACCGGCGGCCTGCTGGTGCTCCTCCAGCACCTCGACGCGATAGGCATCGACCACGATGTCCTGGCTGGCCGAGCAGAAGGCGACCAGCACGGCGCACATCGCAGTCCACCACAGATCCTGCCCCGGACTGGTGCTGCCCAGCCCCAGCAGCGCCGCAATCAGCGCCGCCTGCGCCGTCAGCGCCCAGCCGCGCCGCCGGCCGAACAGCCGGGTCATCACCGGCAGCCGCAGCCGGTCGATCAGCGGCGCCCACAGGAATTTCAGCGCATAGGGCATGGTGACCAGCGCGAACAGCCCGATGTGGGTCCGGCTGACGCCCTGTTCGGTCAGCCAGACATTCAGCGTCGCGCCGGTCAGCGCCAGCGGCAGCCCTTCGGAGAAGCCCAGGAACAGGATCGCCAGCACGCGCGGGTCGCGGTAGACCGCCAGGGCCTGCCCCCACGAGGACAGGCGCTTTGCCCGCCAGGATGTCGCATTCACCGGGGAGGCTCCTCTCGGGCGTGGTCGGTCATCCCCGATGTATAACGGCGGCACGCATCCGCCGCCAGCGGCCCATATATTTCCGGGGAGACGCGAAGTTCCTTTCATCTGAAATCACTCCCGGTGGCAGGCGGCATACCCCGGCGGCACAGCATTGCCGGGATGCAGGCCGAAACTGTGGAAAAGTTACCGCGAGTCGCGCTATAGAGTACCTCCCACGGGGTTTGCCGCCGGTCGTTCGCCGCCCGCCCGGCTCCCGTTCCGCAATCGTCAAGGAAGAGCAGGCGCGTCATGGTCGAGCGTTGGACACCCGCCAGTTGGAGGACGAAACCGGCGAAGCAGTTGCCGACTTATCCCGACCAGTCCAAGGTCGAGGCGGTCGAACAGCGCCTGTCCTCCTATCCGCCGCTCGTCTTTGCCGGCGAAGCCCGCCGGCTGAAGGCCAAGCTGGCCGACGCCGCCGCCGGCCGCGCCTTCCTGCTGCAGGGCGGCGACTGCGCCGAGAGCTTCGCCGAGTTCCACCCCAACAACATCCGCGACACCTTCCGCGTCCTGCTGCAGATGGCCGTGGTGCTGACCTTCGGCGCCTCGATCCCGGTGATCAAGGTCGGCCGCATGGCCGGCCAGTTCGCCAAGCCGCGCTCTGCCGACATGGAAGCCATCGACGGGGTGGAACTGCCGTCCTACCGCGGCGACATCATCAACGGCTTCGACTTCACCAGCGACGCCCGTGTTCCCGATCCGGAACGCATGATGCAGGCCTACACCCAGGCCGCCGCGACGCTGAACCTGCTGCGCGCCTTCGCCCAGGGCGGTTACGCCGACCTGCACAAGGTCCATCAGTGGACGCTGAGCTTCGTCGAGAAGTCGCCGGCCGGCGAGCATTTCCAGGAACTGGCCACCCGCCTGGACGAGACGCTGGCCTTCATGGCCGCCTGCGGCATCACCGCGGAAACCACGCCGCAGATCCGCGAGACCGACTTCTTCACCAGCCATGAGGCGCTTCTGCTGCCGTTCGAGCAGGCGCTGACCCGCGTCGACAGCACCACCGGCGACTGGTACGACGTGTCGGCCCACATGCTGTGGATCGGCGACCGCACCCGCCAGCCCGACGGCGCCCATGTCGAGTTCCTGCGCGGGGTGAAGAACCCGATCGGCCTGAAATGCGGCCCGACCACCGACCCGGACGAGCTGATCCGCCTGATCGACATCCTGAACCCGACCAACGAGGCCGGGCGCCTGACGCTGATCGTGCGCATGGGCTCCGACAAGGTGGCGGAGAAGTTCCCGCCGCTGTTGCGCAAGGTCCAGCGCGAAGGCCGCACGGTGGTGTGGTCCTGCGACCCGATGCATGGCAACACGATCAAGTCGACCACCGGCTACAAGACCCGTCCGGTCGAGCGGGTGCTGGCCGAGGCTAGAGGCTTCTTCGAGGTGCATCAGGCCGAAGGCACCCATGCCGGCGGCGTGCATTTCGAGCTGACCGGCCAGGACGTGACGGAGTGCACCGGCGGCGCCCAGGCGATCACCGATCACAATCTGGCTCTGCGCTACCACACCGCCTGCGATCCGCGCCTGAATGCCAGCCAGGCTCTGGAACTGGCCTTCCTGCTGTCGGAAAAGCTGAAGGCCGGGCGCCAGTCCCGCGAGGCCCAGCGCCGCGCCGCGGTGGCGGCGGAGTAAGCGCTCTTTTAAAGTTCCGGCAAAACGAAAAGGGGGCGTTTCCGCCCCCTTTTTTATGTCCTGATTACCGTTCGATTTCCTTGTTCCAGCGCTGGTTCCAGTCCGGGCGCTTCTCGTTGATGACGTCCCAGTCCACCGTGACGGCGTTCTTCATGTAGCCCTGGAACTTGTTCATGTCGTCGGCGACCTCGGCCGGCGGAGAAACCTTGGTGTTCGACGGGATCTGCGCGCCGTACTTCAGGGCGGCGAGCTGCGCCTCCGGCCCCAGCAGATAGGCGGCGAGCTTCTGGGCGGCCTCGTTGTCCGGGTTCTTGGCGACGACGCACTCGCCGACCATCAGCACGACCGAGCCTTCCTTGGGCTGGGCGTATTCCACCGGAATGCCCTTGGCCTTCAGGCTGCCGACACCGGTCGGGGTCAGCGGGAAGATGGCCGCCTCGCCGGTCTGCACCATCTCGGCGATCTTGGCAGAGCTGGGGATGTACTCCAGCACGTTCGGGCCGATGGTCTTGCGCCAGGTGGTGAAGCCCGGATCGACGTTGGCCTCGGTGCCGCCCTTGATGCGGTTGTACATCAGGAAGGCATGCAGGCCGAAGGAGCTGCTGGCGGCGGACTGGACGACGATCTTGCCCTTGTACTTGGGATCGGCCAGATCCATCCAGCTGGTCGGCGGCGCCCAGCCCTTCTCATCGAACATCGCCTTGTTATAGGCGAGACCGGTCATGCCCATGTTGACGCCGACCGCCATGTCGCCCTTCAGGCGCGCCGACGGATAGACGTCGTTCAGCACCGGCGTGCTGTCCATCTTCTGGCACAGGCCCATGCCGATGGCGCGGTACATCAGCCCGTCGTCGAGGAAGACGACGTGCATCTGCGGATTGTCCTTCTGGGCCTGCAGCTTGGCCAGGATGTCGGACGAGGTGCCGGGAACCACCACCACCTTGATGCCGGTCGCCTTCTCGAAGGCGGGGAAGACGTTCTCGGTGTAGGTCTTCTCCATCGTGCCGCCATTCATGCCGATATAGACCGTCTTGGTCTGGGCGGCGGCGGGGGTGGAGAGTGCCGCGGCGGCCGCGATGGCAACCGTGGCGAGACCGGTGAGCGACAGGGAACGCAAGGTGGGCATGCACGTCCTCCAAGGGGCCAAGGGATGAGACCTTAAACGGTCGGCGGAAAGCGGTCGATGCGGAAAGCCTCCAGCGGCATCGGCGTCTCGCCGCTGGTGACCAGTTCGGCCAGCGTCTGGCCGACGCCGGGGCCGATCTGGAACCCGGCGCCGGAGAAGCCGAAGGCATGGAACAGGCCGGGGGTGGTGCGGCTGGGGCCGACGATCGGGTTGCGGTCGGGCGTGTAGCCCTCCACCCCGGTCCAGCAGCGGATGACGTGGGCGTGGCGCAGCTGGGGGAACAGCTCCGCCGCGTCGCGCATCAGGGTCAGCACGGCGTCGCGCTGCGGCCGGGCACGGTCGGCATCCAGCGCAAAGCCTCGCCCGCCGCCGACCACCATGTTGCCGCGCGGCACCTGCCGGCCATAGACGCCGCCGCCCTCCACCCCGATGTTGACGTCGAGGAAACGGGGCAGCGGCTCCGTCACCGCCATGTTGGGGTGGAGCGATTCCAGCGGCACCGGCTCGCCGAAGGCTTCCGCCACCCGCCTGGACCAGGCGCCGGCAGTGTTCAGCAGGACGCGGGCGCGGACCTCCAGGACATCGCCGCTCAACAGGACGAAGCGGTCACCGTCCTTTTCCACGCGGTCGACCGGCGTCTGTTCGCGCACCACCGCCCCCAGCTTTGCTGCCGCACGGGCGAAGGCGGGGGAGACGAGGCGCGGGTTGGCGTGCCCGTCCTCCGGGCAGAGCGAGCCGCCGATGGCACGGTCGCCCAGCGCCGGCCAGCGCCGGCGGAACGCCTCGCCCGTGATGATCTCCAGCCCGAGGCCGAAGCCCTGGCTGCGCTCGCGGTAGTCGATCAGGGAGGCAAGGTCGGGTTCGCTGCGCGCCAGCTTCAGATGGCCGGAGCGGATGTACTCGGCATCGGTGCCCAGCAGCTCCGGCAGCCGGCCCCAGATGGCGTGGGCGCGCTGGGACAGCGGAAGCTGCTCCAACGGACGGCCCTGCCGGCGCACGCCGCCGAAATTGACACCGCTGGCCTTGGCGCCGCACCAGTCGCGCTCCAGCAGCGTCACCGACAGGCCGGCCTGCCGCAGGAACAGCGCCGCAGACCCGCCGACGATCCCGCCGCCGACGATGGCGACATCACACTCGATCCGTTCCCGCATCACGCGACCTCCCGCCGCTCGGCACCGGCGGAGACCGGTAGCGGCTTGATCGGCGGCTGCGCCCGCAGACGACCCACCCCATCCGGGCCGGTGCCGAGCGTGCGGGACAGCAGTTCCGCCGTGGTGGCGGAGCACATGCGGCCCTGGCAACGTCCCATGCCGGCGCGGGTCAGTGCCTTGGCGCGGTTCATCTCGCGGGCCTGACCGCTGCGGGCGACCTCGCGCACGGCACCGGCGGTGATGCCCTCGCACCGGCAGATCATCGTGTCGTCGGCAATCGCGTCGGCCCAGTCCGTTGGGAAGGGGAAGGCCGCGTTCAGGACACGGCGGAAGGCGGCGATGCGGGCAAGCCGACCGTCCAGTTCCTTCACCCGCGCGGCCTCCACCGGCAGCCCCCGATCCTCCAGCAGGGCCAGCGCCGCGCGCTCCCCCGCCAGTTCCGCCGCATCGGCACCGGCGATGCCGCTGCCGTCGCCGGCCAGATAGACGCCGGGGACCGAACTGCGCCCGGCCCCATCCCGCTCCGGCAGCCAGGCGCGGTCGGCCTCGTCGAAGCGGAAGCGGCAACCGGCAAGATCGGCCAGCTGAGTTTCCGACCGCAGCCCGAGCCCGAAGGCAACCGCGTCGCAAGGGCTGCGCCGCTCCTGCCCGCTGGCATCGCGCCAGGCCAGCGCCTCGACCCGCTCCGCTCCTTCGGCACGCACCGGACGGACGCCATTGTGGATCGGCACGCCATGGGCGCGCAGCCAGCCGACGAACAGCAGCCCCTTCGCCAGGGTCGCCGGGTCGCGCAGCATGCCGGCGGTGGCGCGGGCCTGGGCGACGAAGGGCGTGGTGTCGAACACCCCCGCCACCTCGACGCCGGCCTTCAGATACTGGTAGGCGACCAGATAGAGCAGCGGCCCGGTGCCGAGGAAGGCGACCCGCCGGCCGACGGCGCAGCCCTGGAACTTCAACGCGACCTGCGAGCCGCCGAGCGTGAAGACGCCGGGCAGGGTCCAGCCGGGGAAGGGCAGCACGCGGTCGGTGGCGCCGGTCGCCAGGATCAGCTGGCTGAAGGGCAAGGTCTCGCTCGCCCCGTCGCTCAGCAGGTCGAGCGCGCCGGCCTCGCAGTTCCACACCAGCGTGCGCGGCCGGTAGTCCACGCGGTCGCGGATCGCCGCCATGGCGCGATGGACCGCGTCGGCCTTGCCGGCCTCGAAGCCGTACAACGCCGCCTTCGGCCGGGTGAACCCACCGTCGGGCGGCTGGCGGTAGATCTGGCCGCCCCAGCGCGCCGCCTCGTCCACCACCACCGGGCGCAGGCCGGCGGCAACCAGCCGTTCCGCCGCGCGGATACCGGCTGGGCCGGCACCGACGATGACGGGAGGGAGGATTTCGTTCATGACGTCCACTCCCCGCCGCTCAGCAGGCGCATGCCGTCGGCGATGAAGGTGCCGCAGGCGCGCAGCCGCTCGCCGTCCTCCGTCCGCACCCAGCAATCCTGGCAGGCGCCCATCATGCAGAAGCCGGCGCGCGGGGTGTCGGCGAACTCGGTCCGGCGCAGCCGCTCCCCGTTGGTAAGCATGGCGGTCATGATGGTGTCGCCCTCCAGCGCCTCAACCGGGCGCCCGTCGAGGGTGAAGCGGACCACGCGCCGGCCCTGCTCGGCCACACGCTGCAACAAAGCCATGATGACTGGTCTCCGAAGAGGGGACGGCCGGAGCGGGTGCTCAGTGCTGGCCGACCAGGATGCGGTCCAACCCATAGACGCGGTCGAGCAGAAGAACGGCGACCGCGGTGATGCCGATGATCAGCGCCGACACCGCCGCCATCATCGGGTCGATCGATTCGGTGGCGTACATGTACATCCGCACCGGCAGCGTCACCGTGGACGGCGAGGTGATGAAGATGGACATGGTCAGCTCGTCGAAGCTGTTGATGAAGGCGATCAGCCAGCCGCCGGTGACGCCGGGCAGGATCATCGGCAGGGTGACGCGGCGGAACACGGTGGCCTCGCTGGCGCCGAGCGAGAAGGCGGCCTGCTCCACGCTGCGGTCGAAGCCGGAGATGGCGGCGATCAGCAGGCGCATCACATAAGGCGTGACGATCACCATATGCGCCGCCACCAGCCAGCCGAAGCTGCCCGCGGCGCCGACGACGGCGAACAGCCGCAGCATGGCAACGCCCAGCACCAGATGCGGGATGATCAGCGGCGACAGGAACAGCGCATTGAGGAAGCCACGGCCGGGAAACTCCCAGCGCGTGATGGCGAGGGAGGCCGGCACCGCCAGCGCCACCGCCAGCGTCGCCGACAGCACGGCGAGCCACAGGCTGTTCCAGAAGGACTGGACGAAGTCCGGGTGGTGGAACACCGCCTGGAACCAGCGCAGCGAAAAGCCCCTGGTCGGCAGCGACAGCGTGTTTTCCGGCGTGAAGGCGACGAGGCAGACGATCACCAGCGGCGCCAGCATGAAGATGACGACCAGAGTGTGGAAAATCAGGGCGGCGGGTCCGTTGCGGGTCATGGCGTCTTCACCCCAGCCGGCGGCGGTAGTGGCCTTCCACCATGCGGTGGTAGGTCAGCATGATGATCAGGTTGGCGGCGAGCAGGATGACGGCGACCGCCGCCCCCATCGGCCAGTTCAGGTCGCTGAGATACTGGTCGTAGACCACGGTCGCGACCATCTTCAGCCGCCGCCCGCCGAGCAATCCTGGAATGGCGAAGGCGCTGGCGCTGAGACCGAAGACGATCAGGCTTCCCGACAGGATGCCGGGCAGGATCTGCGGCGCCACCACCCGGACGATGGCCGTGGCGCGCGAGGCGCCGAAGGACAGCGCCGCCTGCTCCACCGCCGGGTCGAGCTTCTGCAGGGAGGTCCAGACCGGGATGACCATGAAGGGCAGCATGACGTGGACCAGCGCCACCACCACGGTGCCTTCGCTGTAGAGCAGCTTCATCCGGCCGATGCCGAGCGCGATCAGCGCCCCGTTCACCGGTCCTTCCGGCCCCAGCAGCATGCTCCAGCCGAAGGCGCGGACAACGACGGACACCAGCAGCGGCGCCAGGATCACCAGCAGGAAGATCGACCGCCAGGGGTTGGTCATCCGGCTGAGGATGTAGGCCTCCGGCACGCCGATCACCACGCAGATGGCGGTCGCCAGCGCCGAGATGCGGAAGGTGCGCAGGAAGATTTCCAGGTAATACTCGTCGGTCACCACCGCCAGATAATGCTCCAGCGTGAAGCCGCCGGTGCGCCCGGTCGCATAGTCGAACTGGTTGAAGGACAGGAGCGCCGTCAGGAACAGCGGGGTCAGCACCAGCGCCGCGAACAGCAGGACGGCCGGGGCCGACAGGAAGAGCGGAGCTATGGGAAACCGGCGGACCGGCGTCTCGTCGCCCGGCGAGGCCGGGGCGGTGTCGGGCAGCGACGCGCTCATCCCGTCACCTCAAGGGCGACATCCGGAGCCTCCGCCATGGCGCCGCGATGGACGCGCACCACCGACGGCGACCACTCCAGCCCGACCGGGGCGCCCTGCTCCGCCGGGGTGGAGCCGTCGTTCGGCGTCACCACCATGATCGTGCCGAGCGGTCCGTCGATGTGATAGAGCCACTGGCTGCCCAGGAAGAAGCGGTCGGCGACGCGACCGGTCAGCAGCCCGTTCGACGGCGCGGTCAGATGCAGCTTCTCCGGCCGGATGCACAGGGTCACCGTATCGCCCACCGACAGGCCGGCGGTTTCCACCGGCACGGCGATGCCGGCCAGCGACACCGTGGCACCGGCGCCGGTCGCGCTGGCGACCTTGCCCGGCAGCAGGTTGGTCTTGCCGACGAAGCGCGAGATGAACTCCGTCTCCGGATGCTCGTAGATGCGATAGGGCTGGTCGATCTGGGTGATGCGCCCGGCCTCCATCACCACGACGCGGTCGCTGATCGAGAAGGCTTCCGCCTGGTCGTGGGTGACCATGACGGTGGTGGTGCCGACCTTGCGCTGAATCTCGCGCAGCTCGAACTGCATCGCCTCGCGCAGCTTGGCATCCAGGTTCGACAGCGGTTCGTCCAACAGCAGGACCGGCGGGCGGATGACCAGGGCGCGGGCAAGCGCCACGCGCTGCCGCTGGCCGCCCGACAATTCACGCGGGTAACGCTTTGCATAGGGAGAGAGGTGGACCAGCGACAGCGCCTCTTCCACCCGCGGCTTGCGCTCGCCCCTGGGCACGCGCTGCATCTCCAGGCCGAAGCTGACATTGTCGAAGACGGTCATGTGCGGGAACAGAGCGTAGCTCTGGAACACGATGCCCAGCCCACGGCTGTTCGCCTTGGCCCGCGTGATGTCGCGCCCGTCCAGCCGGATGGTACCGGCCGACGGTTCGACGAAACCGGCGATCATCTGCAGGGTCGTGGTCTTGCCGCAGCCGGACGGCCCCAGCAGCGAGACGAACTCGCCCTTTTCCACCGACAGCGAGACGTCGCCGACCGCGGTCAGCGGGCCGTAGCGCTTGGTGATGTTTTTCAATTCGAGGAACGACACGGGGGAATTCTCCCTCTTGCGACACTTGGCCTCGGTCTTCAGGCCCCACCTGTTGCTCCGATGGTTCCGTCCCCTGCCCGTTCGCGTCAATCCGCTTTTTCCATAGGAAGAAAAGATTTTGCAAAAGCTTCCGATATGCGGAATAGATGGGACAGCCAACATCACCGATTTTCAGAACGGAACCGAATATGAGTGCCGACCTCCGCAGCAAGGCCAATGACGGCTCCGGCAGCGCCAGTGGCGAGGAGGCGGGCGGCAAGTCCAGCCTGCAACGCGGGCTGGCGATCCTGCGCCTGCTGGCGACTTCCAACGAGACGGGGGCAAGGCTGACCGACATTGCCCGCGCGCTCGACCTCACCCCGCCGACCGTTCACCGCCTGCTGAAGATCCTGGTGGAGGAAGGGATGGCGGAGGCGGACAAGGCGACCAAGCGCTACCGGCTGGGCATCGACCTGTTCGGGCTGGCCGCCCAGGCCGGCAACCCCAACAACCTGCGCGACATCTGCCGGCCGATCCTGCTGCGCCTGTCGGCGACGCTGCGCGACACCATCTTCCTGCTGGTGCGCAGCGGCTTCGACGCGGTCTGCCTGGACCGCAGCGAAGGGCCCTTCCCCATCCGCTCCTTCACCGGCGACATCGGCGGCCGGGTGACGCTGGGCGTCGGCCAGGGCAGCCTCGCCATCATGGCCTTCCTGCATGCCGAGGAGCGGGAGGAGGTGATCCGCTTCAACCTGCCGCGCATGCAGGGCGTGGGCATCATCGACGAGGTCTATCTGCGCACGGAGATCGCCCGGGTTCGCGATCTCGGCTATGCCAGCCGCTCCACCGGGCTGCTGCCGGGCATGTCCGGCGTCGCCGTGCCGGTGCTGGACCGCGACGGCCACGCCGTTGCCGCCCTCAGCGTCGGCACGATCAGCGAACGGCTGAACGAGGAGCGTCTGCCGGTGGTGGTCGACATCCTGAAACGCGAGTCCGCCGCCATCAGCCGCCAGTTGAACCCCTTCGACCCCGTGCTGCGCCGGCCGGCGGCGATCCTGGGAGGTGGCCCGGCGTGAAGGGAGTCAGGAAGGCCGACCTGCCGACCAAGACATGTCCCGTCTGCAACCGCCCTTTCACCTGGCGGAAAAAATGGGAGCGGGTGTGGGAGCTGGTGAAATACTGCTCCGACCGCTGCCGGGGGGAGGCGCGAAAGCGCGAGCGATCCTGAGGGGGCGGGACCGGGTGCCTGATGGGGTTCGCTTGATGTCGATCAATGGCGGGCCTTCCGTGATCGGCTAGGGTCGGCATTGCCTGGGGCATGTCCCCGGCCGGTCGACCTTGCGGCGGACATGAAGCGTTCGGGCCACATCCTTGCCGTTCTACTCTTCGCTTTCGCGCTCCTGTTCGGCGCGGCCGGCGGAGCTATGACGCCGATGGATGGGCTCGCCGGATCCTCCGACCATCATCACGGCGAGACACACGACAGCACCGGCGGCAAGCCCGGAAGCGGAACACACAAGGCGACCCTGGCCGTGTCCGCCCCCTGCTGCCCGGCGGCCGAAGCCCCGGCGACCGGCAAACTCCCGCCTCCGGCCCGCTGGGCCGACGCCTCGTGGCCGCTCCCCCCGGACCACACGGCCGACAAGCGCGGCATCGCGCCGGAAACGCCCCCTCCCAAGACAAGCCTCTGATCGGTCCCGCGCCGGCCGGCCGTACCGGCCAGCCGGTTGCGGTGTCTCCAGCGACCCCACACGCGATCAGAGGACTTCACCATGCCCGATTCGAGGCATTTCACGACCCGTCGCGGCTTCATTGCCGGACTGGGCTTCGGCGCCGTGTCGCTTTACGGCGCCTGGGCGGCCTACGGTGCCGCTCCCCTCCCCTTCGGCCACACGCCGTCGACCGAATCTGCCCCAGAATCCGCCCCCGACTCCCAGGCGCACGACCATGGCGGCAGCGCTGCCGGAAGCCATGACGGCCATCCTGCGGCGGCCACGGCGGAGAGCTTCCGCCTGGACCATGAGGCGTTCCTGCGGACCTACGGACAGGCCGACGGCAGCGTCGATCCCCATGCCGTGTCACATACCGGCGGGCATTCCCATGGAACTGCCAATGGAACCCACGCCGACGGGAGCCATGGCGGCCACATCGCTGCCGCTGAACCGGTCACCGTCTACCTGATGGCACAGAAATTCGCCTACAGCCCCGATCTGCTGCGCCTCAAGGCAGGACAGGCCTATCGCTTCCGCATGATGGCGGACGACATCACCCATGGAGCGTCGATCCAACTCGGCATGGCCAGCCGGATCGTCCGGCTGCGTCCCAACATCGTCAGCGAGCAGACGGTCACCTTCACCAAGCCGGGCGAATACCTCGTCTATTGCACCGTCTATTGCGGCCAGGCGCATGACGCCATGCAGGGCCGAATCGTCGTCGTCTGACCGGGGGGATCGAACATGAACATCATTCCGCAAGATGCCCCCGTCGCCGTTGCTCCCGGTGGGACGGGATACGGCCTGACGGCGCGCATCCACACCCTGCCACGGCCGGACAAGGCATTGCTGAACCTGCTGTTCGGCGCGGCCCTGCTGGCCCTGGTTCTCGGGCTTGCCGGCGGCCTCCTCACCGCGCTCGCCCGCGCCGGTGCGTTGCCGCTCTATTCCGACGATGCATACCGGCTGCTGACCCTGCATGGCGTGTCGGTGTTCTTCTACTGGCTCTACCTGATCCAGGCGGCGCTGCTGCTGGCCCTGGCGGCGGCGGAGAATGGCCGCGGCCTTGCCCTGCGCCCGGCCGCCTGGGCGGGGGTGGCCCTGATGCTGGCCGGTTTCGCGGTCAGCGAATGGATTTCCGCCACCGGCACACCGCTGCTCTATGACGGCAGCCCGGAGCTGGCGGTGGACGATCCACGCTCGGTCGGGGTCTTCGCGCTCGGTTATCTGCTGCTGGCCGCCGGCCTCACCGCGTCGGCAACCAGCGGCATCGCCACCCTGCTGCAGCCGCGCCGCCGGGGCGAAACGGCAGAGTTCGGCGCGGTCGGCTTCGCCCTGTTCGCCTGGGCCGGCTTCCTGATCGTCAGCGCCATCGCCGCCGCCAATGCCTTCCTGCCCGGCCTGCTGTGGTCGCTCGGCGCCGGCCCCTTCCCGGCCGACCACGGCACCGAATGGCACATCCTGTTCCACAACCTGCATTATCTGCCGCTGATGGCGACGGTGCTGGTCTGGTACGTGCTGACCGAGCATCTGACCGGCGTCACCTCCATCCACGGAGCCCGCCTGTCGAAGATCATCTTCGCCGCCTATCTGGTCTTCGTTCCGCCGACCAGCCTCTACCACATGTTCCTGGAACCCACCCTGTCGGAAGGCGTGCGGGTGGTGGGATCGCTGCTGTCCCTGTTCGTCTCCGTCCCGACCCTGGCGGCCTTCGCCATCATCGTCTCGTCGCTGGAAGCCAGCGCACGGGCCCATGGCGCCACCGGCTTTCTCGGCTGGATGCGCGGCCTGCCCTGGAGCAACCCGGCAATGGCGAACATGGGCTGGGCGGCGGTCAACATGATGGCCGGCCTCACCTTCGCCTTCGTGCTGATCCAGGGCGATCTGGCTCCCATGCTGAGCGACACCTTCTTTGTCCCCGGCTATTTCCACCTCTTCGCCGTCGGCGTGCTGACCCAGACCTTCCTGGCGGCACTGATGGTGATGCTGCCGGCGCTGAACGGCGGCTCCCTGTGGCGCCCCGCCTTGCTGGCCCGCATGCCGGCCCTGGTGACCGCCGGCCTGCTCCTGTTCGCCGCGGCCGGCATCGCCGCCGGCACCATGGGCGTGCCGCGCCGGGTCTTCGACATCGGCTATGGCGGCATGGCGCCGACGGCATGGCCGGTCCTGATGGCGGTGGTCGGCATCGGCGCCAGCCTGTTCGCCGCGGCCCTGTCGGTCAGCGTCTATGGCGTCGTCCGCACCCTGCTGTCCGGCCGCAAAGTCGCGGCAGCGGACCTGCCGGCGGTCGCCTGGAGGGTGGAGCGAAGCCGAATCGGAACCGCCCCCGCCTGGACCGGCCCCGCCTCCATCGCGGCGCTGGTGGCGGTCATGTATGTCTTCACCATCGCCGCCTTCCAACTGATCCAGTCGCTGCCGATCGTCGCAATCGGCGGCGGTCACGGCCATTGAGCGCAGGAGAGCCGCCATGAGGAACCATGACATTCTGCTGATTCTCGCCATCGTCGCGGTCTGGGCGGCGCTGGCCGCCGTCTATGCCTTGGTTCCCAGCCTCGGCATGCCCGGCTATGTCCGGGTCTGGGGCGGAGGGGCGTTGCTGTTCCTCCTGCTCGCCGCCGTGCTGGCCCTGGCCGCACGAGGACGGAGCACCGGCGGAACGCCACAATCCTGACCAGATGGCCAGGAAGTTCTGCCTGTTTTCCAGTCACATGCCAGCATTCTGACCGGCCGGTCGGCCGCCCCCGTCTGACGGGTGGCGGCCCCGGCCTCTGGCATTTCCATTGCATTTGTCTGTATGACGCGCACGCTCCCATGGATTCGGGGTAACATTCCCGGATAATCATTGGGAGCGGGCGCGCCGCCGCCCTGCCGCCACGGATGGGCGGCCGGCAAAACGCGGCCAACGATATTCAACGACGAAGGGAACACACGATGTCGGTTCGGGGGATGGGGAAACTGGGCATGGGTGTTGTGGGAATGACGCGCCGTGCCGTGCTGGGCGGCGTCGCCACCGCGGCTTTTGGGGCGGTAGCCGTCGCGGCTGCGGCCGGCGGCTCCCTTCCGGCATTCGCGGAAGGCAAGCTGAAGGTCGCCGGCATCTACACCGTTCCGATCGAGCAGCAGTGGGTCAGCCGCATCCATGTCGCGCTGAAGGCCGCCGCTGACCGTGGCGACATCGAGTATGTCTGGGCCGAGTCGGTCGCCAACACCGATTATGAGCGCGTGATGCGCCAGTATGCCGAGGCCGGCCAGCAGTTGGTCTTCGGCGAGGTGTTCGGGGTGGAGCGCGCCGCCCGCGCCGTCGCCAAGGACTATCGACTCTAGAGGTTCCCCGGGACCGAGC
>NZ_BADK01000882.1 GCF_000333595.1 Azospirillum sp. B506
CCCGCCCTACGAAACCTACATCCCCTACGAGGTCTACATCGTGCCGGGGCTGATCGGCATGATCCAGCTGTTCAACGGCATGCAGGGATCGCTGTCGATGGTCTATGACCGCGAGATGGGCAGCATGCGCATCCTGCTGACCAGTCCGCTGCCCCGCGCCTTCCTGCTGGTGGCGCGGCTGCTCGGCGGGGTGGTGGTGTCGATCCTCCAGGTGGCGGCCTTCCTGCTGATCGTCAGGCTCTATGGCATTGATCTTCCGGGCTGGGCGCCGCTGACCGTGCTGCCGGCCCTGCTGCTGAACGGGCTGATGCTGGGGGCGCTGGGCATGGTGCTGGCCTCCACCATCCGCCAGCTGGAGAATTTCGCCGGGGTGATGAACTTCGTCGTCTTTCCCCTCTTCTTCCTGTCCTCCGCCCTCTATCCGCTCTACCGCATGGAAGAGGCCGGCCCTCTGCTATGGTGGCTGTGCAGCCTCAACCCCTTCACCCATGGGGTGGAGCTGATCCGCTTCGCGCTCTATGGCCGGATCGACGGGCTGGCGCTGGCCGTCGTCGCCGGCTCCACCCTGCTGTTCGCCGCGCTGGCGGTGCGCGGCTATTCCCCGGCGCGCGGCATGGGATCGCGGGCGCCATCGGCGGTGGGATGACGCCTCACGCGGCATCGTGGAAGATGATGCCGAGCGTGTGGCGTACGCCGGAACGCACCGGGCTGACGCCATGGCGATGACGGACGCGATAAGTGCCGCGGGAACCCTGCAGCGGTCGCTGGTCCACCGGGAAGACCACCGCCTCGCCAAGCTCCAGCGGGACCACAGTGGCGCGCGATTGCAGACGCGGGCGTTGCTCGGTCAGGATAAACTCGCCGCCGGTGAACCCGGTGCCGGGTACTGACAGCAGGATGGCGACCTGCAGCGGGAACACCGTCTCGCCATACAAATCCTGATGCAGGCAGTTGTAGTCGCCGGGACCATATTTCAGCAGCAGCGGCGTGGGTCGGGTTTGTCCGGCCGCGTGGCAGCGCTCCAGGAATTCGGCATGCTCCGCCGGATAGCGGGTGTCGAGTCCCATCGCCGCCGCCCAACGATTGGCGACAGGCGCCAGCCGGCGGTAGAGCGGTCCGCGCAAGGCCATGATCGGTTCGGGCAGCGGGTGGCTGAAATATTTGTATTCGCCCTTGCCGAAGCCGTGACGCTCCATCACCACCCGGCTGCGGAAGGGGGTGTCCTGCTCGTAAAGCTCCGTCAACGCCTTGCAGCTTTCCCCATCCAGCAGCGGCCCCACGACGGCATGGCCAACCGACTCCAGCTCCGCCTCGATGCGCGCCCAGTCCAAATCCCCGACCACGGTCACTGCACCGCCTCCCTGCGCTCGCGGTCCAGCAGGTCACGCTTGCGCTCAACGCCCCAGCGGTAGCCGGACAGGCCACCGTCGGACCGCACCACCCGATGGCAGGGGATCGCCACCGCCAGCGGATTGGCACCGCAGGCACGCGCCACCGCCCGGACCGCCGCCGGCTCGCCGATGGCATCGGCAATTTCGGCGTAGCTGGCGGTCCGGCCTGCCGGGATGGCGCGCAACGCTTGCCACACCCGCTGCTGAAAGGCGGTGCCGCCGATATCCAGCGGCAACCCAAGCCCCATTCCCGGCGCCTCGACGAAGCCAACCACCTGCGCCACCGTCGCCTCGAAATCGGCGTCGCCGCCGATCAACTCCGCTCTTGAGAAACGCTCCTGCAAATCGCGGAGCAGCATGTCGGGATCGTCGCCCAGCAGGATCGCGCACACCCCACGCTCCGTCGCAGCCACCAGGATCGAACCGAGCGAGCAGACTCCCACCGCGAACCGGATCGTCTCCCCCACGCCGCCCTTGCGGTAGCTGGTGGGCGTCATCCCCAGCCGCCCCCCGGCGCTCTCGTAAAATCGCCCAGAGGAGCCATAGCCGGCCTCATAGATCGCCTCGGTCACGCTGCCGGCCTGTTGCAGGACATCGACGACGCGCGCGGCACGATGCGCCTGCACATAGGCGCGTGGGGTGACACCGGTCACCTGCTTGAAGATGCGGTGGAAATGGTGGGGGCTCATCCCGGCGGCGGCGGCCAGTTCCTCCAAGTGCGGCACCTCCTCCGCCTCTTCGATCAGGCGGCAGGCTGCGGCGACGGCCTCGGCCCGCCGGACGCTCTGGCTCGGACCATCCGGCCGGCAGCGCTTGCAGGGCCGGAACCCAGCCTGCTCGGCTTCGGCGTTGCTGGTGTAGAAAACGACATTCTCCGGCCGTGGCGACCGCGCGGCACAGCTCGGCCGGCAATAGACGCCGGTGCTGCGGACCGCGTAGACGAAACGCCCGTCGGCGGCCGGGTCACGGCGGCGCAACGACGCCCAGCGTTCCACATCCGGATCGATGGCGTCAGGGGCGGCGGTGTCGGGTGCGGCGGTCATGTGTCCCTCTCCCTGCACGAAGCTTACAGGTTTCGTGGTTCGACGAGGGAGCAATCTGGACCAGCCGGCAAACCGGCTCACTCCGCCGCTTGCTCTCGAATTGCAATGAGTCGTCCTGAACGCCGAAACGCCCCGGCTTTTTGGAGCCGGGGCGTTTCTGTGTGCTTGATGAAGATGCAAGCATGAGCGTTTTGTTTGAGCGTCTCTTATGCCTGAGTGACCTGGCGGCGACCTACTCTCCCACGTCTTAAGACGCAGTACCATTGGCGCGGAGGCTTTTCACGGCCGAGTTCGGGATGGGATCGGGTGTTTGACACCTCGCCATGACCACCAGGTCACCAAGGCATAAGACCGACGCTCATTCCCAAAAGCGCATATGCTTGTTTCAGTGCAGTGATGTGAGGAGTATCGAACTGCGGCGCATGCTGTCAAGCTGCTGTTTTGAGCNAGCTTGCTGCTGCGCATGGCCCGGTTTGTGGG
>NZ_BADK01000881.1 GCF_000333595.1 Azospirillum sp. B506
CTTCGCGGGAGTCGGTACGCGCACTGGCCGACAAGGCGGCGTCGCTGGGCAGCGTGACGCAGGCGATCAACACCGCCGGCCTGTCACCGAACATGGCGCCCCCTGCCAAGGTGCTGGAAGTCGACCTTTACGGATCGGCCGTGGTGTTGGAGGAGTTCGAGCACATCATCGCCCGTGGCGGCGCTGGTCTGGTCATCTCCAGCATGGCAGGCCACATGATGCCGCCCCTACCAGCAGATCAGGAGCACGCACTGGCCTTCGCGCCCGCCGATGAGTTGCTCAATCTGCCTTTCCTGAAGGGGGACGCCGTGCCCAATTCGCTTGTCGCATACATGATCGCCAAGCGCGCCAATCACCTTCGCGTGCAGGCGGCCGCGATGAGCTGGGGCGCCCGCGGCGCGCGCGTCAATTCGATCAGCCCCGGGATCATCGTGACGCCGCTCGCGCAGCACGAGTTGAACTCGGAGATCGGAGATGGCTATCGCGCCATGATCGCCGCCTCTCCGTCCAAGCGGATGGCCCCGCCCGAGGAAATCGCGGTGGCGGCCTCCTATCTGCTGGGGCCCGATGCGGGGTTCATCACCGGCAGCGACCTGCTGATCGATGGCGGTGTGATCGCGGCGATGCGTGCGGGCAAGCTGCCGGTTCCGGATTGATCCCACAATGCAAGGACGCGCCAAGCTTCGTTATGTTGACCTTGCGTTTGTATGGGTGGTTGGAGCAAGCAACCACGTGCACGACAGGCTGCCGATTCCGGTGAGTGCGATCACCCAGCCCATCGGCCAGGGCGTGCCGTCGGCGAACGCGCCGATCGCGGCCGAGCTGACGATGCCGCTGCCGTAATGGACCGCCCCGACCAGCGCCGAGACGGCGCCGGCGCGCTCTGGAAAGCCCGCCAGCGCGCCGGCGATGGAGTTGGCGACGATGAAGCCGGTCGCCGAGACAAACAGGAACAGCGACACCGCCAACCCCCACAGCCCGCCCCAGCCGCTCCAGGCCGTCGCCGCCACCACGCTCCCGGCGAGCGCGGCCACCCCGGCACCCCACAGCAACAGCCGGTCGCTGCCCAGCCGCCGCACCAGCCGCGCGTTGAGCGTGTTGGTCGTCATGATGCCAACGATGCCGGCGCCGAACAGCAGGCCGTACATCTGCGGCGGCACGTGGTGGTACGTGACGTAGGCGAAGGGCGTGCCGGCGATGTAGGCGAACATGCCGCCGTAGAAGAACCCACCCGCCCCCGCGTAGCCGAGCAACCGGCGCTGACGGATCAGCGTGCCGTAGCGGAGCAGCGCCCGGCCAAGCGGCTCGCGGTTGCGCCGCTCCGGCGGCAGCGTCTCGGGCAGGGTGAACAGGGCGGCGAGCGTGACGACACCGACGCCGACCAGCGTCCAGAAGATCGCCCGCCAGCCCGCGACGGCGAGGATCTGCCCGCCGACGACCGGTCCGAGGAGCGGGGCGATGGCCATCACGGTCATCAGCGTCGATAGCATCTGGGCCGCGCGAGGACCCTCGTAGAGGTCGCGCACCATGGCCCGCGCCAGCACAACGCCGGGGCACGCCCCCACCGCCTGCACGACGCGCCAGCCGATCAGCGCCTCGGCGCTGCCCGCCATGGCGCAGCCGGCCGAACCCAGGGCGAACAGCACCAGTCCGACCACCACTGGCAGGCGGCGGCCGAAGCGGTCGCTGACCGGGCCCCACAGGAGCTGCCCCAGGCTGAAGCCGATGAGATAGCCCGACACCGTCAGCTCGACCATGCCGGCGTCGGCGCTGAGCGCTTGGCCCATCGCCGGCATGGCCGGCAAGTACAGGTCGGTCGAGATCGACGCGAAGCCCATCAGCGCGCTGAGGATCGCGAGCACGCGCCAGCCGTGGCGGGTCGCCGCGGCCGGCGTCTGAACACTGGCAATCATCGACATCACAGTTCCTGCGTCGTCGGGCGGAACAGGATCTCGTTCACGTCCACGTCGTCGGGCTGGCTGATGGCAAAGGCGACCATCCGCGCGAAGCTATCGGCCGGAATGGCAACGGCCTGATAGAAGTCCTGGATGCCCTTGGCGACGTCGGCCTCGGTGATGCTCTGCGGCAGCTCCGACTGCACGGCCCCCGGCGAGATGATGGTGGTGCGGATGTTGTAGGGCTTCACCTCCATCCGCAGCCCCTCGGACAGCATACGCACCGCCGCCTTGGTCGCCGCGTAGACCGCGCTGCCCGGGCGCACCTTGTGGCCAGCGACCGAGGAGACGTTGATGATGTGCCCGCTCTTCTGCCGCGTCATGTGGGGGAGCGCCGCGGCGATGCCGTAAAGCACGCCCTTGAGGTTGACATCGATCATCCGGTCCCAGTCCTCCACCTTGCCGCGCTCCAGCGGCGAGTGCGGCATCAAGCCGGCGTTGTTGACAATCACATCGATCCGCCCGTGGGCGGAGACCGCCGCGTCGACCAGGCGCTTGACCTGCTCGCGGTCGGTGACGTCGGTCTGCACCGCGGCGCCCGGCGCGAGGTCCAGCTCGCGGGCCAGGGCCTGGAGCCGGTCGAGCCGGCGGGCGCCGAGGACCAGCGTTGCGCCCGAGTTCGCAAGGTGCCGCGCGGTGGCCTCGCCGAGCCCGCTACTGGCGCCCGTGATGACGATGACCTTGCCGTCGATATTGCTGCTCATGGATGCCTTCCTTTCGGTCCGGTTGCCCGGCGCCCGCCGCTTTCCAGCGTCGGGGATCCGGTGTCTGCGCGTTGCGGTCGGATCAGCGGCCGATCTGGATGTCGCCGAGCCATCGGGAGACTTGTAAGAGCGTTTCCCGCTCCTGATCCGCCCGCATGGTGAACGGCTCAAGGAGGCGTGACCGCGGTGCGTGCGCGGCAACGATCGCCATGCTGTTGCCAAGGCCGTAGCCGCCATGGGTGACGAAGAGGACGAGCGTCTTGCCGGACAGATCATGACCGGCCAGGAAGGACCGGATCACCGGAGGAGTGCTCATCCCCCAGATCGGGAAGCCAAGAAAAACAATGTCGTAGGACCAGATATCCGGGAACGTGGCCCGCAACGGGGGCTGATAGCCGGTGTCCCGCTCGCCCTGCGCCTGTCGGACGACTGCCTCGTAGTCTTCCGGGTACGGGTCGGCCGGTTCGATCTCGAACAGGTCCGCGCCATGAGCCCGCCGGATCTGGCCCGCAATGACGCGCGTGTTGCCGGTGCGGGAGAAATAGGCAACCAGAGGTGCCGCGCGGGATGCGACCTGCTGCGCGGCGGCGGAACTGGCCGTGAGGCCCAGTCCCGTCGCAAGGGGCAATGAGAGCGCGGCCGTCATGGCGTCCCGCCTCGACACGCCGCTCCGGCGTTTCATCGGATCGCCTCCCTCGGTTCGGTCAGAGGCCGGTGGTCTTCATCAGATGCTCAGGATACCGCTGTCCCTCGACCGTGATCTCGGCCGCAGCACGCTGGATCTCGGCGAGGTCGCCGGCGGTCAGCTCGACCTCCGCCGCAGCGAGGTTCTCCTCCAGCCGGTGCAGCTTGGTGGTGCCGGGGATCGGCACGATCCACGGCTTCTGCGCCAGCAGCCAAGCGAGCGCGATCTGCGCCGCTGTCGCCTTCTTCTCAGCCGCAATGCGCTTCAGCAAGTCGACCAGCGCCTGGTTCTTCTCCATCGCCTCGGGCGTGAAGCGCGGCAGGATCCTGCGGAAGTCGTTCTCGCTGATCTTGGTGTCCTTGCCCATGGCGCCGGTCAGGAAGCCCTTGCCGAGCGGGCTGTAGGCGACCAGTCCGATGCCCAGCTCCTCGCAGGCCTGGAGGATGCCGTTGGTCTCCGGACCGCGCGTCCACAGCGAATACTCGTTCTGCAGTGCGGTTATCGGCTGCACCGCATGCGCCCGGCGAACGGTCTGGGCACCGGGCTCGGACAGGCCGAAATGCTTGACCTTGCCCTCCACGATCAGGTCCTTGACGGCGCCCGCCACGTCCTCGATCGGCACGTTGGGATCGACGCGGTGCTGGTAGAGCAGGTCGATGACCTCGACGCCGAGGCGCTTCAGCGACGCCTCTGCGACCGCTCGGATATGCTCGGGACGGCTGTTCGTGCCGTTCATCTTGCCTGTGGCGGGATCGATGTTGAAGCCGAACTTGGTGGCGATCACCACTTGGTCGCGCACGGGCTTCAGCGCCGCGCCGACGATCTCCTCGTTGGTGAAGGGGCCGTAGATTTCAGCCGTGTCGAAGAAGGTGACGCCACGCTCCACCGCCTGCCGGATCAGCGTGATGCTCTCCTCCCGGTTCAACCCATGGCCATAGCTGAAGTTCAGACCCATGCAGCCGAAGCCGATCGCTGAGACCTCCAGACCGCTTTTCCCAAGAACACGCGTCTTCATCGCTCTCTCCCACCCACGGCCGTGGGCGCTCAACGTTGCGTTGGGAGGGAGATAATCCATGGGAAGACCACCGATTAGACTGCATGATCCGCATGACGTCATATCCGCATTTCATAAATGCATCGCCAGCA
>NZ_BADK01000880.1 GCF_000333595.1 Azospirillum sp. B506
GTCTGGAGCATCGTTGTGCTGGGGCTGACGTTGGGCATGCTGAGGCCGGCCAAGGCCTATGTCGTCGCCTTGCAATACCGCTATCGCCGCAGCGAAGTGGAGAACGGCTCTTGAGCGTCACTGCCGTGGAACCGGAGGAGCGGAAACGGTTCCGCCCTTCGTTGGCGGCGACGCTGGTCACGCTGGCCGGGCTGGCGGTGACCATCGGACTCGGCACATGGCAGGTCGAGCGCCTGCACTGGAAGGAGGAGTTGATCGCCCGGATCGCGCGGCAAATGGCCGAGCCGCCCGCTGCACTGCCCGCCCGGATCGACGATCCCGCCGCTTGGGAGTTCCGGCCGGTGACGGTTGCCGGGCACTTCCTGAACGACAAGGATTTGCTGCTGATCGCCCGCCCGCACCAGGGGCAGGTCGGTTATGAGGTGCTGACGCCGTTTCAGCGTGCCGATGGGGCCGGCGTCGTGCTGGTCAACCGCGGCTTCGTACCGATGGACCGCCGCGATCCGTCGACCCGAGCAACCGCGCGAGTGGAGGGCGACACGAGCGTCAAGGGCATCGTCCGCGTGCCGCAGCCGCCCGGAGTCTTCCAGCCGGGCAACGGCACCCCGGCGCCGGGTTCCGCCTGGATGCGCGTCGATCCGCCGGCAATGGCGGCTGCGCTGGGGATGGGCGATGTGGCGCCCGTGATGGTAGAGATGCTGCCTGGGCAGGGGGGCGGCTTGCCGGGAGCGCCCCGCGGTACCCTGGCCGGGATCGAGCCACGGGTGGAGCTGCCGAACAACCACCTCCAGTATGCCTTGACCTGGTACGGACTTGCGGTGACGCTCGCCGGCATTTACGTGCTGTCACAGCGCAAGCGCGCCGACACCGGAACCGACGGACGACCCGATGACCGCATATCAGGAGCTTGAACGCCGCCACGCCCGCATCGCCGCCATCGGCGACGCGCTGGGCATCCTCGGCTGGGACACCCAGACGATCATGCCGGAGGGGGCCAACGACAGCCGGGCGGAGCAGACCGCGACGCTGTCGGTAATCGCCCACGAACTGGCGACCGACCCGCGCATGGCCGATCTGCTGGCCGAGGCGGAGGGCGACGACAGCCTCGACGTCTGGCAGCGTGCCAACCTGCGCGAGATGAAGCGCCACCATATCCAGGCCACCGCCGTTCCCGCCGATCTGGTGGAGGCGACCAGCAAGGCGGTGTCGGCCTGCGAGATGATGTGGCGTGCCGCGCGGGCGGAAAGCGACTATGCCAAGCTGCTGCCCTCACTGACCGAGGTTCTGACCCGCGTCCGCGAGGGGGCGGAGGCGCTCGGTTCCGTGATGGGAATCAGCCCCTACGACGCGCTGCTCGACAGCCACGATCCCGGCGCGCGGGCGGAGCGGATCGACGCGCTATTCGCCGACCTGTCCGGCTTCCTGCCCGACCTGATCGGCCGTGTGCTGGAAAAGCAGGCGGCGGCACCGGCGGTGAGCGAGCCGCAGGGGCCGTTCCCGGTGGAGAAGCAGCGGGAGCTTGGCGTCCGCATGATGGAACGGCTGGGCTTCGACTTCCGTCGCGGCCGGCTGGACGTGTCGCTGCATCCCTTCTGTGGCGGGGCGACCGGCGACGTGCGCATCACCACCCGCTATGACGAGGCGAACTTCACCGATGCGCTGATGGGCATCCTGCACGAAACCGGCCATGCGCTGTACGAGCAGAACCGCCCGCGCGCCTGGTTGAGCCAACCGGTGGGGCAGGCGCGCGGCATGGCGGTGCATGAGAGCCAGTCGCTGTTGATGGAGATGCAGGCCTGCCGTTCGGCGGAGTTCATCACCTGGCTGGCGCCGGTGGTGCGCGAGACCTTCGGCGGAGGGGGGCCGGCCTGGGAGGCCGACAATCTGCGCCGTCTCTACAGCCGGGTGGAGCGCGGCTTCATCCGGGTCAATGCCGACGAGGTGACCTATCCTGCCCATATCATCCTCCGCTACCGCCTGGAGAAGGCGCTGGTCGCCGGCGACCTGACCTTGCCGGACCTGCCGGGCGCCTGGAGCGACGGCATGGCCGAACTGGTCGGGGTGGTGCCGCCGAACGACCGGTTGGGCTGCCTTCAGGACATCCATTGGCCGGGCGGCGGCTGGGGCTATTTCCCCAGCTACACGCTGGGCGCCATGACAGCGGCGCAGCTGTTCGATGCCGCCCGCACCGCCGATCCGGAGATCCTGCCGGCGCTGTCACGCGGCGAGTTCACGCCGCTGGTGAATTGGCTGCGGGCGAACGTGCATGAGACCGGGTGCTTCCATGCCTCGGGCGACGACCTGCTGACCGCAGCGACCGGCCGGCCGCTGGACGCGTCGGTGTTCAAGCGGCATCTGGAGCAGCGCTATCTCTGACCGCCTGTTCGCGGGAGCCGCTCCGTTCGCTTGCAACCGTCCCTACACGGAAAAGGCCGCCTATGAGGCGGCCTTTTTCGCGTTGAGTGGCAGTCTGGAGATTACCCGCGCGCGGTGCTGCGCAGGGTCTCCTCGGCGGCGCGGATCAGGGCCATCGACTTGTTGACGGTCTCCTGATATTCGGCTTCCGGGTCGCTTTCGGCCACGACGCCGCCGCCGGCCTGGACATACATCATGCCGTCCTTCAGCACGGCGGTGCGCAGCGCGATGCAGGTGTCCATGGCGCCCGAGGCGCCGAAATAGCCGACGCAGCCGGCATAGACGCCACGCCGGGCCTTCTCCAGCTCGTCGATGATCTCCATGGCCCGGACCTTCGGCGCGCCGGACACGGTTCCGGCGGGGAAGCCGGCGACCAGGGCGTCGAGCGCGTCGAATTTCGGATCGAGGTCGCCCTCGACATTGGAGACGATGTGCATGACGTGGCTGTACAGTTCCACGATCATCTTGGCCGTCACCTTGACCGTGCCGACCTTCGCCACCCGGCCGACATCGTTGCGGCCGAGGTCGAGCAGCATGAGATGCTCAGCCAACTCCTTCGGATCGCTCAGCAGATCGGCGGCCAGAGCTTCGTCCTCCGCCGTGGTGGCTCCGCGCTTGCGGGTGCCGGCGATGGGACGGACGGTCACCTTGCCATCGCGCACGCGGACGAGGATTTCCGGGCTGGAGCCGACGACGGTCAGCTCGCCGAAGTCGCAGTGGAACAGGAAGGGCGACGGGTTCAGGCGCCGCAGCGTGCGGTACAGCGCCAGCGGCGACGGTTTGAAGGGGAAGCGGATGCGTTGCGACGGCACGACCTGGAAGATATCGCCGGCCCGGATGTACTCCTTCGCCTTCTCCACCATCGCGTGATATTCCTCGCGCGTGGTGTTGGAGGTCCAGGCCAGCGGCAAGCCATTCTCCGCCCGCGGCTCCCGCCGGTAGGGCAGGGGGCGCTCCAGATCGGCCAGCGCATCGGTCAGCCGTTCCCGGGCGTCCGCATAGGCGGTGGCGGCGTCCTTGCCGGCCTTCGGCCAGACCGGAGTCACCAGCGTGATCGAATCGGTGTGGCTGTCGAAGATGGCGACGATGCTGGGCCGGGTCAGGATGGCGTCCGGGATGTTCAGCTCGTCCGGATTGTTGTCCGGCAGCCGTTCCATCAGCCGGACCATGTCGTAGGTCATGTAGCCGAACAGCCCGGCGGCCATCGGCGGCAATTCCTCCGGCAGCGGAATCCGGCTCTCGTTGATCAGCGTGCGCAACTCGTCCAGCGGCGCCTTGTCGAGCGGCTTGAAGGCGTCGCGGTCGTGCAGGGCGTCGCGGTTGATCTCCGCCTGGTTGCCGCGCGACCGCCACACCACGTCCGGCTTGAAGCCGATCACCGAATAGCGGTCACGCCGTGAGCCGGCCCCGCGCTCCGCCGACTCCAGCAGAAAGCCGAAGGGGCGGCCATCGGCCAGCTTCATGTAGGCGGAAACCGGCGTTTCCAGGTCGCTGACCAGCGTGGTCCACACCACCTGCGGCCGACCGGCGGCGTAAGCGGCGTCGAAGCTGGCGATATCGGGCTGGACCTTCACGGCACGAGACCTCTTGCTTGGCTGTCGGCTAAGCCGGAGCCTCAGTTGCTGGCGAAGAACTGGTCGATGCGCTGGCGATGGATGCTGACCGGATACTTGTCGCGCAACGCATTGGTGAACTCGGCCACCAGATCGTTCTGCATCCCCTGTTCGACCGCGGCGCGGACCGGCGCCAGATCGGCGTCGGCGGCCTTCGGATCGGCCGGGATGACCTCCTTCAGACGGGTGACGACCTGCGCATCGGCGGTGTTGCCGGTAACGACGTCGTTCGGCTTGGCGGCGAACAGCTTGGCGACCATCTCGGCCGGCAGGCCCTGGACCGACTGGGCATCGCGGGTGAAGGGGCTGGTCATGGCGAAGCTGGCACCGGCCTGGGTGGCGACATCCTGGGCCGCGGCTTTGGCCCCTTGCTTCAGGCGGGCGGCGATCTCCTCCGCCTTCTTGGCGGCGCGCTCGGCACGCTGTTCCTGCTGCCAGTCGGCGATGACCTGATCGCGCACGTCGGCAAGCGGGCGGACGGCGGCGGGGATCACGCTGTCGACACGGACGGCGGTGAAATTGCTGCCCTCCCCTCGGTCAGGTTGGAAGTGGCTCCGGTCTTCAGCTGGAAGGCGTTGGGGAGCAGCGCCTTCAGTCCGGGCAGGTCCGGGGCGGCATCCTTGCCGTCCGGGGCCTTGCCGGTGCTGTCGATGGCGGCGACCTTGCTCAGCACCAGACCCTGGGCCTGGGCGACCTCGTCCAGCGAGGCGCCGCTGGCCAGCTGGTCCTCGACCCGGTTGGCGATGGAGAAGACGGAGTCGAGGGCCTGCTCCTTCTTCATCTCGGCCGCCAACTGGTCCCGCACATCCTCGAAGCTCTTGGTTGAAGCGGGGGTGATGCCGGTGACGGCGATGACGTGCCAGCCAAGCGCGCTCTTGATTGCGTCGGAGGTCTTGCCGGCCTCCAGCGCGAAGGCGGCGTCGCCGATCTCCGGCAGGTCGGTCCTGGCGATGTTGTCCAACGTCACCGGCTCCACGCCGGCGTCCTTCGCGGCCTCGGCCAGACCCTTGGTCTTTGCGGTTTCGGCGATCTGCCTGGCCTTCGCCTCATCGTCGATCACCACCATCTGAATCGAGCGCTTTTCCGGAGCGCCGAACTCGTTCGCGCGCTCTTCATAGGCCTTGCGCAGCTCGGCGTCGTCGATCTTGATGTCCTTCGCCAGCGCGTCGGGGGACAGGCGGGCCACCGTCAGAGCACGGTATTCGGGAGCGGTGAAGCGGACCTGATGGTCGTCATAGGCCTGCTTGATCGTCGCGTCGTCGGGCGCGCCGACATCGCCGATGGCGGCGTTGGGCAGCGTCACCACCTCCGCCACGCGCTTTTCGCCGCGGTAGCGATAAAGGTCCTGCACCAGCGGCTGCGGCGGGGTCAGGCCGGCGGACACTGCTCCGGCGACCAGCTGGCGGGCCGTCTCGCGCTGGATCATCGCGACATAGCCGTCTTCGGTCAGCTGGTTATTGCGCAACGCCGACCGGAACGCGTTCGGGTCGAACTGGCCCTGCTGGTTGCGGAAGGCCGGCTCATCGGCGATGCGCATGCGGACCACCTCCGGTCCGACGGCGATTCCCATGTCGGTCGCGGCGAGGTCGAAGAGGGTGCGCTGGATCAGCGACTGCAGCGACTGTTCCAGCAGGCCGAAGCGCTTGGCCTGCTCGGCGGTCAGGTTGCCGCCCAGCATCGGGCGCAGCCGTTCCATCTGCCGGCGGAATTCCTGGTCCAGCGCCTGTTGCCCGATTTCCACCTTGCCGACTTCGGCGACGGTGGTGGGGGTGGTGGAGCGGAACACGTCGCCGATCCCCCAGATGCCGAAGCTGAGGATCAACAGCACGAACAGGATCTTGACGACCCAGGAGCCGGCGAAATTGCGGATGAACTGGAGCATGGGACCCGAATCTAAGCGCGTCGTTCGGCCATCCGGCCGGGGCGGCGCATCATAGATAGGGGAGGGTGGGGCGGCAACAGCCCATTTCCACACGGGCGAACCAGGGAGCGATCCGACGGACGCACTCCATACGGGATCCGGGTGGGCGCGCATGGCCGCCATTGCCTTCAAACGAACGCCCCGGCCTCGCAGGCGGGTGCGGGGCCGGGGCGTCCGGTTGTGATGCCAGCCGGGACAGCCTTTGCTGGCGCCGGGATTACTTCAGCGTGTCGCGCACGGCATCCTTCGCGCCGCCGACGGTGTTCTGCACCTTGCCGGCCGCCTTTTCGCCACGGCCCTCGGCCTCGGTCTTGGTGTCGCCGGTCAACTTGCCGGCGGCTTCCTTGATGGAGCCTTTGATGGAGCGGGCAGCGCCTTCGATCCGGTCCTTGTCCATGGTGGCAACCTCCTGTGTGTTGGTTATGCCGGGACAACAGGACCGAAGGGGAAAGGGTCCATTAAAAATATGATAGGTTGCGCTATTCGCCCGTCGCGCAGCTTACGCCCGCCGCGGCCCGTCGGTACCGCGATCGGCAGCCTTGGGCGGCGCGCATCCGTCGACGCGCATCGGGCCGGCAGTGCGGCGGCGTTGCGCTGCCAATTGCAGGGCGTGGTGGGTGATCCGGTTGCGGTAATCGCGGTCAACGCGGCTGAAAGCACTATAGGCCAGCTTTACCGCGTCCGGAGAACGGGTGCGTAGAGCATCCTGCAGGGAGTCGCGCAGGGTGCGCAGTTCAAGGATCCCGGGGACAAAGGCCATTCCAACAGCCTCCGCCAGAATCTCGACGGAACACAGCGGGCTTCGTCATCAAGGGTCAGGTCAACC
>NZ_BADK01000879.1 GCF_000333595.1 Azospirillum sp. B506
CTCGATGGTCATCGAGCGGGACACGACGTCGCGCGACGCCAGATCCTTGGCCGACGGGGCATAGCGCTCCATGAAGCGCTCGCCGTTGGAGTTGGTCAGGTAGCCGCCCTCGCCGCGCACGCCCTCGGTGATGAGGCAGCCGGAGCCGTAGATGCCGGTCGGGTGGAACTGCACGAACTCCATGTCCTGCAGCGGCAGGCCGGCGCGCAGGATCATGCCGCCGCCGTCGCCGGTGCAGGTGTGGGCCGAGGTCGCCGAGAAATAGGCACGGCCATAACCGCCGGTCGCCAACACCACCAGCTGGCCGCGGAAGCGGTGCAGCGTGCCGTCGTCCAGGTTCCAGGCCAAGACACCCTTGCAGACGCCGTCCTCCATGATGAGGTCGAGCGCGAAGTATTCGACGAAGAACTCCGCCTCATGCTTCAGCGACTGCTGGTAGAGGGTGTGCAGGATGGCGTGGCCGGTGCGGTCGGCGGCGGCGCAGGTGCGGTAGGCCTGGGTCTTGCCGTACTGCGCGGTCATGCCGCCGAAGGCGCGCTGGTAGATCTTGCCTTCCGGCGTGCGCGAGAAGGGCACACCATAATGCTCCAGCTCGATGATCGCCGGGATGGCCTCGCGGCACATGTACTCGATGGCGTCCTGGTCGCCCAGCCAGTCCGACCCCTTCACGGTGTCGTACATGTGGTAGCGCCAGTCGTCCTCGCCCATGTTGCCGAGAGCGGCCGAGATGCCGCCCTGCGCCGCCACGGTGTGGGAGCGGGTCGGGAACACCTTGGTGATGCAGGCGGTCTTCAGGCCCTTTTCGGCCATGCCGAAGGTGGCGCGCAGACCGGCGCCGCCGGCGCCGACGACGACGACGTCATAGGTGTGGTCGATGATGTTGTAGGCGGTCGCCATGGTCGTCAGGCTCCGATGAAGATCTTCACGACAGCCAGCACGCAGGCGGCCGCCAGGGCGAAGGACAGGAACTTGACGCCGATGATCAGCGCCATCTTCTGCCATTCGGCATGCACGTAGTCCTCGATCACCACCTGCAGCCCGGACTGGGCGTGGTGGAAGGTGACCACGGCGGTGAGGATCATCATCACGGCCGAGAAGGGCGACTTCATCCAGGCGACGAAGGCGGCGTGATCGGCACCGAGATGGCGGATGACGCCGAAGACGAACCAGACGGTCAGCGGGACGAGCGCGATCGCGGTCAGGCGCTGCGACCACCAATGTTCGGTGCCATGCTTGGCGGAACCCAGACCGCGCGCGACCTGCAGCGGCGAGCGGAGGGTCTTGCTATTGGACGCCATGTCTTATCTCCTCACCACACGGCCAGGCCGACGATCCAGGTCAGCACGGTCAGCACCGCCGTCGCGCCGAGGACGACCTTGTTGTTGCGGTCGGCATCGGTCAGCTCGAACGACTTGCCGGCGTCCCAGACCAGATGGCGGATGCCGTTGCACAGGTGGTAGTACAGCGCCGCCGACCAGCCGAGCATCAGAAGCAGGCCGAAGAAGGAGCCGATGAAGCCCTGTGCGCGCGCGAACGCCTCAGGCCCGGCGGCGGCGGCGACCAGCCACCAGACCAGCAGAAGCGTGCCCACAGCCAGCCCGACGCCCGTGATGCGGTGCGTGATGGACATGACTGCCGTCAACGGGAGTTTGTAGACTTGAAGGTGCGGGGAGAGCGGCCGACCGCTGCCGTTTGCCATTGCGTCGTCCTCTGTTCGCGGCCGGACGCGGCGCAACATGACGATTGCCGCGGCGGCTGGGTGGTGCGTGCCCTTTTGGGACGGCTGTCCCGTCCTATTGGTTGGCGCAATGAATTACGCTCCCGCAGCATCCGAGTCAACGGCGGGGGCTGGCCGAAAGTGCTGGTGTGACGATTTTGGCGCGGCGCGGGAAGTGGCTGAAAAGAAACGGGCTTCCGGTCCTGTGGTAATACCAGCGAACGAGGCCAGTTGCAGACTGCCGCGCTTGGCTCCCCGCTACTTGTCGAAGCGGCGCACGTTCTCGACCATCATCGAGTACATCTGCGTAATCAGTTCCGCCGGACGAAGGCGACCGAACGGAATGTTATCCTTCGCCCATTCCACCAGCCCCGGCGGCGGCTTCACCGGCGCCACCTCATAGCCCGCCTTCTTCAGCGCGGCGGTCACCGCCTTCGCCTGTTTGGCATAATCCTCGTTGAAGAAGGACTTGTCGGCGTCCTTGATCGCCTTGGCGATGATGTCCTCGATGGGGGCGGGCATGCCGATGATGGAACCGGGTCTGGTTGGCGGAAATGCCGACACCCTGTCACAGGCGGCGGGCTTGGCGCAATCCGGTCGCGGCGTCGCTCAGGCCGGCGTCTCCCCCCCCTGAAGCCTGCCGAGAATCTCCTGATGATCCTGCAGGGCGTGACGGAAGGGATGACGCATATGGTCCGACATCCGCTCCATCGCCCTGGCATGCAGGCGATCCCGATCCCCAAGCAGATCGGCCAGCGCGCGGATCTCGGCCATGCCATAGGCACAGCGCCGCGGCTTGGCACGCAGCAGGAAATGCATGGATCCCGCAGTTATCAGGCCGCGCCCATGACGGCGGGCGATCAGCTCCAGCGCCTTGCGGCTGTAGAAGAACACATGCTGGCCATTGTCCTCGCCGAAATAATACCAGCCCCGGTCTTGCCCGGTGTAGAGCTCGGTCGTCACGATCAGGATGTCCGGATCGAAGGCGAACAGCGCCTCGCTATCGCGCGCCGGTTCGGGAAGATGTTCCAGCACCTCGAAGGCGGTGACGACGTCCGCCCGTTCCAGCCCGGCCCGTTCGGCGGAGTGGAAAGGCACGTAGAAATTCGGCGTGTAGGGCTCATGCAGGAAGACGTTCCAACCGCGGTCCCGCATCATCCTGGCGAACAGTCCATTGCCGCCGGCCCAGTCGAGGCAGACGGCATCCGGGCCGACACCGAGCATCGACAGGATCAGGTCCACCCGCATCGACAAATCCAAGCTGCGGGCAACGATGCCGACATCGGTCAGCGGACGGGGGTCGGCATAGGCCTCGGCCAGCCAGTAGGGCTGTTCCGTCTGCATCGATCCGCAGCCGGTGCACTGGAAGAAGCCGGCCCGGTGGCGCCCCATCAAACGCAATTCGAACATCGGCACGCTGTCGGCCCCGCACAGACGGCAGGGGACCGGTGCCGGGACGCCTTGTCCGATGCCCCCTGCCCCGCCGTCCGTGACCATGGTCAAGCGCCCTTTCCCGGCGTCGTGCAAACCGCCGTCACGACGCCAGCGCCGCGTCCTTCTCCGCGATGACCGCGGCGATGGCGGCGCGTTCGGCGGCGGTCATGCGCAGGCTGGCGCTCTTCAGCTGGCCGCAGGCCGCCATGATGTCCTCGCCGCGCGGGGTGCGGACGGGGCTGGCGTAGCCGGCATTGTTGACGATGTCGCCGAAGACCTGGATCGCCCGCGCGGTCGACCGCTCATAGGGAGCGCCCGGCCATTCGTTGAAGGGGATCAGGTTGATCTTGGCCGGAATGCCTTCCAGCAGCTTCACCAGCGCCCGCGCATCGGCCGGCGTGTCGTTCACGCCCTTCAGCATCACATACTCGAAGGTGATGCGCCGGGCGTTGGACAGGCCGGGGTAATTGCGGCAGGCCTCCATCAGTTCCCGCAGCGGGTACTTTCGGTTGATCGGCATGATGAGATTGCGCAGCTCGTCGGTCACCGCGTGCAGGCTGACCGCGAGATTGACGTTCAGCTCCTCGCCGCAGCGCTCCATCATCGGCACGACGCCGGAGGTCGACAGCGTGATGCGCCGCTTGGAGATCGAGATGCCGTCGCCGTCCATGACGATCTTCAACGCCTTGGCGACGTTGTCGTAATTGAACAGCGGTTCGCCCATGCCCATCATGACGATGTTGGACAGCATCCGCCCGTCGGGCGGCGCCGGCCATTCGCCCAGCATGTCGCGCGCCAGCATGACCTGCGCCACGATTTCCGCGGCATCCAGGTTGCGCACGAGGCGCTGCGTGCCGGTGTGGCAGAAACGGCAGGTCAGGGTGCAGCCGACCTGGGAGGAGACGCAGAGCGTGCCGCGATCCTCCTCGGGGATGTGGACGCTCTCCACCTCCTGCCCGTCGGGCATGCGCAGCAGCCACTTGCGGGTGCCGTCCGCCGACTTCAGATCCGTCACCACCGTCGGCCGCGCCACGATGTAGATGTCGGCCAGCTTTTCCCGCACCGGCTTGGCCAGCGTGGTCATCTCGGTGAAATCGGTGGAGCCGCGGTGGTAGATCCAGTGCCAGAGCTGGCGCGCCCGGAACTTTTCCAGGCCGACGGACAGCATCTCGGCTTCCAGCTCTTCGCGGGACAGGCCGACAAGGTTCTTGCGTCCGTCGGCGTCGGTCGCCGGCAGAACGAAGGCGGAGGCATGATTGGAGGCGCTCATGGCCCCATTACATAGGGCCATGAGCGTGCGGAGTCAAAAGACTCTGGGGCAAAAAACCAAGTAAACCGCTGCGGCGATCAGCGCTTCACGCCACAGGCCTCGTTGATGGCGTCATAGGCCTGCCCGACGCCGGCCAGGCTGTAGGTGTCGGTCGTCTTGGTTCCGCGGCCGGACACCCCCTTCACCACCATCTGCTTGCCGTTGCGCAGCGCCGTGGTCACGGCACGGTCGGCATCGGCATCGCGGGCCCAGGCGGTCTCGCCATCGGTGAACAGCTTGAAGTCCTTGCCGTCGATGCTGACCTCGGCGTCGCTGCCTTTCTTGAACGGGTAGCCGACGATGATGCTGACGACGTCCAGCGCCTTCTCGGCCGGGCGGTGGGTGACCAGCGTGTAGATGTCGCCGCGCTTCGCCTTCGGCTCCGACTTCTTGGGCTGGCTGGAGATGTAGCACACCTTCTGGCCCTTCTCCTCGAACAGGAAGGCATTCCAGTCCTTGAAGGTGCCGAGATGGCGCGGGTCGGCGGCCGCGGCAGGCGCGGCGGTCAGACCGGCGACCATGAGGCCGGTGGCGAGAATGGTGGAGACGACAGAACCGGCAAAGACGGCCCCGGCAAATCGGCGGACGGCGTTGGGAAGCAACATCGGTCTTGCGTCTGCTCGTTGTTGGTCCGTGGGGTGCCGGCGGACACTACCCCAAAGGGACAGACCATTCCAAGACCGCCGGACCGGTGCCGGTTTGTTTCTCACAGCCGGGGCTGCACGCCGCGTGACATTTCGACTGGCCTGAAGACAATGCGGAGGCACAAACTTGCCGCTGGCGCAGACCGGGGATCACGGTATATCTGCGCCCGGCACGAACGCGACGGGGACCCGTATGGCCAAGATACTGGTGGTTGACGACGATCCGGTCACGCGCAACCTCGTCCGTGCGATCCTGAGCCAGGAGGGTCATGACCTGACCCTGTGCGCCAGCGCTCCGGAGGCCATCGGCATCCTGTATGTCGAGCGGTTCGACCTCGTCCTCACCGACATCATCATGCCGGAGCATGACGGGTTCGAAGTCATCCAAGCCGCGCGGACCCTGCGCCCGGACATGCCGGTCGTCATCCTGTCGGCCATCGACGACAAGGTCCCTGCCCAGCTGACCGCCGCCGCGTTCGCCAAGCTGGGCGTGACACGGGTCATTTCCAAGCCGGTCAATCCCACCCTGTTGGCGTCGGAGGTGGTGGCGGCACTTGTCACCGGTTGAATAGATGCGGTGATGGGATTACTCTTACGGATGCGCACCGCACACGCGCAACCGCCGGGAATGACATGCCGCAAGACGCTGCACTGGAAGAGACGGGTGGTCCGGCTGCCAAACCTCCATTCAAGGTTCTGGTTGTCGATTCCGACCCAGCGCTGCTGGCCACTGCCCGATTGGCGCTGGACGGTCTGACCATCGACGGCGCCGGAGTCGAATTGACAGGAGCCGCCTCCGCCGCCGAAGCGTGCGAGGCCCTGCGGCGGCAGGCCGACACCGCGCTGATCCTGCTGGAAACCGCGCTGGAAACCCCCAGGGCCGGGCTGGAGCTGTTGGACCATCTGCGGCGCGAGCTGGGCAACCGGCGCACCCGCATCCTGGTCTGCACGGATGACCGCATTACAGGGACGGAAGACGAGGAAGAGGCCATCGCCGCCAACGACATCGGCGACTGGCGGGTGAAGGCGGAGCTGACGCCCCGCGCCCTGCGCACCGCCGTCGCCGGCCAGCTGCGCACCTTCGCCAGCCTCCAGGCCTTGGCCGCGGGACGCAAGGGGCTGGCCCGCATGCTGGTCGCCACCACCGGCCTGCTGGAGATGCGCACGCCCGACGTGCTGTTCCCCAACATCCTGCCGCGCGTGATCGGACTGCTCGGCATCGGCCATCATGCGCTCCTGTGCATCCAGGGCGACACGCTGCCGCGCGACCGCAAGATCCGCGTGCGCGCCTCCACCGGCCGCTTCGCCAAATGGAAGGACGTCGAGGTCGCGGACCTCGGCGAGCCTCGGGTGGAAGCGGCGCTGGAGCGGCTGTCCCCCGGCAGCGAGACGATCGTCGAACCCGATTTCTGCGCGCTCCTCCTGCGCGCGAACGGCGGCATCACCGGCATGATCTATGTGGAGGGCAGCAACGACGGCAACGCCCGCGAATGGCAGCTGATGGAGCTGTTCCGCAACAAATGCTCCATCGCCTTCGAGAACGCCCTGCTGATCGAGGAGCTGAACACCTCGCAGAAAGCCACCGTCCTGGCGATGGGGGCGCTCGCCGAATACAAGGACAACGCCGCCACCGGTCATCTCCAGCGCATCGAGAGGCTGGTCGGCTCCATCGCCCGCGAATTGCACGGGCAGGGGAGGTTCCGCGACGAGCTGGACGCCGACTTCGTCGAGAAGGTCGGTCTGGCGGCCCTGCTGCATGACGTGGGCATGCTGAGCGTGTCGGACGAGACGCTCGGCATGCCCGGCGAGCTGACCGGCATCGACATGCAGCGGATCCAGCGTCACACCGAGATCGGCCACCGCATCCTGGCCGAAGCGGCGGTGCCGCTGCGCGGCCGGTCGCTGCTGTCCATCGCGGCGGAGATCGCGCGCTACCACCATGAGCGCTACGACGGCTCGGGCTACCGGGAGGGGCTGCGCGGCAGCGCCATCCCGATCGGTGCCCGCATCATGGCGGTGGCCGACGTGTTCGACGCGCTGATCACCAGCCGCCAATACCGCAGTGCCTGGGCGGTGGAGGACGCCATCGCGTGGATCGTCGACCGGTCGGGACGCGACTTCGACCCCGAGGTGGTCGACGCCTTCGTCCATGTCATCCGCCGCTTCCAGACCGACGATCCGGGCTGGTTCCCGAAGGCGGGCGGAAGCCACGGCATGCTGGGCGGCGCCATAGGCCGCAAGCTGCGCGCCCTGTTCGGCCGACGGGCAGAGGCGATGTAGAGTCCCCGTCGGGGAAGGTCCATCGCTTTGGCAGGATCTTGACGGCCATCGGCATCCACGCCACTCACCCTGGCGTGCGAAGCCCGCTATCCTCCCTGGCCTATCCCCGAACCGGAGACCACACCATGCTGGAGCTGCGCCCCAACTGCGAATGCTGCGACCGCGATCTGCCACCCGAGGCGACGGACGCCTATATCTGCTCCTTCGAATGCACCTTCTGCGCCGACTGCCGCACCCGACTGCCGGGAGAGCGCTGCCCGAACTGCGGAGGCGAACTTGTGCGGCGGCCGATCCGCCCGAAGGCGAAGCTGGCGGCCAACCCGCCGTCGATGGTCAGGATCGTAAAACCGGACGGTTGCGCCTCGCTGTTCTGACTCCCGGAATTGCCCGTTCTGCCGCTGGTGCTGTCGCTGGCGTTCGCCGCGCAAATCGGCCAGACTGGCGTCATCGCTCCCGGGATCAGGCCCCGGACGGAGCGCAGGGACCGCCACAGCATGCTCACACTTTACAGCTTCCCCACGCCCAACGGACGCAAGGCCTCCATCCTGCTGGAGGAGTTGGGACTGCCCTACCGCGTCCACCGCGTCGATCTGGCCGCCGGCGAGAACAAGCGGCCGGATTTCCTGGCGGTCAGCCCGATCACCAAGATCCCGGCACTGGTCGAAGAACTGCCCGGCGGCCGGGTGCGGCGCCTGTTCGGTTCCGGCGCCATCCTGCTGCATTACGCCGAGCGCACCGGCCGGCTGCTGCCGGAGGACGAGGACGAGCGGGCGGAGGCGATGAGCTGGTTCATGCTGGGCATCAGCGACCTCGGCCCGACCGCCATCGACATGCAGCGTTTCGCCGCGCGGTCGCCCGACCGCATCCCCCATGCCATCGACCTGTACAAGGGCGAGCTGATGCGCTGCTACGCGGCACTGGAGGAGCGCCTGGGCAAGGCGGAACATCTGGCCGGCCCGTCCTATTCCATCGCCGACATCGCCTGCTTTCCGTTCATCGCCGCCGCCGCGGTGGCGGGGGGCGGGCTGCTGGAGCGCTTTCCCAACCTGAAACGCTGGCATGACGCCATCGCCACAAGGCCGGCGGTCCAGCGTGGAATGGCGATTCCCGATATGACAGCGTCCGACATGACAGCGTCCGACACGGCCGCCTCCGGCTGAACGATCCGGCCCCGTCGTCCCCTCGCCCTTCCCACCCGGTTTCCCCCGAACGCCCGCCGGCCGTTCCAACCAGACGTTAGAGACATGCCGATCAACACCCGCATCGCCGCCTTCCAGGACGACATGACCGCGTGGCGGCGCGACATCCACGCCCACCCGGAACTGGGGTTCGAGGAGAAGCGCACCTCCGACATCGTCGCCGCGAAGCTGGAGGAGTTCGGCATCGCCGTGCATCGCGGGCTGGGCGGGACCGGCGTGGTCGGCACGCTGACGGGGCTGGGCACCGGCAGCGGCCGGGCGATCGGGCTGCGTGCCGACATGGACGCGCTGCCGATGCCCGAGGCCAACGATTTCGACCATGCCTCGCGCCATGCCGGCAAGATGCACGCCTGCGGCCATGACGGGCATACCGCCATGCTGCTGGGCGCCGCCCGCTATCTGGCGGAGACCCGGAACTTCGACGGCACCGTCCACCTCATCTTCCAGCCGGCCGAGGAAGGGCTTGGCGGGGCGAAGCGGATGATCGACGACGGGCTGTTCCGGCAGTTCGACTGCGAGCAGGTCTATGGCCTGCACAACTGGCCGGAGCTGCCGGCCGGCCAGATCGCCGTCCATCCCGGCCCGGTGATGGCGGCGGCCAACCAGTTCGAAATCCATGTGACCGGCCATGGCGCCCACGCCGCCATGCCCCACCGCGGCATCGACCCGGTGCTGGTGTCCGCCCATATCATCACCGCGGCGCAGAGCCTGGTCAGCCGCGGCACCAACCCGGCCGAGAGCGCCGTGGTGTCGATCACGGTGGTGGAGGCCGGGACCGCGGCCAACGTCATCCCCGACAGCGCACGGATGCTCGGCACCATGCGCACCTTCTCGGAAGAGAACCACCGCCGCATCCAGGAACAGTTCGGCCGCCTCGTCTCCAGCATCGCCGAAGGGCTGGGCGCCAAGGCCGAGCTGCGTTTCCGCCCCGGCTATCCCGCGACCGTCAACAGCGAGCCGGAGGCCCGCATCGCGGCAAGCGCCGCCGCCAGGGTGGTCGGCGAGGAGAATGTGGTCTGGGCGCCGCCGCCGACCATGGCGGCGGAGGATTTCGGCTATATGCTGAAGGAGCGGCCGGGCGCCTACATCTGGCTCGGCCATGGCGGCCATCGCGGCCCGGCCTGCCGCCTGCACAACCCGCATTACGACTTCAACGACGCGATCCTGACCACCGGCGCCAGCTATTGGGCGTCGCTGGTCGAGACGATCCTGCCACGGAGCGCCTGACCGTCCCATGACGCTGCCATCCCGTCTCCGTCCGATCCCGCTTCTGATCCCGCTTCTGTTCGCTCCCGCACTGCTTCTGGCCTCCTGCCAGTCCGGCGGCGGCACCGACGGCAACCTGCTGCCGGCACAGGCGGAGGCCGGCACCGTCTGGCAGGGCGACCGCAGCAGCGCCGCCGAGCGCGCTTATGTCGTCGCCCGCGACTCCGGCGAATGGAGCGCGCTGTGGGCGCGGGTCGGCGAGCCGGCCCCGTCCTCGCTGCCCGGCGGGCGGATGGCGGTGGCGGTGTTCCTGGGGCCGCGCGATACCGCCGGCTATGGCGTCACAATCGACAGCGTGAAGCAAACGGGCGACGACCTGATCGTCGGCTATCACGAGATGGTGCCGGGCCCGGCGCAGGCGGTAGCGCTGAACCGCACCAGCCCCTTTGCCATCCGCCTGCTGCCCAGCGTGGCGGGGACGCCGAAGTTCGTTCGGGGGAAGTGAGGTCCGGGAGTTCGGGGATGAGGCGAGGCCGTTAAACCACGCTCAACGCCATCGAACGCCCCCTCACCGCGGCATCTGCCACGGCAACTCCCCGCCCACCAGCTTGCCCGCCTCTTCCGGCGGCAGCGGACGGGCGAAGTGGTAGCCCTGGCCATAATCGCAGGCCAGCGCCCGCAGCAGGTTGGCATCGGCGCTGGTCTCGATGCCTTCGGCGATCACGTCGAAGCCCAACAGGCGCGCCAGATCCATGATGATGCGGACGATGGCGCGGTTTTCCTCCGACTGATGCATGGCCGAGACGAAGGACCGGTCGACCTTCAGGCTGTCGATGGGCAGCTTGTGCAGGTAGGACAGCGACGAATAGCCGGTGCCGAAATCGTCGATCGACAGCTTGATGCCCAGCGCCCGCAGGTCGCGCAGCAGGCGGATCGACTGTTCCGCCTTGTCCATGACGGCGCTTTCCGTCAGTTCCAGCTTGATCCAGGATGGTTCCACCCCGGTCTCGCGCAGGACGTCGCGCACGACCTGGACGAAGTTGGGGTCGGACAGCTGGTGGGTGGACAGGTTGACGCTCATGAACAGCGGGGCGGAGCCCGGTTCGCGGCGGTCCTGCCACGCTGCGATCTGCAGACAGGCCTGACGCAGCACCCAGGTGCCGAGCGACACCACCAGACCGGTGCTCTCGGCGATGGGGATGAAGATGCCGGGCGGGATGTTGCCCCGTTCGGGGTGGTTCCAGCGCATCAGCGCCTCGAACCCGGCCAGCCCGCCGGTCACCATCTCCACGATCGGCTGGTAGGCCACCCACAGGTCGCTGCCCGAGACCAGGGCGCTGCGCAGATCATGCTCCAGCCGCACCTGCTCGACCACATGGGAGTGCATCGCCGGGTCGAACCACGCCTGCCGGCCGCCGCCCTGTTCGCGGGCGCGGGCGGTGGCGATCTCGGCATCGCGCAGCACATCGTCGGGACGTTCATGGGTCGGCATGGAGACGGCGACGCCGATGCTGGCGGACAGGAACACCGTGCCGCCGGAACTGGAGCGGGCGGAGCGCACCACGGCGCCCAGATCGTCGATGGCGCTTTCCAGCGCCGCCCGGTCGCAGGCTCCGCCCGCCAGCATGGCGAAGGCATGGTCGCTGACACGGGCGATCAGGTCGAAGGCGGTGGCCTGCGCCGCCATCCGCTGGGCCAGACCGTCCAGCACCTCGTTGGCGAAGCCCTGGCCCATACTGCTGCGGATTTCGGCGAAGCGGTCGATGTCCAGGATGACGAGCGTGAAAGGCTCGCCCATGTTGCGGTAGTCCGCCATGTGCTTCAGCAGCATCAGGCGGTTCGCCAGCCCGGTCACCGGATCGTAGTAGGCAAGCCGGAACAGGTCGTCCTGCACCTGCCGGCGTTCGGTCATGTCCTGAAGGACGACGAAGTAGCCGGCGATGCTGCCGTCTTCGAGCCGGTGCGGAGCATGCAGCCGCATGACATAGCGTTGCTGGCCGTCGGCCTGGGTGATCCACCCTTCCGTCTGCAATGTCTCGCCTGCCAGTGCGCGTTGGGCCAGCGCCATGGTGCTGCGCTGCAGCTCGGGCCCCAGATGCGTACCGATGGTGGTGCCGACCGCCTGCTCCAGCGTCGTCCCCATCATCTGCAGATAGGCGCGGTTGGCGTAGATGTGCCGCCGCTGCGGGTCCATCAACGCCACCTTCACCGTCATGGCGTCGAGAACCTGACGCAGGGCGTCAAGCCCCGGCGCGCCGGAAGTGGCACCCGATAAAGCGTCGGCCAGCGCGGTGATTCGGGGATCGGGACTCATGGCGAGGATAGAGCGGGGTACTCATCAGGAAATCGATACCCAACACTTACGCGAAGTGTCACCCGCCCGTCAAAACCAAAGCGGCCATAGTGCAGCAGAGCTTGGACATTTCTACAGGCGATGGGACGGAGACACATAGGCATATCCATGGGCATAATATAGTATTCGCTCAAGCCGTGGTTGCACAGACATGGCAGGTACAATCAGGATTTTCTCTTCCGTTGTGGCAAAACTCAGGAGTTCTCTTGGAGCTTTGTCCAACCGACAACTGCTTGCGATTGCATTGCCGGCCGAAGGATCAGGCCGCCGGTTTCCCTTGTGCAGTGCAGGAACGCGGCGATGGCATGGCTGTACCCTGTAATGGAAGGGCATCGGTGGCCGCAGGCGGATTTATACTGCCAACACAAGTGGGGCCAAGGACGCGGAGGATGCCGCCCGGCCCGGCCCGGCGCCGCCCTGACCGCCACTGCCCCCGAAGCCCCGACGAAGGGCAACGATCAACTTTTGGGCAGGACTCACGCCATGGCTCTCAAGGATTTCCTGGTCGTCGTCGATGACACGCCCGCGTCCGCAGCGCGTCTCGACCTCGCGGCACGGCTCGCAGTGCGGTGCGATGCGCACCTGACCGCGCTCTATACCTCCACCGATACGATGCTCCCCGGCTACATCGAACTCGAAATCCCGCAGGAGCTACGCGAAAGCCGCCGCCAGAGCCAACAGGACCAGACGAACCGGATGCAGGCGGTCTTCGACGACGTCATGCGCCGCCACGGACTGAGCGACCGGTCGGAATGGCTGGTGCAGGAAGGCGATCCGACCATCACCGCCGCCGTGCGCGGCCGTTACGCCGATCTGGTCGTGGTGGGCCAGCCCGATCCGGACCGCGACCGTGACCAGCCGGTCGCCCAGCCCGCCGACCTCCTGTTCGAGTGCGGCCGGCCGCTTCTGGTCGTGCCCTATGCCGGACGCTTCTCGTCGATCGGCGAGCGGGTGCTGGTGGGCTGGAACGGCAGCCGCGAGGCGGCACGCGCCGTCGGCGATGCCCTTCCCCTGCTGACCGCCGCCAAGCGCGTGGTGGTGATGGCCGCGAATCCGAAACCCGGCCCGAACGGCCTGGGCGACGAACCCTGCGCCGACATCGCCCGACACCCTGTCCCGCACGGCTGCCGTGTCGAGGCCACCCATGTCGCCACTGACGTGGTGGAACCCG